>JAFDDA010000026.1 GCA_019311105.1 Deltaproteobacteria bacterium
GAAGCCCGTGGAAACGCCGCAGCCGACGAGGCAGGCCTCGCCGAGCGGGAGCGCGTCGGGGACCGGCACGACGGAGCCGGCCGGGACGACGACCCGCTCCGACAGACCCGACACGTTCATGTAGCGGCCGAGCTGCACTCCGCCGAGGGAGAGAGAGCCGTCCTGCGCGTTGGTCGTGATGCCGGCGCAGACGTGGGGCCGCCCCGCGAGACAGGCGCGGCAACGGCCGCAGCGGGGCGTCCACGCGATGACCACGCCCTGCCCCAACGCCGGCTCGACGACGCCCGGGCCGACGGCCTCGATCCGCCCGGCCGCCTCGTGGCCCAGCACGGCGGGGAAGCCGATGCCCTCGCCCGTGCGCCACACGTGCAGGTCGCTCGCGCAGATTCCACACGCCGCGATGCGCACCCGCACCTCGCCCGGGCCCGGGTCTCGCACCTCGACTTCTTCAATTCGAAGCGGCTCGCCGACCGCGTGGGCAACGGCGGCTCGCGCCCGCACACCCGCGCTCACGACGACGCTCCCGGGAGAAGCGCGAGGCGCACGGGGTCGTTCCGACGGTTCTCGAGGTCGTCGAGGGCTTCGGCGGCGCGGTCGAGCGGATAGCGCGCCGTGATCGAGCCCGACAAATCGAGTCGCCCCGTGGCCGTGAGTTCGACGACGCGATCGAGCTCGGCTCGCGTGTAGCCCATCGAGCCCAGCACGCCGATCTCTCGCCCGACGAACGAGACGAGCGGCCCGAGCGCCGGCGACTCCATGCCGACTCCGCCCACGATCACGCGCCCGCCGCGCGCCACCGACGCCATCGCGAGCTCGACCGAAGCCTTCTTGCCGACGTACTCGATCACCAGATCGGGCCCGCCGCCACCCGCCGCTTCGCGGATGGCCTTGCGCGCGTTGCCGGAACTCACGTCGACCGTGGCGTCCGCGCCTGCCTCTTCGGCCCGGCGAAGGGACCCGGGGCTCGCATCGGCTGCAACGATCGTCTTCGCACCGAGCAGCCGGGCCAACAGGATGGCATGGTGGCCGACGCCGCCGCAGCCGAGGACCGCGATCCGCTCTCCGCCGGTGATCCCGGCACGCGTCGCGACGGCGTGGTAGGCCGTCGCGACCGCGTCGGCGAGGATGGCCCCGTGCTCGAAGGCGATCCCGTCCGGAAGCGGGAGCGCGCACGAGGCCGGGACTGCGATCTTCTCAGCGAAGGTGCCATCGCGCGCCATGCCGAAGATCCGCGCAGCCGGGCAGAGGCCGAGATGGCCGTCCTGGCAGGCGGGGCAATTGCCGCAGGTCTCGCTCGGAAGGATCAGTACGCGGTCGCCGGCACCGAACTCGGAGACACCTGCACCGACGGCCTCCACGATGCCCGCACCTTCGTGCCCCATGATCACCGGCAACCCCGGCACGGGGAGATGACCGCGCGCCGCGTGCAGATCGGTGCCACACAGGCCCGCGGCCTCGACGGCGACCCGGATCTGCCCGGGCCCCACCTCGGGCTCCAGCACGTCCTCCACCCGGACCTCGGGCCCCTCGTAGAGGCGAACTGCCTTCATCGACTTCTCCTACTCGGCGCCATGGACGCCGCGCTCCTGACCCTTCCACCACGGCTTGCGCAGGGCGCGACGCAGGATCTTCCCCACGCCGCTCTTCGGAAGTTCGTCGAGCACATCGACGGCCTTCGGCACCTTGAAACGCGCCAGGTGTTCCTTGCAGAAGGCGACGAGCTCCTCGGGCTCCACGTCGTGGCCCGGGCGCAGGGTGACCGCGGCTCTCACCGCCTCGCCCCACTTCGGGTCCGGGATCGCGAAGACCGCGCACTCCGCGACCGCCGGGTGCTCGGAGAGCGCCCCTTCGATCTCGGCGGGGTATACGTTGAAGCCGCCGGTGATGATCTTGTCTTCCTTTCGATCGGCGAGGAAGACGTAGCCCTCGGCGTCCATGCGACCGAGATCGCCGGTGCGGAGCCAGCCGTCGCGCAGGCGTTCGCGGTCGAGCTCCGGGCGTTTCCAGAACCCGGGCGTCACCCACGGTGCGGACACGCAGATCTCGCCGACCTCGCCCGGAGGGAGCGCATTCCCGTCTTCGGCGCAGATCCGAACCTGGGCGACGCCAGCGCACTCGCGTCCGACGGAGGTCAGCCGCTCGCCCCCGGCCGCGAGCGCGGCCACGTGCTCGGCGGGATCCATGAACGTGTTGAGCGCGTACGCCTCCGTCTGACCGAAGCCCGTGTAGAGAACGGGCCCGAGGCGCTCGAGGGAGCGGCGAACCAGGCTGGGCGCGGCGGGCGCCGCTGCGTAGACGACGGCGCGCAGGCTCGTCAGGTCTGCACCCGCGGCGTCGGGGTGGTCGAGCAGCATCCGCAGCAGCGTCGGGATCGCGAGGACCAGCGTCACGCGATGTTCCGCGATGGCGCCGAGCATCGCCTTCGGATCGGGCCCGGGCAGGATCACGAGGGTCGCGCCGGCGACCCAGCACGCGTCCATCGCGCGGCCGCCGAAGTGACTGAGCGCCAGCTGGCCCAGCAGCCGATCTTCCGGGCCGAGGGCAAAGGCAGACGCCCACGCGCCCATGGCGGCGGCCACGCTGGCGTAGCTGTGGGTGACGCCCTTCGGGTCACCGGTGGTGCCCGAGGTGTAGAGGATCTGGGCGAGTGAGCTCTCGGGGCGGTCGATCGCGAGGCGCTCCGCCGACTGCCCATCCGCGAGCGATGCAAGATTTAGAGCGCCCTCGTCAGCGGCCAACGCGAGGACCTTCGCTTGCTCCCCCGCCGCTTCCACCGCACGCGGGATCGCATCGCTGCCGAGCGCGATGACGAACTGGGCGTCGGCATCGCGGGCCATGAAGGCGTGCTCCCCCCCGGTGAGCGCCCCGAGCAGCGGGACGAGCACGCCACCAGCGCGGGCGACCGCGATCACCGTCTCGACGTACTCGATCCGGTTTTCCTGGACGACGGCCACGCGCTCCCCCGGCCCGAGGCCCAGAGCAAGGAGTGCGCGAGCGAGCCGCGTCGCGCGCTCATCCAACTCGCGATAGCTGCGCCGCCGCTCGCCATCGATCAGGGCGATCCGATCGGGCCAACGCAGCGCGGCGCGCGCGGGGTAGTGCGCGTAGGGATGGATCACCTTCGGCCCCGACGACGATCGGCCGGCAGAGATCGCTCCGCCGGTCCGGCATAGTGCGCACCCAGCGCGTCGGGGATGATGCGGAGGGGCACGCCTTCGCGGACCTCTTCCACGATGTGCGCGAGCAGGGCCATGCCGTAGCTCAGTGCCCCGATCCCACCGATCGCAAGCGGGTCGAAGCCGAGGTCGGCGAGCAGCGCGCCGAGGGCCCCGGCGAGGTTGATCGGGATGGCGCGGCCCTTGCGGCGCGCGAGCTCCGCCTCGATGGCATCCAGCAATCGCCCGTGCTCGCGCCAGCCGTCGCGCGCCAGGGCGAGGCGACGCAGCGTCACCGCCCGCGGCTCCGCCTCCTTGTGCATCGGGTGGCCGAGGCCCGGGACGGCGCTGCGGCGTTCGAGCCAGGCATCGACGGCGCGCGACGCCGCTTGCTCGTCGGGCAGGCCCCAACCTGCGGCCTCGATCAGCATCTCGGCGGGTTCTTGAGGCGAGCCCGTGACCGAACCGCTCGCGAGGATGCCGCTCGCCAGCGCGGGAATCGGTGAATCGGGGAACGCCGAAGCCGTGAAGCGCGCGGCGCACGCGGCCGAACTGATGAACTGCTGGTCCATCCCGCTGCGCAGCGCCAGGTCGAACAACGCCGCCTCGCGCTCGTCGGGGAGCTCTCCGCGCAACAACAGGAATGCGGACTCGCCGTAGGAGAGGTGTTCGATCAGCTCTTCGATCGGGTAGCCGCGCACGCGGATCTTGCCGCTCTCGGCGCGGCTGATGCGCGTGGTCCAGTAGTCGCTCCAGTCTCCGGAGGCGACGTACTGTCCGACGTGACGGCGGGGGGGGCCAGGCATCGTGTCATCTCCCCTTGAATTCGGGTTTACGCTTCTCGAGGAAGGCGCGCGGGCCTTCCCGGGCGTCCTCGCTCTGGCGGATGGGCTCGGCGATCAGCTGTTCGAGGCGCAGGCCCTCTTCGAGTGGCAGGTCGAGGCCGCGCCACACCGCGGCCTTCGCCGCCCGCACCGCCAGCGGACCGTTCTCAGCGATGGCCCTCGCGACGGCGAGTGCTGCGTCGCGGAGTTCGGCCTGCGGGACCACGCGGGTCACGAGCCCGATGCGCTCGGCTTCGGGCGCGTCGATGCGGCGGCCCGTCAGGATCAGGTCGAGGGCGCGCTCGGGCCCGACGAGGCGGGGAAGGCGCTGGGTCCCGCCCGCTCCGGGGAGCATGCCGCGGGTGACCTCGGGAAGGCCGAAGGTCGCGTTCTCCGACGCGATGCGCAGGTCGCAGGCCAGTGCTAGTTCGAGTCCGCCGGCCAGACAGTGGCCGTTCACCGCGGCAAGCGTCGGCTTGTCGATCGCGAGGTTCTTGGTGATCCCGCCGAGACCCGGCACCTGCTCGGAACGCCGCAGGCGCTGCGCCGACGTGAGCGTCTTGTAGAACTCACCGACGTTGCGAAGATCGGCGCCTGCGCAGAAGGCGCGCTCGCCCGCACCGGTCAGGACCGCGACGCGCAGGGCGTCGTCGTCCCGGAAGCGCATCCACGCATCCACCAGCGCGTCGCTCGTCTCGAAGTCGAGGGCGTTGTGGACCTTCGGCCGATCGATCGTGAGGATCGCCACGGGCCCTTCCTGCTCGAACCGGATCGTCACGGCCGCCCTCCCCCTTCGCCGGCAGGTGCGAAGCGTGGCAGGTTGAACTCGCCGGCCCGCTCGAAGCGGAGCTCGACCGGCATGCCGATGGCGACCCCTTCGGGCGCGCAGCCGACGATGTTCGAGATCAGGCGCGGCCCCTCGTCGAGTTCGACGAGCGCGACCACGTAGGGCGCCGGCATCCCCGGGTGATAGGTCCGCCGGTAGACGGCGAAGCTGAAGACGCGCCCGCGGCCCGAGACTTCCACCGGCGCGAGCCGCGGCGACCAGCAGCGGGTGCAGCAGGGGCCCGGCGGCAGGAAGCGGTGCCCGCAATCCGCGCAGGCCGAGACCTCGAGCCGCTCTTGCCCGCAGGCCTCCCAGAACGGCGCGGTGAGGGCGTCGGGCTGCGGGTGCGGCATCACGTCAAGCCCCGAGCACGAGAGTTGCGTGCGTGTTCATGCCGAGGCCATGGCCCGAGACGAGTGCGGTCTCGGCGGCAGGGACCTGACGTTCGCCGGCCTCCCCGCGCAGCTGCCGCACGGCCTCGATCACGTGGAGCATCCCGCTGCCGTAGCCCTCGGCCAGCAGTCCGCCGCTCGGATTCACGGGCAGGCTCCCACCCGGCCCGATTCGGCCCCCCTCGACGAACGCCCCCGACTCCCCCTTCTTGCAAAAGCCGTAGTCCTCGAGCTGAAGCAAGACGACGATGGTGAAGCAGTCGTAGAGGAGAGCAACGTCGACCTCGGCGGGCGTCAGGCCGGCCTGACCGAGGGCGCGCGGGCCACAGCGTGCGGCCGGAAGCGTGTCGAAATGACCGGGGGAGGCGTAGGTCGAGAGGCTGTGCGCTTGTGCGTGGCCGAGGATTCGGATCGCCGGCGCGCGAAGATCCGCAGCCCGCTCCTCCGTCGTGACGAGCACGGCCGCGGCTCCGTCCGAGACCAGACAGCAGTCGAGCTTGCGAAGCGGCTCCACCAGGGGCTCGGAGGCCAGGTAGTCCGCGATCCACCGCCACTTCTCCGAGTTGCTCGGGTCGCGTGCCGTGCAGGTGCATGTGGCGCTGAGCCGCCAGGGCGTGCAGCCCGACGGCGCCGAAGAAGCCGAACGCCGCTTCGTCGCCGCGCCCGTACTCGAAGGCGCCCGCACTCGAGAGCGGGGCATCGCCATAGACACAGAGACAGACCTCGCACAGCCCCGCCTCGACCGCGAGCGCCGCGCGCTCGACGATGGCGACGCTCCCAGCGCCCCCGAGAATCTCCGACCCCGTGTACTCGGGATCGATGCCGAGCTGAGCACCGAGTCGAAGGAAGTGCGGCGTGATCCCATCGAGGACGCCCTGGCTGGGCCCCGGGTCCGTGAGCAACCCGTCAATGTCCGAGGGTCGCAGACCAGCGTCGGCGACGGCGCTCGCCGCGGCCTCCGCTTCGAGATGCCACGCGGTCCGGCCCTGGATCTTCCCGAACTCCGTGTGGCCCACACCTGCGATGACAGCCCGGCGCATCATCCGGGCCCCGCCGGCATGCGATGCTTGGCGATGATCTCACGCATCACTTCGCTCGTCCCGGCGCCGATCCCCCAGTTCTGCACCCCGCGCGAGCAGCGCGCGACGTAGTTCTCCTCCATGAAGCCGTAGCCGCCGAAGGCCTGAGCGCAGTCGAGGATCAGCCCGCGGATCAGCTCGGCCCCGTAGAGCTTCGACATACTGACCGTCAGGTCGCCCTCGCGGTCACCGGACGCCAGCTGCTCGGCGGCGGAATAGGTCAACGCGCGGGACGCCTCGAGACGCGTGATCCAATCGGCCATGCGATGGCGCCAGGCCTGCATGGACGCGATGGGCCGACCGAAGGCCTTGCGCTCGGTCATGTAGCCGAGCGTCTCGGCCAGGACGTCGTCGCAGAGCGCGTTCATCATCACCGACAGCACGAGACGCTCGCCCTGGAACGCGCCCATGATGTATCGGAAGCCGCGGCCCTCTTCGCCGATGAGGTTGCGCCGCGGGATGCGCACGCCGTCGAAGAAGAGCTCGGCCGTGTCGCTCGAGTGGAGATCGACCTTCTGGAGACGCCGGCTCACCTGGAAGCCCTTCGCATCCGTCGGGCAGACGACGAGGCTGACGCCCTCCACTCCGGGGCCACCCGTACGGACGGCCAAGGTCACGAAGTCGGCCCGCGCGCCGTTCGAGATGAAGATCTTCGAGCCGTCGATCACGTAGTCGTCACCGTCGAGGCGAGCCGTCGTCTGGAGCGACGCGACGTCGGAGCCGCCGCCGGGCTCGGACACGCCGAGGGCGGCGATGCGCTCGCCCCGGATGGCCGGCGCGAGCCACTCGTTGCGCAGGGCGTCGCTACCGTGGTCATGGATCACGGCGGTCGCCATCTCGCACTGGACGAGCAGGCCCACCACGCAGCCGATGTCGCGGCCGCGGACGAGCTCCTCCACGAGGATCACCGTGTACCAGTAGTCGAGCCCGGCGCCGCCCCACTTCGGGTCGAAGCGGATACCGAGAAGGCCGAGCTCACCCGCCCGGCGGAAGAGCGCGTTTGGGAAGCTCCCCTCGGCCTGCCACTTCTCCGCGTGGGGCCGGATCTCCTCCTCCGTGAAGCGCCGCACACTCTCGCGGAAGACTCCGTGCTCTTCGGTCCAGCGGGGAAATGCCATGGCGGTCTCCGGTCAGGTGCTTCGCTTGCGGCCATTGCCGCGTGTTGGGCGTCGCTTCGCGATCCCGCGCGCAAAGACGTCGTCCATGAGCGCCATGATCTCGTCGAAGGGATAGTCGGCAGCCCCCGCCGTCTCGCGTTCGACCAAGACGCGCCCGAGGTGGAACATCAGGTACGCGGTCCGCTCGGTGTCGAGCGCTCGCAACGACCCTTCCGCCACGCCCTCCTCGAGCACCTGGCGGAGCAGATCCACGATGCGCTGCTCCTGCTCGCGCGTGAAGGCGTCGGCGATCGGCTCGAGGCTCATCTCGGCATCACCGGCCAGCGCCAGGCGCATGACGTGGTTGCGCGCGTAGGTCTGACGGGTGATGCCTACGATGCGCTGGATCTTCTGGCCGGCGTTCGCCTCGGTCGCCAACACCGCCGAGGCCTCGGCGATGAACGCCTCGGCGTCCTGCTCGAGCAGGCTCCCATACAGGTCTTCCTTGTTGCGGAAGTGCGTGTAGAGGGTCGTGCGCGAGCAGCCGGCCTCCCGGGCGACCTCGTCCATCGTCGTCTTTCGCACGCCGAAGCGCAGGAAGCGCCGGCGGGCCGCCTCGACGATGCCATCGCGGGTGCGGTCTGCGGCCGGCTCGGGGCCTTGTGCAGGTCGTGTTGCCATGGCGGTCAACTTAACATTTGCCGACAAACTGTCAAGCTGTTAGGATGCAGCGCCAGAGGCCGCCCCAGGGCCCTCGCCCTGCCGAAGGCGGCCAACAAGGAGACCCAATGAGCGAGACCGTCGGAGCCATCGACGCCTGGGCCACCCTGGTGCAGCCCGGCACCCTCGACCGCTGGCCGCCGGAGTTCATCAGCATCTTCGAGCGCTACGGGTCGCTGCCGCTCTTCGAGCGGGGCATGACCACCGAGGAGATCATCGAGAACATGGACGCGGCGGGCGTCGACCGGCTGATGCTCTCGGCGTTCGGCTACGGCGACTACCACATCATCACGAACGAAGAGGTCGCCGAGATCTGCGGGAAGCACCCGGACCGCTTCACCGGCGTCGGGACGGTGGACCCGCGCGGCAAGCCCATGGACGTCGTGCGCGAGATCGAGCGGCTGTCGAGGGAGCTCGGGCTCCGCGGCGTGCGCCTCGAACCCTACGCCTATGGCGACGGCACCGTCGGCGCGCCGCCGAACGCCAAGATGTATTGGCCGGTCTATGCCAAGTGCGTGGAGCTCGGCCTGCCCGTCGCCATCCAGGTGGGCCATACCGGCCCGCTCCTGCCCTCGGACGCGGGGCGACCCATCTACCTCGACGAGGTCGCCCTCGCCTTCCCCGAGCTCGTGATCATTGGCTGCCACATCGGCCAGCCATGGCACGAGGAGATGATGATCCTCGCCTGGAAGCACCCGAACGTCTACGTCGAGACGAGCGCACGCACGCCGAAGCACTGGCCGGCCGAGTTCGTGAAGTTCGCGAGCGGCTACGGCCAGGACAAGGTGCTGTGGGCAACCGACTACCCGCTGCTCACCTTCGACAGGACGCTCGAAGAACTCCGAGGCCTCGGCGTCTCGGACACGGCCTACCGCAAGATCGTGCGCGACAACACGATCCGCGCCTTCGGCCTCGAGGCCTGAGGCGTGGACGCGGCCGCCATGAGCGCAACGCTCGCGACGATTCCGTACACGGACGGGCTGGGGCTCACCCTGGACCGAGTCGCCGACGGTGAGGTGCAGATGACCCTCCCCGACGGCAAGGCGAACCGGAATCTCGCGGGAACCGTCCACGCCGGGCTCCTCTACACGTTCGGGGAGACCCTGGCCGGGGTGGCCGCCGGCCTCGAGACCCTCGAGAAGGCGTTCCCCTTCGCGCGGCGCGGGGAGATCCGATACCGGCGGCCCGCGCGCGGTGCCGTGCACGGCACGGCGCGGGTGACCGCCGACGAGATCCACCGCGTACTCGACGAACTCGCCCGCGAGGGTCGCTCCGAACTCACCGTCCACGCCCGACTGGCGGGGGACGACGGCGAAACCG
The DNA here is from genome assembly GCA_019311105.1 of Deltaproteobacteria bacterium. Lineage (GTDB taxonomy): Bacteria > Myxococcota_A > UBA9160 > UBA9160 > JAFDDA01 > JAFDDA01. The sequence continues at coordinate 9,414 of JAFDDA010000026.1, forward strand.
TCGCCGAGATGGACGTGGACTACGCCTTTCGCCCACTGGAGAGAACATGACCGCACCCCTGCGACTCGAGAGCAAGGACGGCATCGCGACGATCACGCTGGCCCAGCCCGAGAGGATGAACGCACTGAACTTCGAGATGCTCGAAGCCCTGATCGAGGCCTTGGATGCAGTGCGGCACAGCGACGACCGCGTGCTCGTCCTCGCCGCGGAAGGCCGGGCCTTCTGCGCCGGCGCCGACCGTGCGGAGATGATCGAGCGCAAGCCCGCCGAGTGGGAGCCGATCGTCGACCGCTACCTCGACCCGGTGCGCCGGATCGCGGACCTCGACATCCCGGTGATCGCGAAGCTCCAGGGCGACACCGTGGGCGGGGGGTTCGGCCTCGCGATCTGCTCCGACTTCCGCGTTGCGGCCGAAGGCATCCGCCTGGGTGCGCCCTTCGTGCGAATCGGTCTCGCCGGCTGCGACATGTCGGCCGGCTACTACCTGCCCCGGCTCATCCCCCTCGGCGCGGCGACGGAGATGATGATGACGGGCAAGCTCGTGCGCGCCGACGAGGCCCTCACCCTCGGACTCGTCCATCGGGTCGTCGCCCCCGAGGCGCTCGACGCCGAGGTCGATGCCTTGGCGGCGAAGCTGCGCGCCGGGCCGCCAATCGCCCTCGCCTTCACGAAGCGCGCGATCCGCCGCTCCCTCGATCTCGACCGGGATGCCGAGTTCGATTACGAAGTCTTCGCCCAGGTGAACTGCATCCAGACCGAGGACCACCAGGAGGGCGTGCGTGCCTTCTTCGACGAGAAGCGCACGCCGGCCTTCGAGGGGCGCTAGCGCGATGGCGGAGCCCGACTTCTATCTGTCCGACGAGCAGCGCGAGCTTCAGCGGAGCGTCCGCGAATTCGTGGCCAAGGAGATCACACCGATCGCAGCGGCGTGCGACGCCACCGAGCGATTCCCCGTGGAGCTCTTCCCCAAGCTAGGCGAGCTCGGCTACCTGGGGCTGCGCTTCCCCGAAGAGACGGGGGGATCGGGTGGCAGCAACCTCGACTACGCGATCCTTTGCGAGGAGCTGGCCTTCGGCTCCGCGGGGATCGCGCTCGGCGTCTACGTGCACATGGCCCTCGCCTGCGCGGCACTCGAGGCCTTCGGCGAAGGGGATCTGAAGAAGACGTGGCTGCCGCCCGCCCTGCGCGGCGAGAAGATCGGCGCGTGGGCCTTCGCCGAAGCGGGCGCCGGCTCCGACGCCGGCTCCGTCGCGACCCGAGCCGTGGCCGATGGGGACGACTACATCCTCGATGGATCGAAGCTCTTCATCACGAACGGACCGATCGCAGATTTCCTCGTCGTGGTCGCTTCGACCGCACCCGAGGCACGGCTGAAGGGCCTGTCGCTCTTCCTCGTGGAGCGCGATCGCCCGGGGTTCCGCGTGGCCGGGTCACTCTCGAAGCTCGGTGTGCGCGCGTCGGAGATGGCCGAGCTCGTGTTCGAGGGCTGTCGCATCCCCCGCGAGAACCGGATCGGGAGGGAGCACGTCGGCTTCCTCGACGCCCTGCGCACGCTGACCCTGGGCCGGATCGCATCGGCCGCCTTCGCCATCGGCGTCGCCCGCGCTGCATTCGAGGCGACCTTGGCCTACGCCGGCGAGCGAGTCCAGTTCGGCAAGCCGATCGGCACGTTCCAGGCCGTTCGCTTCGGCATCGCGGACATGGCCGTGCAGATCGAGGCCGCGCGCCTGCTCTGCCACCGCGCCGCCATCGCCGCCGATCGGGGCCTCCCCCACGGCCGCGAGGCCAACATGGCGAAGCTCTTTGCCACCGAGGCTTGCACGAAGATCGTCGAACGCGCGCTCCACTTCCACGGCGCCGCGGGGTTCATGTCCGACTCCCCGATCCAGCGTTTCTATCGCGACTGCAAGGTGTTCGAACTCGGAGAAGGGTCGAGCGAACTCCAGCGTGACATGATCGCGCGCGAGCTCGGGTTGTAACGTACGCGGGTTCGGCACGCCTGAATCGGGCCGTGCCACGCGGGAAGGTGGTACGGTGGTCGCCGACCATGCAGCGATCCCGCAGCCAACGCCTCCCCGTCCGTCTCTTCAACGCGACTCGTCGAGGAATCGACCGCGTTCGCGGCCGCGAGGCGCGCTTCGAAGCCGAGCCCCTGCTCGATGCCGCACGCGAAGCCACGGGCCTCAGCGACTTCGGCGTCGGCCCCTGGCGCGAGGGCTTCGACACGCTGCTCGACGCCTACAACGAAGAATCGAATCTCAACCCCTTCGGCCGTTTCATGGTGGAGGGGATGCTCGGTGGCATCCTTCAGAGCCGCCTCCAACTCGAGAAGGCCTTCCACGACGAGCCGGCCCTGCACGACGTCAAGATCGAACGCCCGATCTTCATCCTCGGACTCCCGCGCACCGGGACAACGGCGCTCCACTTCCTCATGGGTCAGGATCCCGACCGCCAGGTGCTCGAGTATTGGCTCGCGGCGGCGCCCGGGCCGCGCCCGCCGCGCGACGCGTGGGCCGGGGATCCGCGTTTCAAGGCCGCCGCCCAGGGCCTGAAGCTCACGTATTGGCTCGACCCGGGCCTGCGCGCCATCCACAACCTCACGCCCGAAGGCCCCGAGGAGTGCCGCCACCTCTTCCTGCAGACCTTCGTCGACCACACCTTCGACGCCAACGCGAACATCCCGAGCTACACGAAGTGGTTCGACGGGCAGGACATGCGGCCCGCCTACGAGCGCCACCGCGACATCCTGCGCTTCATCGGGTCGAGCACGCCCGGCCGCCAGTGGGTGCTCAAGTACCCCGCCCACATGCGAAACCTCGACGCGCTGCTCGAGGTCTACCCCGACGCCTGCTTCATCCAGACCCATCGCGACCCCGCCGAGGTGATCCCATCCGTATGCAGCCTCGTCACGGGCTGGCGCGGCATCCACGAGGACACGCTCGACTTCGAAGCCATCGGCCGCTGGCAGCTCGAACTCTACGCCGGCTGGGTCGAGAACACGATGCGGGTGCGCGAGGAACGCGGCAGCGATCGATCTGCCACTCTCGGTGGAAGCCGAAGCCTCGATGGCCGACTGGTATGGCAAGAACCCCCAGGGCAAACACGGCGGCCACGCCTACCGCGCCGAGGACTACGGCCTCAGCGGGCCTGAGATCCTCGATCGGTTCGCGAACTACGTGAGCCGCTTCGACGTCGCGGCGGAGGGCTGAACCATGGAGGGAGAGCGCCCGCGAGGTCTTCGAATCCACCTGCCGCGACTCGGCCAGTGCGCTCTATCTGGGCGACCGGACCCTGCTCATCACGCCGCTCGGGGCGATCCGGAACGGCGGATTGCGGATGGTGGTCGATTCTTCGGATCGAGGGATCGTCCCCCACCTCGCCCTCGACGGGTTCTGGGAAGCGTGGGTTTCGGTCTGGTTCGCGCGAGAACTCTCGTCGGGCCGGTCCGAGCACGTCCTCAACATCGGCGCGAACTGCGGCTACTACGCCCTGTTCGCAGCCGCCATGCAGCCCCACGTCGTCGCCGTGGAACCGAACGCGACTCACGTCCGGAACCTGCGGCACTCGGCCCACCTGAACGGCCTCTTCGATCGCCTGCGCGTCGTCCAGGGCGTCTGCTCCGACCAGCCGGGAGAAGTCGAGCTGAAGGCGTTGCGGGGCAATTCGATGAACGGCTTCGTGGAGGGGTCGGAAGCCACCTTGAAGGAGATGGAAGCCGCCCGGGCATCGATGGAGGACACGTTCGTCACCACCCAGGCGACCGCCTACACGGCGGACGAACTGATGCCCGACGCGACCCTGATGCTTGCGGACACGGAAGGCCACGAGCCCTTCGTATGGGCGGGCGCGAAAGCGATCCGCTCGAACCCGACCTTCCGGGCGGCGATCGAGTGGTCGCCGGGTCGCTACGACGACGCGGACGGTTTCTACGAATCGATCCGTGCCGAGGGGTTCGGCTTTTCGAGGATCGCCGAAGACGGCGCCGAGCAGCCCATCTCTCGCGACCAACTGATGGCCGCCGAGCACATGGTCGCCCTCCGCCGCTGAGACGGAACTCCACCGAAGGCGATCCGAATCTGCGTAGGCTGCTCACGGTTTTCCTGAGCGCCATGCTCCACGGCGCCAGTGCCTTCCCGCTCGCCGTGCGATTCGGTGCCTACGCGACCGGGGCCGATGAGCGGACGGACGGGGAACCGGTCATGGACCTACCGGTCCGCGTGCGCCACACGGACCCCTGAGGTCCTTCATTTGCCCGAAGGCATCAGGCCGTCGAGGACGAGGTCGACGAGGCCTTCGGTGTAGACATCGTGGGAGCGGCGGCCGAGGCCCAGCTTCTCGGCCAGTGCCGCGTGAGCGAACGGCGCCGAGACCGAGCTGAGAACGTAGAGCGTGGCGACCCGCGGCTCGACGTCGCGGAAGCCCTCGAGCTGAGAGTTCGCAAGGAAGCGGCTGAGGGTCTCGACCATGGGCCCGAGGTATCGCTCATAGAGGTAGTCGAGGCGGGGGCCGGGCCGCGCCGATTCGTCGACCACGATACGCGCCACGGCCGGGCGCCGCCGAAGCAGTTCGATGCCGCTCTCCATCCCGGTCCGAAGGATCCGTTTCGAATCGGGACTCCCGACGCTCTGGCCCAGCAACTCGAGGAGTTCGTTCGCCGTGGGCCCCGCACCGTGGTCGAGAGCGGCGCGCCAGAGGTCTTCCTTCGATCCGAAGTGGTGGTGGACGAGGTTGTGGCTGACTCCGAGGCGGCGGGTCAGCTCGCGGACCGACATCGCCTCGAAGCCCGCCTCCGAAAAGGCCTCCAAGGCCGCATCGAGGATCTCGACCCGCGTGGCCTCGGCGGTGGAGCCCACGGGCCGGCCCGCGGGGCGCCCTTTGGCGCTCGACTTCCCAGTACTTGACACCTGCCTAATTTATCCGATTCTCAATGGGGCAGGCGACCAATTTCATGAGGAGAGCCTCCGCTGTGGAGTTCAGCCCCTTCGACCCCAAGCATTGGGACGACCCTTACCCGATCTACGCCGAACTGCGAGCCCAGGAGACCCTCCACGTCTGCGACAAAACCCAGGCCTTCTGCGTCACCCGCTTTGACGAAGCGGCCGAGGTCTTCAAGCAGCCCGAGCTCTTCTCGTCGCGGTCGGGGTTCAACGTACTCCTCCTGGACACGTGGAAGAAGGTCGGCCCGCGCGATGTGTTCGAGATGCTGCGCTTCCTGGTGCGTGCCCGCATCAACCCACTGGAGCTGCGAGGCGCACCCGAGTCGATCATCAGCTCCGACCCCCCGAACCATGAGCGGCTCCGGCAGATCGTGAACCGGGGCTTCAAGCCGCGCCGCATCGCGGCGTGGGAAGGCCGCGTCCGGGAACTGAGCGAAGGCTACGTGGCGGGGCTCGAGAGCGCCGAATGCTTCGATGTGGTGGAGAAACTCGCCCACCCGCTCCCCATGACGATCATCGCCGAGATGCTGGGCGTCGATGCCAGCCGCATCGCGGATTTCCGTCGCTGGAGCACCGGGGTCATCGACAGCATCTCGGGCAGCTCGCGCACCGGCTCACCCGCCGGCGCGCTTTCCAACGGTGGTGAGCTCCTGCAATACCTGCGCTCCGTCGTCGCTGCGCGGCGGACGCAGCCGACCGACGACTTGATCAGCGTCCTCGTCGACCCGAGCCGCGGCGAGCCTCTCGATACCCAGGCGGTCCTGCTCTTCGCGACGGTCCTGCTCGTGGCCGGAAACGAGACGACGACGAACTCCGTCGGAAGCGCCACCGATCTGCTGCTCCGCAACCGCGATGTCCTCGATGAGGTCACGAAGGATCCGAGCCTGATCCCGAACCTCGTCGAGGAGACCATTCGCATGGAGTCGCCCTTCCGTTTCATGCCTCGTCAGACGACGCGCGACACCACGATCCGAGGTACACGCATCCCGGAAGGGAGCACAGTCCTCGTGATGATCGGTTCGGCCAACCGCGACGAGCGTCGCTTCGAGGACGCAGAGCGCTTCGACCTGCACCGGGACACAAGCGGCCATCTCGGCTTCGGCTTCGGCATTCACTTCTGCCTCGGAGCGTCGCTCGCCCGACTCGAAGCCCGGGTCGCATTGGAGACGCTCGTCCCGCTGCTGCACGATCGGGAGCTGTGCCCCGGCGGTGCGGAAAGGGCCGACTCCTACTTGACGCGCGGCTTCGCAAAGCTCGACGTCACGCGCGTGGCCGCGACCGCCGCGGCCTAGCTCTCTTCGGCCTGCAGGAACGCCACCATCTGAGGCGTGATGATGTCGCGGAGCGCTTCGAGGGCGTTCATCGGCCGGATCATCACGTCGAGCCGGGTGATCACGAGCCGGTCGTCGAGGGTGATGAGGTCGATGCCCTGGACATCGAGTTCGCCGACCCGGCCGGTGAACTCGAGCGCGAGTTCGAAGCCCTGCACCCATTCGCGGTGGTAGGTGAACCCTTCGATCGTGTTCACGATCAGGCCGAGCAGATGGTGGACGCGGGCGTGGCCCTCGATACGGGCCCAGTATGGCGGCGCACCCATGGTGATCTCGGGGGCGAGCACGCGGCGGAGCCCGTCGAGGTCGCGCTCCGCGACGATGCGGTGCCACTCGTTCAAGAAGTCCTCGACCTCGGTCGTCATGGCTTTCCCCTGCTTTTTCGCTCCCCGGCGCCATGGGAGTCTCTCACCGATCGGCGCCTTTGGAACCTGCTTCCGCAAGAGTGGAAGAAGTTTCGCCTCGGTTGGCCGTCGTCACGCTCTTCATTTTATACCGTCCGAGCGGGTTCATGGGATGAAGGCGACGCTTCGGGAAGCGTTCTCCAACGAGATGAACCGAGCATCGGGCTGCCGGGCGACTGGCGATCTCGATGGCGCGTTCCGGCATCTCGAACGGGCCCACGTGCTCGGCCAGGCCTTCGTGGTCCCCCACACCCAGAGCCATCTGGGCATGCTGCGCGTTGGCATCGCGCGGCGCGATCTCCAGGAGATCCTCGGTCAGTCATTTCGCATGGTGGCGGGCATAGTCGGATCTGCGCTCGGAACCATTCCGACCGGCAACACCAGCGGTGCCAATGTGAGTGCCTTCGAGCGTATGGAGACCCCGCCCGATCTGCGTTCGTTCCTCGACGAAGACTGAGATCCGTCGGCTAGCTGGGGGCGGGCTGCGAGACGTCGAGGCGCTCGCGAATACTCTGCATCGACTCTGGCCAATGGCGTTCCCAGTAGACGGGAAGCAGCGGCGCGGCGGCGCGGCCCGAACGCCAGGTCTCGAGCACCCCGCTCCGCAACGTCTCCCAGCGAGCCTCGAACACCATGTGCTTCACGCCACCGAAGAGCATGATTAACGCCGAGACCGGGAGCTGTAGCTGGCCGTAGCTGAAGGCGTGCAGCAGGACTTCTTCGTGGCCCGCGATGCCGAGGCCCGTGAGGGCATGCCAGACGTCGTGGGTCTGACGGAAGCGACGCATCAGGTAGGCGACTTCTTCGTCTTCGACGTATCGCGTGCTCGTGGCCTGGGATTCGGCGGAGAGCCCGTGGCGATCGAGGTGGGCAACGTAGTGATGGCCGAGGGTCTCGGGAGGGAGGCGACGGAGCGCATCGAAGTCGACCTGCTCGGAGCAGAGTTCCGGGCGCTCGGCTAGGAGCGCCCTTCCCTCTTCGTCGTCGAAGAGTGTTTCGCGGAAGCGCGCGAAGGCTGCCCGGCCGGTCAGCTCCTCGGCCACGTGGATCTCGCTCGTCTGCTCGGAGTCGAGCAGCACGCGCGTGACGGCCTCGCCCAGGCGGAGGGTCTCGACGAAGTTCATCCCACGAGGATACCCTGGTCTCGTGCGTTGGCGGGAATACGGACGATCGTGGGGCACGACCCAAGCCGAGAGGGAGCGGGTGTTCCCTTGCGACCCCCTGCTCCCCGGCCAGAACGACGCGTGCTTTCGGGGCGTCACGGTGCTCGCCGATCCGGCCACCGTCTTCCGCTGGCTCTGCCAGCTCCGCGTCGCACCCTACAGCTACGACTGGATCGACAACCTCGGCCGGAAGAGCCCGCCCGAGCTCCAGCCGGGCCTCGACGCCCTCGAGGTGGGCCAGCGGTTCATGTCCATCTTCGATCTCGCGGAGTTCGAGCGCGACCGCCACATCACGTTGCGACCACGCGCGTCGGGGCTCTTCCCGCCGATGATCGTGTCGTATTGCATCGAGCCACAGGACGGGCCGGGCTGTCGCCTCGTCGTGAAGCTCGCCGTCCAGCTGCGGCCGGGCCTTCGCGACCGGCTCGTCTGGGCCCTCGGCCCCTGGCTCGATTGGATCATGATGCGCCGACAGCTTCTCAACCTGAAGGCCCTGGCCGAAGGGGCCTAGACGGCCGCGAGCTGCCCCTTGGCCCACTCGGTGGCGGCCTTGTAGTCGGCCTTGCCGTTCGGGGCGCGGAACATCGTCGGAACGGCGAGCACCCGCTTTGGCACTTTGTATCCGGCGAGCTTCTCGCGCACGAAGCTGCGGATCTCGACTTCGTCGAGGCGCGCGGGGTCACCGAGTTCCACCACCGCGGTCACCGCATTTCCCCACTTCGGGTCGGGCAGTCCGAACACCAAGGCATCCTCCACCGACGGATGTTGCTTGAGCGTCTCCTCGACCTCTTCGGCGTGGACCTTTTCGCCCGCGGTGTTGATGCAGGCACTGCCCCGGCCGAGAAGCGTGAGCGTGCCGTCGGCCTCCACCGTGCACCAGTCGCCAGGGATCGAGTAGCGCGTGCCGTTGATCATCGGGAAGGTCGCTTCGGTCTTCTCGGCGTCCTTGTAGTAGCCGCTGGGGATGGGGCCCGAGCGCGCGATGAAGCCGCGCTCGCCGCTCCCGGGCGCAACCTCGACGTGATCCTCGCTGAAGACCTTGCAGTGCTCGCCCACCTGGAACTTCGCGGTCTTCGTTCCGCTGCCCTTGCCCGAGATCGAAGAGCCGAAGCCCACGGCCTCGGACGAGCCGAACATGTCGGCCAGCAGCATCCCGTCGTGGTGTTCGAGCAGCCCTTCCTTGATTTCGCGGCTCCACATGACGCCCGACGAGATCACGACGCGCAGGCTCGAGAGGTCCCACCGGCCGGAGTTCGCGTCGAGGGTTTCGAGCATGGGTCGCGCGAACGCATCGCCGACGATCACGACGGAGCCAGCACCGTCGCGCTCCACCGCCGAGAAGAGATCCTCCGGGACGAACTTGTGCCCCCCCAGCGTCGCGACGCAGCCACCGCCGGTGAGGTTGCCGATGGCCGTGAACAAGCCCGTGCCGTGCATCAACGGGCAGGCGACGATCTGGATCACGCCGGGGCCGTTGGCGGCGACGTTGGCGATGTGACTTTCCGCCGATTCCGGGGCCACCCCCTTGCTGGCGGGCGTGTTCTTGCCCGCCCCGAGTGCACCCCACAGGGCCTGGTGCTCCCACATCACACCCTTCGGCATTCCAGTCGTGCCGCCCGTGTAGATGAAGAGCATGTCGTCGCCGCTGCGGTCGACCTCGAGGGGGGCGCCATCGCCGGCCTCGGCCCAGTCGGAGTAGCGCTCGGCGAAGGGTGCGAGCTCGTCGCCTCCGACCTGGAGCCACGCTTCGACCCCGGGCAGGCGCCCGCGCACCGCATCGACCCGCTCCGCGAACTCGGCGTCGAACACGACGAACTTCGAGTCGGAGTTGTCGAGGATGTAGAGGAGCTCGTCGTCCAGATAGCGGTAGTTGACGTTGACGTGGACGAGGCGCGACTTGAAACAGGCTCCGAGGGTTTCCATGTAGGCGGGGTCGTTGCGCAGGTAGAACCCGACCTTGTCGCCGGCCACGGCGCCCCGCTCGAGAAAGCGGCGTGCGACGTTGTTGCTGTGCCGGCCAAACTCAGACCAGCTGACTCGCTTTCCCGCATGGATCAGCGCCGGCGCGTCACCGGGCAGGACGCGTTCGCAGCCGTCGAGGAGATCGCCGAAGTTCCAGGTCATGCTCTGCTCCGCTCTCGCAATTTCGGAGCGGAACGTAGCAGGCACTGAGGGGTGGCCTAGGCGTGCAGCCCGGCCCGCTTCACCACCCGGACTGCCGGCACCGGGTGTTCCTTCGCGCCGACCCAGCGCAGGCAGACGTTCCCGCGACGGTGCCCGGCCGTCTCCAGCCAGTTCGGAACGCCTGGGTCCTCGTGGGCCACGACGATTCGCACGGAGCCGTCGGCCTCGAGCACGGCCTCGTGGTGGTTGAGTGCGATGCGGTGCCAGCGGTAGTCGAGGGATTCCATCCAGTGATTGTTGACCTGGAGGTTCCAGTACTCGCAAGCGGGCGGCGTCACTTCGATGACGAAGGCTTCGTCCGGCTCGAGCTCCCACGAGCTGTAGAGGTAGGCGATGTTCGGGTCGCCGTGGGCGGCGGCGGCGACGGCGGGGTCGAGCCGTTGCATGTCGTGGCGGGCGAAGCTCTCGGACCAGTCGGTGAAGAGGTTCGCGGTGCCCGCCACATAGGCGGCGGCGGCTTGGAGGCCGACGTCGACGAAGGCGGGCGTGATGGGGTCGGGCGTGCTCGGCCCACCCACGCACTCGATCTCGAGGTCGGCCGTCTGCTCGGCGCTGCGATCCTGGAAGCTCTGACGCACGATCAGCAGATCGCTGCGCGGCTCGATGGGCAGCCAGTTGCCGGGTCGCTCGTCGCAGGACAGCGTGACTTCGAAGCGATCGTCGGGCCCGACCTCGAACGAATCGAGGTAGCCCGACTGCCCACGCTCGACTCCCTTGGCGTAGTTCCCGTAGTAGGTGCCGAGACCCAGGTAGTAGATCGTGTTGCGCTTGCCGCGGATCACGTACTCGTACTCGCCCGAGATCGTGGCGGCCTGGTAGTAGTTGTCCGGATTGTCGGCGCCGATCTTGACCGTCTCGTGGGACGGGCGCCGGAAGGTCGGAAAGGCCGGGTCGGCGGTCTCGATGAAGGTCTCGAGGGCGACGCGCGTGAGGCGAGAGAGGTAGCGATACCCCTCGGCACGGTCGAAGGCGTCGGCCGGGCCGCTGTCGCGCAAGACGACCTGCCCCGCCGCCTCGAGCGCACGACAGAAATCCGTCCAAGCGCGGCCGTCGAGGATCCGATCGCTCGAGTCGTCGCTCACACCCGCCTCCTCGGCGCTAGCTGGCCTCGCGGTCCAGCACGTCGGCGGCGATCAACTCTTCGAGATAGGACTGGTCCCACCAGGTGATCTGCAGCTGCTTCGCGCGCCGGAAGTAGAGCTGGATGTCGTACTCGATGGTGAAGCCGACCCCGCCCCAGACCTGCTGACACATGGCCGTGACGTCCCGGTAGGTCTGGCAGGCGAAGAGCTTCGCCATCGGTGCCAGCCGGGCCACGTCGCGGCCCTCGCCGCGTGCCCAGGCTGCTTCGTAGACGAGGCCCTTGCCCCCGTCGACGTTCGTCGTGGCGTCGGCGAGGTAGTGCGAGATCGCCTGGAAGGCTCCGAGGGGCTTGTCGAACTGTTTGCGCTCCTTGGCGTAGTCGGTGGTCACCTCGACGGCACGCTCGGCACCGCCCATGGCCCAGGCGGCGAGCAGGATGACGCCATCGAGCATCACGCTGTTCCACACCGCCCAGCCACCGGGGATCCGATCGCTCGCTGCCACGCGCACGCCGGCGAACTCGACGTCGTACTGCGTGTCTGCGGCGAGGCTGCGCTGCTGAGTCAGGGTCACGCCCGAGGCGTTCGGGTCGACGAGGAAGTATTCGACGTCGTCCCCGTTGCGGGCGAGCACCACGAGACGGGCCGCCGTGCTCGCGAACAGTACGTGACGCTTCGTGCCGGTGAGCTTGAAGCCATCGCCATCCGCTTCGACTCGGAGCTGCACGCCCACGTCGCCAAAGCCGCGGTCGGGCTCAAGCCAGGCCGGCGTGAGCACGGCCTCGCCGCTGGCGATCTGGGGGAGCCACGTCTGCTTCTGCTCCTCGCTGCCCGCAGCCAGCAGGAGTCGGGCCGATACGACCGAGCTCACGAAGTGCGGCGACGGCGCGAGCGCACGACCGAACTCCTCGTACACGAGCGCCGCTTCGAGCATGCCCTGCTCGGCGCCGCCGTAGCTCTCCGGGATCAGCAGGCCGAGGAGGCCGAGCTCGCCGAGCTGCTTCCAGAGTTCCTCGGGGACGCCCTTCGGGTCGTCCTCCATGGCGCGCACCACCTCGACGGGCGAGTACTCGTTGCACAGGCTGCGAACCATGTCGCGCAGCATCTGCTGCTCTTCGCTGAAATCGAGATCCATCTCGTGCTCCTATCGCCCCGGGGTGAGCGGCTCTTGGCCAGGCTGCCAGGCATCGCCGCGGCGTTGCCAGGGGTTGTCGTCGTCGTCGGTCGGTACGGCGAGCCGCGCCGTGCAGTCGGTCACGGTCCTATCCCCGACCGAGAGGTTCACGTCGAGGTCGACCCAGCCGCAACCCTGGTCGTCGGTCCCCGTTCGCGTGACCGTGCCTTTGAAGACCATGCGATCGCCGGGGAAGACGGATGCCTTCATGCGGAACTGGATCTTCCCGATGCGGCCCTTCGGCCCGGTCCAGTCGGTCAGGTAGCGCTCGAACCACGCGGCCTGATTCGGCGTGTTCAAGAAGATGTCCTGCACGCCGTTGCGATTCACCGCAAAGTCCTTGTCGTGGTGCATGGGTCGCCAGTCGCGGCTCGCGAGCGCCCCGAGCACGACGGTCGTCGCCGTCACGTCGTAGGCCAGCTCCGGGACGACCTGGCCCGCTTCGATGCGACCGAGGGTGAGGTTCTCCACGCTCATCACGAATCTCTCCGGTAACCGAAGCCGGTGTAGCTCTCGGTGCCAACGTGCTCGCCGTTCTGGTTCTCGTACACGACATCGATCACCCAGAAGCGACCGGAGCCGAGCTTCGTGGTCTTCGGCGTGCTCACCGAACGCAGCAGCTGATGCGTGCGCAGGCGATCGCCCGGCCGCACGGGCTCGCCGAAGGTGATCGTGTTGTCGGTCATCACAGCCTCGGGGAGGCCGAGCTTCTCCTTCAAGTCGAAGTGGACCTGGAGCGGCTGGGCCTGCTCCGTGCGACCCGGCGCCCAGAAGTGCGGGCGGAACCAGGCCGAGATCATGGTCGGCGGCGCGACGGGCCCGCCGGCGAGATCCTGGGCGACCTTCTCGTCCCAGTAGAGCGGGTTGCCGTTCTCCACCGAGGCGCAGGTCGTGTAGACGTACCCCATCTCGACGGGGAACTCGCCGGCCTCTTCGTATCGCTTTTCGCCGATCCAGCCTTCGACCTCGGCGGGCAGCTCTTCGGACATGGAAGCTCCTCTACTCGACCACGCCGGCGGCGTGGAGGGATTGGATCGTTTCGTCGGAGACGCCGGCCTCGCGGAGAACGGCGTCGGTGTCGGTGTGATCGGCTGCCGCGACCTCATGCACAGGCAGCTCGCGCGCGGCGCCGGCCAGCACAGCCCCCGTCTGGCGGAACGTGCCGTGCTCGGCGTCCTTGGCCTCGGCGAAGGCACCCCGCGCCACGAGGTGAGGATCGTCAACCAGCTCGGACACTTCGTAGACGGGCGCGACGCAGGTGTTCGCCGGCGCCAGCTCGGTAACCCAGGCGTCGCGATCGCGTGTGCGGAAGGCCGCGGCGAAGTCGGCGCGGATTCCATCCTGGACGGCATCATCGTTTTGATGTTCCAGCCACTGCTCACAGCCGAGAGCGCGACAAAGGTTCGCGTAGAAGGCCGGCTCGATGGCGCCCACGGAGAGCCACTTCCCATCCGCCGCTTCGTAGACGTCGTAGCAAGCGAGGCGCCCAGTGAGGATGTTGCTGCCGGGCCCAGGCTCGGCGCCCGTGGCGAGGTGCTCGTCGACGTGGAGGCTCATGAGTTGGAGCACGCCGTCGGCGACGGAGACGTCGAGGTGGGCCCCCTCCCCCGTCGTGTGTCGCGCATTCAGCGCCGAGAGGATCGCGATGGCGGCGTGCATCCCGCCCGCTGCGCTGTCGGCCACGGTGGCGCCGGGGATCGGCGGCCCGCCGTCGCCGCGCGGCGTGCTGCAGGCGAGGAAGCCGCCGAGCGCAAGGTAGTTGATGTCGTGCCCCGCCCATTGCGAGTAGGGCCCGCTCTGGCCGTAGCCGCTGGTGGAGCAATAGACGATGCCCGGGTTCACCGCGCGCACGGCGTCGTAGCCGATGCCGAGTCGATCCACGACGCCCGGCCGGAAGCTCTCGACGAAGACATCCGCCTTGGCTGCCAACGCCAGCAACGCGTCGCGCCCCTCGGGCGCCTTCAAGTCGATCTGGACCCGCCGCAGCCCACGCCCTGCGCCGTAGCTGAAGAACGGCGGGCGGATCTGCTTGCCGGCCTTCTTCGCCACAGGCCCGACCTTCACCACGTCCGCACCGTAGTCGGCGAGGATGCGCGTGCAGCGGGCCGCCGGACCGACGCTCGCGAGATCGAGCACCGTGGTTCCGGCCAGCATGGGTTGGGATTCCGCCAAGCCCGACTCCTAGAAGTTCTTCGGGAGGCCGAGCTTGCGCCGCGCGATGATGTTCTTCTGGATCTCGGAAGCGCCGCCGCCGATCGTGTCGATCACCGAGTAGCGGTAACTCATCTCCGGACGCCCGCGGAGCGGCGCATCCCCCGTGTAGACGCGCAGCTGCGCGCCAGCCCCGGGGAGATCCATCATGGCATTGGCGACACGCTGCGAGAGCTGGGTCGCGAAGAGCTTATACTGCGAGGCCTGGTTCGTCGGCGGCTTCGCACCCACCTGACCGGCCGCGTGGACGAACGTCAGCCCGAGCACCCGCGCCACCTCGCCCTCGGCCGAGAGTTTCGCGATTCGCGAGCGCACATGCGGGTCGTCCTTCAAGGGCTTCCCGTCGCGCGTGGCCGACTTCACGTAGTCGATGAGCTCCTCCATGCGCTGCTCCGTGGGCGAGTACGTGAACATGGTGAAGCGCTCGAGGTCGAGGGCCTCGGAGATGTAGCGGAAGCCCTTGCCCGCGTCGCCGACGAGGTAGTCGTCCGGCACGAACACGTCGTTGAAGAAGACCTCGTTGGTGAGCTCGTCGCCGATGGTCGGCATGCCGCGCACCTCGAGCCCTTCGTGATCCATCGGGATCAGGAACAGGCTGATGCCGTCGTGCTTCTTCGCTTGATCCGTTCGCGCGCCGACCCAATACCAGTCAGCGAAGTGGGCGCTCGTGGTCCAGGTCTTCTGCCCGTTCAGCATCCAGCCGCCGTCGACCTTCTCGGCCTTGAGCTGCATGTTCGCCGCGTCGGAGCCGGCCTGGGGCTCGCTGTAGCCGACGGCGAACTCGACCTGGGCGTTGATGATCTGGGGAAGGAACTCGGCCTTCAGCTTGTCGCTACCGTGGCGGATCAACGTCTTGCCGATGATGCCGATGCCCTTGCCGATCTGGGGCGCGCCGCGGCGCGCGAGGGCCTCGTTCAAGATGTACTCGTAGATGCCCGGCATCTCCTTGCCGCCGTATTCCTTGGGCCAGCTCATCCCGAGCCAACCCTGGTCGGAGAGCTTCTTCATGAACACGCGCCGCTCGGGCGTGTCCACGATCTGGGCCATGTTTTCGCGGCAGACGTCGGCCACATCGGGGGTGGCGTGCTCGTCGAGGAAGGCCTCGACGTCGGCGGAAAAAGCCTGCTCTTCGGCGGACAGCTCGAAATCCACGGGAGTCTCCTGACCCGGCGGGCTCGCCGGTCCGGAGATAGTATACGATACGTCGCGTATAGGAATAGATAGGTCAAAATATCTATAGTTTTCAGATAGTTATAAATCTTCCGGTCGCCGCAAACCGCAACGCTAGGCTCCGCGACGATGCGAATCCTCTTCGTCCTGCCCTACACCCCGAACGCCGTACGACCGCGAGCCATCGAAACCCTGCGCGCCCTTGCCGAGCGCGGGCACGAGATCTCGATTGCCACCCTGTGGTTCACGGAGGAGGAGCGCAGCGACCTCGAGGCCCTGCGCGCCGAAGGGTTCGCGATCTTTGCGAAGCCGCTGTCGCGGGCCCGGCGTGTCTGGAACCGGGCCTGCGCCGTCGCATCCCTCCGACCGACCGACGCGCGGTTGTGTTGGGTCCCCGACCTCACGCGTGAGATCGACCCGACGGGGTTCGACGTCCTCCATTTCGAGCATTCACGCTCGGCGATCTTCGCTCGCCAGCTCGGAAGACGCGTCCCGACCGTCTTCGATACGGTGGACGCCATGTCCCTTCTGAACCGGCGCGCTCTCGATCACTGGGGCTGGCGTCGTGTCGGTCTGCGCCTGGGCTGGGATGCGCTCACCTACGAGGAGTTCGACGCCTCCTTGCTCCACCAATTCCCCTTCGTCACGGTGACCTCACCGATCGATGCCGAAGCACTGCTCCGGCTCCGCCGCAACGCCCGGTCGGAGGTCACGGTGATCCCGAATGGTGTCGACCTGAAGCGCTTCCGCCCCCCCAAGGTCCCCGCCCGCGTGCCCGACGAGCTCGTGATGTCCGGAAAGATGACCTACCACCCGAACATCGCGATGGCCTCTCAGTTCGTGAGCAAGATCCTGCCGAGGATCCGCTTGCGCCGGCCCGAGGTCCGCTTGCGCGTCGTAGGCGAGGCGCCCACCCGGGCCGTCAGGTGCCTGGGCGAGCATCCGGGCGTAACCGTGGTCGGTCGGGTGGACGACCTGCGCCCGGATCTGTGCCGCGCCTCCCTCGCCGTGGCCACGGTCCCCTATGGCGCAGGAATCCAGAACAAGGTGCTTGAGGCCATGGCCTGCGCGACCCCGGTCGTCGCGTCGACTCAGGCAGCGTCCGCTCTGTCGGCGGACGACGAGACGTTGGTCGTGGCGAACGAGCCCGAGGAGATCGCACGCCGTTGTTGCGAGCTACTCGACGACCCCGCCCGGCTGGGCAAGCTCGGCATCGCCGGCCGGCGCTACGTCGAGCTGGAGCACCGTTGGTCTCAGCTGGCCGAACGCTTCGAAGCCGTCTACGAGCGGGCGATCACCCATCACCGACGAACCGACAGGGATCGGTAGCGACGGTCAGGGTCGGCCCAGGCGACGTCGGCGGGCGAGAGTCTTGGCGCCCCAGACGGTCCCCAGCAACGACAGCACGGCGACGAGGCCCAGCACGGCCGCGCCCCGCGCGAACATCGGAAGCACCCAGGGCCAGGTCTTCACTCCGGCCTCTTCGGCCCATTCGGTCCAGGCCTCGCGGAGCCGAGCGAGGTCGGCGGGGCGCTCGCCGGCGAGGTCGACGAGTTCGGTTCGGTCGGAAGCCAGGTCGTAGAGGGCCCAGTCGCCCAGGAAGGGACGCACGGCTTTCAGGTCGCCATCGCGCACGGCTCGCCAGCCCTCATGCTCCCAGAACATCGGGCCGCGAGCGCGCGAATCGCCGGCCAGCACGGGAACGAGGCTCTCGCCGTCGAGGTCTCCGGGCAGCGCGACGCCCGCGACATCGAGAACCGTCGCTGCGATGTCGGTCACGTGGGCCGGATCGCGTACCCAGGAGCCCGGGGCGCGCCCGAGGCCCGACGGCCAGCGAACGATGAGCGGCGACGCGATCCCCCCTTCCAGCAGCCCCGACTTGTGTCCGCGGAACGGTGTGTTCGAAACGTTCGACCAGGCGCGCCCATAGCTCTGGAAGCTGTCGGGCCCGCCGGGCTCGACGGCGGGGTCGTCGCCGTAGTGATCCGGTGTCCAGAACCCGACGGCACGACGCAGCCAACCCGACGCCGGAGAGAGCGTCTCGGGGGAGCCGCCGTTGTCGGAGAGAAGGACGACCAGGGTCCGGCCTTCGCGCCCGGTCTCGCGCACGGCACCCAGCACTTCGGCGACGCCGCGATCCATGGCCCTCACCATGCCCGCGTAGGCCCGCATGCGCGCGCGCTGCCAGCCGGGATGATCGGCCTTCTCCCAGGGCGGCACGCGCGCGTCGCGGGGCGAGAGCGCCCACGTCGAGGCGAACACGCCGAGGTCCGCGATCCGGCCGGCGCGCCGCTCGCGCGCGGCATCCCAGCCCGCGCGGTAGCGACCGGCGTGGGCCGCCACGTCGGCGGGGGGCGCCTGCACAGGCCAGTGCGGCGCCGTGAAGGCGACGTACAGGAAAAAGGGCTGCTCGGGAGTGTCGCGCGCGTGCTCGCGGATCCAACCGGCGGCTTCCGCGCTCATGGCGTCGGTCAGGTAGAAGGGTGCGGCCGGGGGCGGGAGGGGTGCGTCATCCCGGGCCAGCGACTGGGGCGCATAGAGATCGTCGGCACCCTGTAGCACGCCGAAGTAGCGCTCGAACCCGCGGGCTCGCGGCGAATCCGGACCCGCCGCATCGAAGGTGGGGTCGAGGTGCCACTTACCCACCGCGTAGCTGCGATAGCCGGCCGCGGCGAGCCGTTCCGGCAAGGTGGCCACATCGGGCCGGATGGCGCCGCGATAGGCCCGGTGCTCGGTGGGAGAATCGGCGAGCCAGCCGACGCCGGCGGCGTGGGGTGTGCGCCCGGTGAGGAGCGCCGCTCGCGTGGGGCTGCAGCGCGGCGTGGCATAGAACTGACTGAAGCGAACGCCCTCTCGGGCAAGCGCTTCGATCTGCGGCGCCTCCACCTCGCCGCCGTAGCCGGGGAGGTCGGAGAAGCCCATGTCGTCGGCGAGGAACACGACGACATCGGGCGGCGCCGCGGCGACGGCCGGCGTCCATGAAACAAGGAACGCCAGAACGAGACGGCGGGCAGTCGTGATCGCTCGCGGCCTGCGCTTCATGGCCGGCCGCTCAGTAGCAGGGCGGCAGGCCGAGGCCGCGGCGCGCGATGATGTTCTTCTGGATCTCACTGGCGCCTCCACCGATCGTGTCGACGACGGTGTAGCGATACGAGCGTTCGAAGCGGCCGCCGACCGGCGCGCCGTCGGCGCCCGGTTTGAGCTGGCCGGCGGGGCCGAGCACATCGAGAGCCGCGTCAGCCACGCGCTGGCCCGTCTCGTTCATGAAGAGCTTGTACTGGGACGACTCGACCGTGGGGACGCCGCCCTTCAAGGCGGCGGCGATCACACGCCGCTGGAGCATGCGCGAAACCTCGAGGCCGGTCACCGCCTGGGCGATGGCGTGGCGGGCACCAGGGTCGTGGCGCACGGGCTGGCCGTCGCGTTCGGCTCCGCGCACGTGCTCGCAGAACGACTCGACCTTCTTCTCGAGGGGGCCCACCGGCATCATCGCGAAACGTTCGAGGTCGAGGGCCTCGCAGATGTAGGTCCACCCGTGATTGAGTTGGCCCACCACGAAGTCGTCGCCAACGAAGACGTCCTCGAAGAACACGTCGTTGGTGCGCTCGTCGCCGATCGTCATGGTGGGGTGGATCTCGAGGCCCGGGTCGTCCATGCGGATCAGGAAGAGCGTGATGCCCTTGTGCTTCTTGGCTTCCGGATCGGTGCGGGCGCCGACCCAATACCAGTCGGCGAAGTGGGCGCTGGTGGTCCAGATCTTCTGGCCGTTCAAGACCCAGCCGCCGCGGGCTTCGTCGCGCTCGGCCTTGAGCTGCATGTTGGCCGCGTCGGAGCCCGCCTGGGGCTCGCTGTAGCCGATGGCGAACTCGACCTCGCCGCGGATGATGCGCGGCAGGAAGTACTGCTTCAGCTGCTCGTTGCCGTGGCGGATAATCGTCTTCCCGACGATGCCGACCCCCTTGCCGCACTGGGGTGCGCCCCAGCGCGAGAGCGCCTCGGTCAGGATGAAGTCATAGACGCCGGAGAGTTCCTTCCCGCCGTATTCCTTCGGCCAGGACATCCCGAGCCAGCCTCGCGCGGCGACCTTGCGCATGAAGGCGCGCTTGGCGGGCGTCTCCACCGTCTGGGAGAGCTGCTCCGGATTCGGGTCCATGACGTCCGGAGAGGCATTCGCGACCAGAAATCGCTCGACTTCCTCGCGGAAGGCTTCTTCTTCGGGTGAGAAATCGAAGTTCATCCCACCTCCGCGCTTCGACAGGGGGTAGCATAGGCGGGGTGCGGACGGACGAGGTGCGAGAGGGCGAGCGCGGGCAGTGGGGGAAACCACTGGCGGGCGTGGGGGTCATCTAGGCTCGAGCCGCGAGCGGAGCTACGATCCCACGATCGATTGGGAGGCAGCATGAGCATCGCACGACCGGAGATCGAGATCGGCGAAGCCTTCGTAGGGGACGGCTTCGACGCAGCCCACGTGAACACCGTGATCGGAAAGCGGGAGGGGACAGTCGGCAGTGCCTGGGCCCAGGCGCTCGCGACACCGACCACGGGCCACGCCCCGTTCATCGCCGTGCTGCAACCCGGCCTCCCGGTGAAGCCCTACACCCTCTTCGTAAACAAGGCGGGGATTTCCAGCGCCGAGCACGCGCGCATGACCTGGGGCGCTGCCCAGGCCGGCGTGGCCTCGGGCGTCGCCGACGCGGTGGTCGAGGGCACCGTCGAGCGCGAAGAGGTCGATGGCCTCGTGATCATCGCTTCGGTCTGGGTGAACCCCGAAGCCACGGACGAGCGCGCGGTGTATCGCAACAACCGCGACGCCACTCGCGCCGCCCTCGCCGCCGGCTCGCAGCAGGTGCCGAAGATCGACGAGGTCCTCGACGCGCGCGACGCGCCCGAGAACCCCAATTTCCGTCTCGGCTAGCAGCCGGCCCGAAGCCCCACGCCAACGCGCAACGAAGCCGGCGACGATGGTGCCGAATCCGTAGACTGCGTGCGCATGGGCTCCGACCTTCTCCAACCCTGCGTGCGCATGGGCTCCGGCGTGCGTCGCTGGCCCTCGCTCCTTGCGTTGCTGCCGCTCGCCCTCGCGGCGTGCAGTAGCGAGCCGGCCGAGCGCGAACGAGCCCCGCTCGTGTCGACCGCCGACGGCACGGCCCTCACTCTCGAAGGGCATGAGATCGCCCGCGAAACCCGGCCTGCGATCCAGCTCGAAGCGGGCACGAAGCAGAACTGGCAAGCCCGAGCGGCGGGGCGGCTCCGATTCGGCTTTGCCCCGGGCGCGGGCGCAGCACCCGACTCGGGCATCCGCGTCACCGTGGCCGGCGAGAGTTCGGAACACGCGGTCGGCGCCTCCGCGAGCTGGCAGACCGCCGACCCGAAACTCGACGTCGCGGCCGGCGACACGATCGAGTTCGCGACCCTGGGCCCGGGTTCCGTCTGGCTTGCCGACCCCATCGTCGAGACACCTCGGGCCGAATCGACCGCGCCTCTCGTGGTGGTGATCCTGATCGACACCCTCCGCGCCGACCACACCTCCCTCGACGGCTACGCCTTGCCGACTTCACCCCACCTCGACGCCCTCGCCGCCGACGGCGTCGGGTTCCTGCGCGCCTACGCGCCCGCGCCGTGGACGAGGCCCTCGGTGGCGTCGCTGCTGACGAGCCTCGACCCCGAATCCCACCGCACGGTTCGGCGCAAGGATCGCCTGGCGTCCGAGCTTCTGACCTGGCCCGAGGTGGCGCGCGCGGCGGGCTATCAGACCGTGGGGGTGAGCACGAACCCGAACATCCTCCACACCTGGGGTTTCGCCCAGGGGTTCGCGCGCTTCATCGACCTCGGCGCCCGGGAGTGGCTGAAGAAGGGGAGCGAAAGCGACGCCCGTGCCGTCTTCGCCCAGGCACTCGCGACGCTCGACTCCGAGCCGCTGCCGCTCTTCCTCTACCTCCACGTGCTCGACCCCCACCATCCCTACACGCCGCCTCTCGAGTCGGTACGCAAGGTCTACCCCGGCTTTCGCCCGCGCGAGCCGGGCCAGGCCATCGCGCCGAATGCACCGGAGGCCGTCGTGCGCGCGGCGGTGCGACGCTACGACGGCGAGATCCGCCACGCCGATGAGGCCCTGGGCGAATTCCTCGGCGAGCTCCGCACCCGCGGGCTCTATGACGCGGCAGCAATCGTCGTGACCGGCGACCACGGCGAGGAGTTCCGCGAGCGCGGCGGGCAATACCACGGGCACACGCTCTACGAAGAGCAGATCCACGTTCCGCTGGTGATGAAGCTCCCGTACCAGGCCCCGGCGGCGGCGCCGATCGAACACCTCGTATCGATCATGGACGCGCTCCCGACCCTCGCCGAGGCAGCGGGCTGGCCCCTGCCCCCCGAGATCGAGGGGCGAAGCCTCCTCTCCACGATCGGCGGCGGCGGGCCGATCCGCGACGCGTTGACTGCGTCGACGCGGCTCGACGGAGCCCACGCCGACGCTCTCATCACCGCCGACCGGAAACTCATCCGCACCCTCGCGCCGGACGCTTCGACGCGCGTCTTCGACCTCGTGGGCGACCCGGGCGAACAGGCACCCTGGTACGACCCGGAACTCCAGAGCCGTCTCGAGCGGACCCTCGACCACCGGATGGCGACCCGTCGCACGGGCTGGCATCTGCGAGTCTGCGGCGGCCGAACGACGCAGACCGTGGCTTTCGCCGTGTCGGGGGCCGAGGGCGACCCGCGTGCGCCGTCCCTCGAACCGGACGATTCGATCACGCGGGTCGACGGCGCGCTCGAGGTCCGCGTACGCGCCGGCGCACGCAAGGAGCAGCGCGGATGGGAGGCCACGCGCGCCATGGAGCTCGTCGCCGACGAGGACGAGATCGTTCTTTCGGGGGCTGCGCTCACCTTGACTCCGCGTACGGGCTCGGCACCGGTGCGATTCGTGTTGGGCGATGTCGAGCGCCCCTTCGACACGGCCACCGCCCTCGCGCCCGACGCAGCCCGGAGAGCCTCCCGAGAAGCCCCGGCGTGCGAGCTGAGCGACGCCGCGTCGCTGCTCGTCTGGTACGTGCCGGAGCCCGCCGACACCACCGTGGTCGAACCCGACGCCGACCTGCGCGAGCGCCTCCAGGAACTCGGCTACATGCTCGACGACGAGCCCGAGCCGGCTCCGAAGAACTGAGCCGCCAAGCCCGCGCCGGCCCTCCGTGGTGCGGCCCGCATGGCGTGGCCTATGGTCCCCGCCATGTCGGCAGACCCGGACCCGCGAGCCGCATACGACCTCACCGACCGCACCGCCGTCGTGGCGGGCGCAGCCAGCGACATCGGAGCAGCGATCGCGCGCGCCCTCGTGGCCGTGGGAGCGCGGGTCGTTCTCGGCGACCTCGATGCCACGCGGCTCGACGCCGTGGCCAAGGCCGCTCGAGAAGCGGGCGGCCAGGCCGAAGCCCTCGTCACCGACGTCACGTCTTCCGAGTCGATCGACGCCCTGGTGGCCGCAGCAGGGCCGCAGCTCGACATCATGGTGAACTTGGCCGGTGTCATCGGCGACGCCGCCGTCGCCGAAACTTCCGATGCCGAGCTCGACCGCGTGATCGACGTCAACACCAAGGGCGTCTTTCTCGGCTGTCGCGCGGCGGTGCGTGCCATGACTCCCAACGGCTCGGGCACCATCGTGAACATGGCTTCGAGCGGCGCCTACACCCCCCTGCCCGGCCTGGCGACCTACGCCATGTCGAAGGCAGCCGTCGTGTCACTCACGCGCTCGCTCGCCGCCGAGGTCGGCCGCCACGGCATCCGCGTCAATGCCGTGGCACCTGGCTACGTCGAAGGCGGCATGAGCACGCGCCGCGCACGCAAGCCCGATGGCAGCGTCGACGAAGAACGCATGGAGGCGGTACGCGAGCAGGTGCGGCAACGCGTGCCCCTCGGCCGGCTCTCCCTCCCCGAGGACGTGGCCCAGGCCGTCCTCTATCTCGCCACGGACGCCTCACGGACCACCACGGGTCAGGTGCTTCACCCCAACGGCGGCCGGCCGATGGTGTCCTAGAAGATGCTGGGCACTCTGGCCCGCAACGCGCCGCGCCGCTACACGCTCCGCCCCTGAGAGGGTGCGCTAGCGGCCGGCGACCCCGAAGATCTCGTCTTCGTCGAAGACGCGCAGCGGCGTCCAGCCCGGCAACTCCGAGAAGCGGCGCACGAAGCGCGAGATCGCGCCCGTGGCATCGATGATCCACGGGTCATGGGGATCCTCGAACCAAAGCGTCGCCATGTGGTGGGCACCGTCGCGGTCGCGGCGGACGACGACGCGGAAGAGCTCCGCTTCAGAAAAGCCGAAGGCGAGCAACAGGTCGTAGGCGATCAGGTCGAGGCCATCGCAGTCGTCGCCGTTCTGGGCATAGAGTTCGAGGCTCGTGGGCCACGGGTCGTCCGCCAGATTGGTGTCGGGATCCCAGCGGAAGTGACTGCGCGCCTCGTCCTGACTGAACTTGGCGATTCGCTTCGCCAGAGCACGGCGTTCGCGTTGCTCGAACGCCAGGGACTTCTCGCGCAGCAGGGCCCAATCGGGCGGAAGGCGGCGAGCCTCATCGGGCGAGGCCGCGAGCACCGGCGCGTCGCGTCGTTGGCGCAGTTGCCAGTCCGTGATCTTCGAAGCCCAGAGGTCGTCCGGCGCGGATTCGAAGAATGCCCAAGGCGACCGGGCGGCAGCCTCCTCCGGCGTAGACGGACCGAACGCACAGCCCGCCACGAGCACGAGGAGGGGCGCGAGCCAGCAGAACTTTCGTTTCATCGACAGAGGGGGACGGGGCCGGATGCTCGCGGGGCGGCGCGCAGCCGCCCCGCGAGACGATCCCGTTGCGCTAGCGCAGCGCGATCTGGAAGCCCTCGGCCCCCAGCGTGAGCGAGACACCCGCGAGCTCCGACGAGAGCCGGATGACGACGCCATGCTGGTTGCGCAGGACCAGACGCGAAGCGCCCTGCCCGACTGCTGCGCCCGCCTCGACGGCGAGATAGCGGCCTGCGAAGTCGGACACGCGCGCGAGGTTCTCGACCTCGCCCTCGGCGATCATCTTCGACACGCCGACATCGATCAGGCTCACGCCCTTCAGCGAGAACGCGTGCTGCTGGCCTTCGAAACTGAGGGTGCCGCTGCCCCACGAGATGCCGACGCCGGCCGCGACCTGCCGGCTCTCGAGCTCGACGTAGGGCGGCGGCGGTGCGGTCACGGGTTGGGGCTCCATCGGAACGGCGAAGCCGCTCCCACCGATCTCGTCGGCCTGAGCGCCGACCATGGGAACCATCGCCGCTGCGAGTGCGAACACGGCGATCCGAGCGATCCGTCGCATGAATTCTCCTTCGTGTGAGCCGAGCGAGAGCCGCTCGTTGCCTCATACTAATACGAATCCTGCGCTGCCAAGCCAAGTGTATGATCGCTGGGCCCGCTGAAAGCACTCGCGAGCCCGCTCGGGTGGGCACGTTCCCACCCACCGACGCGCGGACGGAGACCCCATGGATCACCCCGCAGATCTCTATGGCATCGAGGTCGTGGGCCTGCTCGACCGCTGACCCCTACGGCGTGACGATCGGGAACTCCGGGTCGAAGTCGTCGAGCAGGGAGAAGAACCCGATCAGTGCGAGCCGGCTGCCGTCGACGTCGATATCACCCGCCAGGAGCTTGCGGCGCAGGGTCGTCTGCTTGGTGATGATCTGATCCCAGGTTTCGCGCGTGAGCTTCAGTGTGGCGTCGGCCTCTACAGGGGCGTCGGCCCGGCGATGATGCAGGACGGCGTTCTCGAGCCAGACGACGTGGGTCTCGTCGATGTCGGTGAAGACGAAGTTCAGGGTCACCTCTTCGTCTTCGGCGTCGGGCCCGTTCAGGCGGACCGCCAGGGCATCGAAGAAGAGGTCGCTCGGCATGGCTCCCACGATGTCGGAGCTGCCCGTGGTCTCGAAGGGCAGCGGAGCCATGCCCTCGCGCAGTTCCTTCGCGCCCGTCAGATAGAAGTCGCGCCACGGGCCCGACTCGGCCTGGTAGCCGAGCTGATCGTAGGCGGATGCGAGCAGGGCCTTGGCCGCCTCGTTGTCGGGCTCCGCGAAGACGAGGTGGTTCACCACCTGCGCCACCCAGCGGTACTCGCCGCGGTCGTAGGAGGCCTGGGCCTTCTCGAGCAACGCCGCACCGCCGCCCATGAACTCGACATAGCGCTCCGCCGCGTCGACGGGCGGCAGCGGATTCAGGTTCGCCGGGTTCGCATCGAAGAATCCGAAGTAGTGCTGGTAGACGGCCTTCGAGTTGTGATTCACCGTGCCGTAGTAGCCGCGCACGGCGAAGGTCTCGGCCAAGCTCTTGGGCAGCTCGATCTGTTCGGCGATCTCGATCATGGTCTCGCCGTGGTTCGCCAGCCGCAGCGTCTGATCGTGGATGTACTTGTAGACGTCGCGCTGCTTCTTCAGGTAGTCGACGATCTCGGCGTTGCCCCAGGTCGGCCAGTGATGGCTCGCGAAGAGCACCTCCGCCTCGCCGCCGAAGCGATCGATCGTCTCCTGGATGTATCCGCTCCACAGCAGGGCGTCGCGCACCTTCGCGCCGCGCAGGGTGTAGAGGTTGTGGAGCACATGGGAAACGTTCTCGGCTCCACAGATGGCCTTGCGATCGGGGAGGTAGACCATCATCTCGGCCGGTGCTTCGGCGCCGGGCGTGTTCTGGAAGATCATGCGGACGCCGTCGACGGTGATCTCGGTCGGCGTGTGATCGACCGTGCGGGTGGGCGCGACCAAGCTGAACGTACCCGGGGTAGATGCCTTGCCGAGGCCCGAATCCACGTGCCCGCGCGGCCCGCGGTGCAGCAGGAAGCCGAACATGTAGCTGGCGCGGCGCGACATGGTCGTGCCGGCGAGGACGTTCTCCGAGACGGCCTCCACGATGAAGCCTTCCGGCGCGATCACGGGCGTGTCGCCCGGCTCGGGCAGCACACCACGCGCGCCGCCAAAGTGATCGATGTGACTGTGCGTGTAGATGAGACCCGTCACCGGGCGCTCGCCCAGATGTTCGGTCACCAGCTCCAGCGCAGCGCGGCCCGTCTCCATGGTGGTGCCCGGGTCGATCACGATCCAACCCGTGTCGCCGGCGATGAAGGTCATGTTGGCGAGGTCGTAGCCGCGGACCTGGTAGATCCCCTCCTGCACTTCGTAGAGGCCGTGCATCAGGTTGAGCTTCGCCTGGCGCCAGAGGCTCGGGTGGACGCTGTCGGGTGCGTCGCCCTCGGTGAAGGCGAAGCGGTCGAGGTTCCAGACTTCGGAGCCGTCGGCCTTGCGGATCACCGGGTCCTTGCGAGAACCGATGAAGCCACGCTTCGCCGCGACGAAGTCGGCGCGATCGTCGAAGGGCAGCCGATCGAGGACGGCGGCGTTGGCCTTCGCGGTGTAGGACGTGGCAGCGACGTGGCCGCTCTCCGCGTCGCCCAACGCCCCAGGTGTCGGTGCCTCGTCGCCGCAGGCGGCGACCCCAAGAGCGAAGGCGATCGAGGCCGCGACGTGCGCGACACGGTTCGAAGTCATGGAGCCCTCCTCGGCCCTAGCGATTGCGGTAGCGGTAGCGGATCTCGTCGTTGGCCGCGTTGTGCTTCTCGGGGCGGTTGTTGGTCATGGTGACCACGGGGCCATCGAACTCGAGCAGGATGGTGTCGCTTGCCAAGGGGTCTCCCGAGTTCTGCTAGCGGCCCTTGAAGACCGGCGCGCGCTTCTCGGAGAAGGCGGCGATGGCTTCGAGGTAGTCGTCGGTCTGGGCGCCCGCGACCATGCGCTCGGCCTCGAGGTCGAGGCACTCGCGCAGACCGAGGGTGAGGGCGCGGTTCAGATTGTCCTTCATGAATCCGTGGGCAACCGGCGGGCCCGAGGCGACCTGGCGGGCCCACTCGAAGGCGGCATCGGCGAGCTCGGCGTCGGGGACAACGCGGTTCACGAGCCCGAGATCCACGCACTCGGCCGCGTCGACGCGCTCGGAGGTGTAGAAGAACTCGCGCGCCTTGGCCGGGCCGACGAGGTGGGTCATGAACCAGCTCGAGCCGTAGTCGCCCGAGAGCCCGAGCCGCGCGTAGGACGTCGTCATGAAGGCCGACTCCGCGGCGACCCGGAGATCGGCGGAGAGCGCGATGCCGAGCCCGGCGCCCGCCGCGGGGCCGTTCAACGCCACGAGGGTCGGCTTCTCCATGGTGTGCAAGAGCCACGGGATCTGATGTTCGCCGTGGAGCAGTGCGAGCCGCTCTTCGGGGGACGGCGGCTCGCCCTCGTTCTGCATGCTCTTCGTGTCACCGCCGGCGCAGAAGCCTTTGCCCGCACCGGTCAGGAGCACGCAGCCCACCGCGGTGTCGGTGGACAGATCGGACAGCGTCTCGATGAGCGCGTCCTTCATCTCCCAGGTCAGCGCGTTGCGGGCCTCGGGGCGGTTCAGGGTCAGCACCGCGACGCGGGCTTCCGGGCGGCCGAGGATCTCCTCGCTGCCGGTGTCGATAGGGGTCGCTTCGCTCAACGGGCCTCCGAGACGCCCACTCTATCACCCCCGCCCCGCCTCTGGCCGGGCGCGCTAACGTGGCCCTCCGGTTCCACGGCCTGCAAAGGGAGAGACGCATGGGCTTGCCCGAACCGCCGGCGCTCGGCGCGTCGGCGCTGCCGGCCGGCACCTTCGACGGCCAGGTCGTCGTGGTCACCGGTGGAGGGACCGGTCTCGGCAAGGCCGTGGCCGTGGAGTTCGGCAAGGGCCCGTTCAGCCTCGACGGGAAGAAGTAGGAGAGCCCGTGCCCCTCGACCTCGCCGCCCTGCTCGACCCGAAGCACACCGCCCTGGTGACCCAGGAGGTGCAGCGCGGTGTCGTGGGCGACCTCTCGCAACTTCCAGATCTCGCGGAGGCCGCAGCGCCGATCCTCCCGAACATCGGGCGCCTCGCGGCCGCGGCCCGGGCCGCGGGCGTGCCCGTGATCCACTGCACCGCCGAACGTCGCGCCGACGGTCTGGGCGGGAACTCGAACGCGCGCATCTTCCAGTACATGGCGAAGGCTCCGGTGACGCTCACGCCCGGCTCGGACGCCGCGGCGATCGTTCCCGAAGTCCCGGTCGAAGAGTCCGACCTCGTCCTGCCCCGCCTGCACGGCCTCTCGCCCTTCCAGGGGACCGAGCTCGACTTCATCCTCCGCAACCTCGGCGTCACCACGATCGTAGGCACCGGCGTCTCGGTGAACGTCGCGATCACGAACCTGAGCCTCGATGCGGTCAACGCCGGCTACCAGGTCGTGATCCCGCGCGATGCCGTGGCTGGCTTTCCGGCCGAATACGTCGACATGGTCTTCCAGCACACGCTCGGCGCCGTCTCCACGATCCTCGACACGGACACCGTCGCCAAGGCGTGGGGCGCATGAGCAAACCGCCCGACAACGCGCACCTCCCGCCCGAGCAGCTCGAGCCCGCGGACGATCCGGCCGAGCCGAAGCCGTCGGGCACCGTCGTCGCCGTTCGGGACGGATCGGCGGGCGTCGAGGTGTTGCTGTTGCAGCGCGCGGTCCGGCCCGGCCAGGACGGCGCGGCGCCTTGGGTCTTCCCGGGCGGCAAGGTCGAGCCCGACGATCATGCTCGCGGCGATGGCGACGCCGAGCAGTCTGCGCGCCACGCGGCGGTCCGCGAGGCCCACGAAGAGGCGCGGCTCGTGGTCGAACCGAGCGAGCTGGTCACGATCTCGCGTTGGATCACGCCTGCGATGCGCACGAAGCGCTTCGACACGTGGTTCTTCCTCGCGCGCGTCGAGGGCAACCCCGCCATCGAGGTGGACGGCCAGGAGATCGGCGACCACGCCTGGCTCACCCCCGCCGAAGCCATCGGGCGCTACCGCGCCCGCGCACTCGCCCTCGCACCGCCGACCTTCGTGACCGTGACCTGGCTCCTCGATCACCCGGACACCGCGGCAGCGAGCGCCACGCTGAGCGCGGCCGAGATCCTCACGTTCCGCCCCCAGATCCACCGGATCGAAGGCGGCGCCTGCATCCTCTACCCGGGCGACGCGGGCTACGAGGACGGAACCCTCGAACACGACGGCCCCCGCCACCGACTCTGGTCGGACGGTGGCCTCTTCCGCTACGAACGCGAGAGCTAGAACGAAGGGACCCCATGATCGAGCTCTATCACAACGCCTTTTCGAGCTGCTCCCAGAAGGTCCGCATCGTTCTCGGCGAAAAGGGCATCGGCTGGAAGAGCCACGAGATCGATCTCCAGGGCGGCGGCCAGCACGACCCGGAGTACGTGAAGCTCAACCCGAACCACGTCGTCCCGACGCTCGTGCACGACGGCCGCGTGTTCATCGAGTCGACGCTCATCAACGAATATCTCGACGACGAGTTCCCGAATCCGCCGCTTCGGCCGGGGGATCCGGTCGAGCGCCACGCCATGCGGCTGTTCGTGAAGCACATCGACGAGAAGGTCCACCCCGCCGCGGGCGTCATCACCTACGGCATCGCGACGCGGCCCATGATCCTCGGCCAGCCGCCCGAGGTGCAGGAGGCGGCGTGGTCGCAGATCCCCGACCCGGCCCGCCGCGCCGCCCGCAAGAGCGTGATCGAGAACGGCATCGAAGCCCCCGAGATGCGCGGCGCCGTCGGAGCGTTCATCGGCATGCTCGACGAGATGGAGGCGACCATCGACGACCGCGGCCCGTGGGTCTGCGGCGAGCACTTCAGCCTCGCCGACGCCTGCGCCCTGCCCTACGTCCTGCGCCTCGAACATCTGGCCATGGGCTCGCAGCTCGCGGCGGGTGTGCGCCCGCGCGTGGCCCGGTGGTTCGCCGAGATCCAGGCGCTCGAGTCCTACGAAGAGATGATCTCGGGCCAGCTCCTGGCACCGATCCTCGCCATGTTCCAAAAGAACGCCGAGGAAGTCCGCGGCGAGCTCGACGCCCTGATCGCGAGCCTCTAGCTCCCCACCAACCCGCTAGACCGCGCGGCTCTCCGGCGTGTAGCGGACGTTCATCTGGGCGCAGGTACGCACCAGCGAGCTCGGCTTCACGATCGGGCCGCCGTCGGCGAACTCCATGTCCGGGAAGCGGCGCAGGATCTCTTCGAAGGCCACCCGGATCTCCATGCGGGCCAGGTTCGCTCCCAGACAGAAGTGGTTGCCGATGCCGAAGCCGACGTGGTGCGGGTTGCGCGTGATGTCGAAGGTGTCGGGGTTCTCGAACTGGCGCTCGTCCCGATTGGCCGAGGTGTAGAGGATGAAGACCTTCTGCCCCTCCTTGATCGGCACGCCATGCAGCTCGGTGTCGCGCGTGACGGTGCGGCCGAAGGAGTGCACCGGCGTGACGTAGCGGACCATCTCCTCCGTGGCCGAGGCCAGCAGGCTCGGGTCGGCCAGCAGCTTCTCGCGCTGCTCCGGGTTCTCGATGAGCGCCTGCATCCCGCCGGAGATGGCGTTCCGCGTGGTCTCGTTGCCGGCGACCATCAGCAGCACGAGCAGCATGATGAGCTCGGTGGTCGCGCTTTCGATGTGGGCGCTCTCGTCGAAGCCTTCGATCTCGCTGTGGCGTTCGAAGCGTCCGAGGATGCCCTCGTCGTCGGCGTGGACGAGGATGCTCACGAAATCGTCCTTCGGCTCCTTGCGGCGCTCGGCGATGATCTCCTTCACGTAGGTCGTGTACTCGAAGAATGCCTTCCCGGCCTTGGCCACGATCTCGGGCTTATCGAAATTGCCGTCGGCGGCGATCATCGCATCGCTCCACTCGTGGAAGCGCTCCCGGTCCTCGCGGCGAATGCCGATCATCTCGGCGATCAGCAGGAGCGGGAGCGGGACGGCGATATCGGAGACGAAGTCGCACTCGCCCTTCTCGGCTATGGCGTCGAGGGTCTCGGTGGTGATCTGGCGGAACTTCTCTTCCCAGACCTTCACCATGCGCGGCGTGAAGCCCTTGTTGATGAGCTTGCGGAGCTGGCTGTGCCGCGGCTCCTCTTCGTCGATGAGCCCGATCTTGGCGGGGTTGCCGGGGCGGACGCCCTGGCCGGACGTGAAGAGCTTCTGGTCCTTCGACACCGCGACGACGTCCTCGAAGCGCGAGATCACGAAGAGGTCGCTCTTCTCGGCCCAGTACACCGGGGCGTTGTCACGCAGCCAGGCGGCGCGCTCGGGCATGGACTCGTCCCAGGACAGCGCGTTCAGATAGTCGACGTTCGGGTCTACGGACATGGTTTCAGCCTCAGCTTTTTGGGTCGTCCGGCAGGAGCCGATGCACGACTTCGGTGAGAAATTGGGTCTGTCGTTCCAGGCCCGGCGCGGAGAGGAGGTCCTCGCCGGTCAGGTCTCGGTAGAGCGGGGCGATGGTGAAGTAGCCGACGACGGCGTTGAACAGGGCGAGCACGAACAGCGGAATCTGATCCTCGGGCCAGGGCGGTGAGCCGGGCTCCTCGGCGACGATCTCGCCGGCGCGCGTGAAGGCCTGCTCGAGCCAGCCGCGCAGGGCCGGCGTCAAGCGTGCTCCGCCGGTCAAGACCTCGAACTGCACGAGACGCAGCAGGTTCGGCCGTGCCGCGAGCAGGCCCACGAGCTGCTCGAGCAGGACGTCGCTGCCCCCGCCGGCGCGGACGAAGCCCGAAAGCGCCTCGGTGATCGGGCGGAGGCCGCGCTCGAGGACGGCGGCGTAGAGGTCGTCCTTGCTCTCGAAGTGGTTGTAGAGGCTCGGGTTGCGGATGCCGACGTCGGCGGCGACGTCGCGCAGGGTGGTGCCGGCAAAGCCGTGCTCGGCGAAGCGGGCCTCGGCGGCGTTGAGGATCCGCTCGGCGGTCCGCTCGCCGCGGCGGGTCGCCGGACGGCTCGCAGGAGCCTTTGCGGTGGTCTGAGGAGTGGCGGGCAAGTGGTCTCCAAAAACTAACTACCGCTAGCTAGTACGACGGAACTGCCCGATTGTCAATGGAAACTCGACTGGGAGGGGCCGCGCAGAGCCCCTCGGCTTCGCGTTTGAGATCAAGGGGTTCCGGCCAGGACCCAGCGTGGGAGGGCGATCTCTTCGCTCACCCGGTCGAAAACCACCCGGACCGGCGCACCGATCTCGACGGCGGCCGGGTCGACCTCCCCGATCCCACCGCCCTCCCGGGCCAGGAGGTTCCCGACGAGCCGAACGGTCGGCTCCTCGTCGAGGGCCACCGCGATCACGTTGTAGGGAGCGAGGTCGCTGAACTGCGGCAGCAGGGGCGGGTGCGGGACCACGAAGCTCCAGATCGTCCCGCGCCCGGAAACCACGGCCCACTCGGGTTCGCGATGCGGCGCGAAGGGGCTCACGACCCGCGGCGGGAAGAAGAGCCGCCCGCTCTCGGGGCAACGAGGGATGCGCAGCTCTTGAGCGAGTGTGCCCTCCCAGAACGGCGCCGCCTCGGGCGGGATCGGCGGAAGAAGTGGATTCATGGCCTCACTCACTTTCGCAAGATCAGGGCGGAAGTGGGCACGCCCTCCCCTGCCGTCACCAGGCACGACTCGGTGCCCGACGTCGCGACTTGGTTCGGCGACGTCCCGCGGATCTGCCGCACACCCTCGTTGATCAGATTGAAGCCGTGGACGTAGGCCTCCGAGAGCCCGCCCCCCGATGTGTTCACCGGCAGTCGCCCGCCGAGTTCGATGCCGCCGTCCTCGGTGAAGGCCGCGCCTTCTCCGCGCTCGCAGAAGCCGTAGCCCTCGAGGGAGAGCAGCACGAGGGGGCTGAAGGCGTCGTAGAACTGGGCCACGGGGATGTCCGCCGCCGCGAAATCGGATTGCCGGTAGAGCTGCTCGGCGCAGGCCCAGGCGGGGCCGCGCAGCGGATCCTCGCACCAATAGTTCACCATCGTCTGGTGCTGGCTCGGCAGGCCCTGGCCGAAGGCGTGGACGAAGGCCGGCGGCTGTCTGCAATCGCGCGCGCGGTCCGCCGCCACGAGCACGCAGGCCAGTGCGCCGTCGGTCTCGAGACAGTTGTCGAAGAGGCAGAGCGGCTCGGAGATCCAGCGTGCGGCCATGTAGTCCTCGCGCGTCATCGTGCGCTCGTGCATGACGGCTCGCGGGTTGGCGTTCGCCATCTTGCGGACCGCCAGTGCGACGTTGGCCAGGTGGTCGCGGGTCGCGCCGAACTCGTGCATGTAGCGACGCGTCAGCAGCGCGATCTCATCCACGGGCCGGAGCAGGCCGAAGGGTCGGGTCCACTGGGCGCCGGGCGTCGGGGCTACGGCCTGGCTCGCCCAGGGTCGCTGCCCCGAGCCGCGCTTGCGCGAACGCCAGGCCACCCCGACGCGGCACTGGCCCGCGGCGATGGCCATGGCCAGGTGCCCGACCGTGGCGGGCCCGGCGCCGCCGCCATAGCCGACCTGGCTGAAGAACGTGACGTCCCCGAGCCCCAGGTTTGCGGCGACCTCGACCTCATCGGTGGTTTCCATCGTGTACGAGGCGAGGCCGTCCACCTCGGACGGCGCGATCCCGGCGTCGTCGAGGGCGGCCAGAATGGCCTGGACCGCGAGCCGGGTCTCGGAGGGCTCTAGGCGCTTGGCGAACGGGGTCTCCCCGATCCCTACGATGGCGGCGGCGTCCTTCAACACGCTTCGGGCTCCCAGCCGGCGGCCCCAGGCCACTCCGGCGGGCCATCATACGCCGGGTGGCTCGCCACGCCGGGCCAAATTGATAGAGTCCCCTGGCCCGATCCACCGGGCGGAAGGACCCATACTTGGACAGCCCAATCGAAGCCCACCAGCAACTCGACGCTCTGGGGTTCGCCTGGCGGATCGCCGCCACGCTCTTCTTCGTCTTGCTGAACGGCTTCTTCGTTGCCGCCGAGTTCGGGCTCGTCAAAGTCCGCCGCTCTTACATCCATGCACAGGCCCGCGAGGGCAGCGCCGCCGGAAGGGCGGGCGAAAAGATTTTCGCCCGGCTCGATCACTACCTGTCCGCCTGCCAGCTGGGCATCACCATGGCGAGCCTCGCACTCGGCGCGCTCGGTGAGCCCGCGGTGGTGGCCCTGCTGCTTGCCGTCGCACCGGAGCTCGGGATCCACGTCGACCCGAACAGCACGGCCTTCCACGTCGTGGCCTTTGCCATCGCGTTCCTCGTGATCACGATGATGCACATGACGCTCGGCGAGCAGGCGCCGAAGATCTGGGCCCTGCATCGCCCCGAACAGAGCACCATGCGCTCTGCGGTGGCCCTCTACTGGTTCTCGCGAACCTTCACGCCCTTCATCTCGCTGGTGAACCGCGTCTCCAACTGGATGGTGCGGATGGTGGGCATCGAGGCTCCGAACCTCGAAGAAGGCACGCAGACGGCCTCGGAGCTGCGGGAGTCGATCGTCGCCTCGGCCCGTGCCGGGCACATCAGCGAGCCCCAGTGGGAGATTGCCGAGCGTGTGCTGGAGCTTCGCGAGCTCGAGGCGCGCCACATTCTGGTGCCGCGCAACGACGCGTCCTTCCTATCGCTCCAGAACAGCACGGACGAGAACCTCGCCATCGTGGAGCAGACACGGCACTCGCGCTTCCCGTTGTGCGAGACGGATTTCGACTCGGTGATCGGTGTCGTCCACACGAAGGACTTCCTGCCGAACCTGCGGAGCGGCGCGGAGCTCGACCTTCGCAAGCTCGCGCGCGACCCGGTGATCGTGCCGGAGACCCAGCGCGTGTCGTTGATGATGCGGACGCTCCAAGAGAAGAAGCGCCACATGGCCATGACCGTCGACGAGCGCGGCACCTACACCGGGCTCGTCTTCCTGGAGGACGCGGTCGAGCGGATCGTCGGCTCCATCCAGGACGAGTTCGATGACGAAGCACCGCGTGCCGTGAAACTCGGGCCCGGCGAGCACCTGGTGAACGGCCAGCTCTCGCTGCCCGAGGCGGTTTCGCTCCTCGAGCTTCGCCTCGGCGATGCGGACGAAGACACCATCGGCGGCCACGTCGTGGCGCAGCTCGAGCGTCTCCCGGACGTGAACGAGGAGCTGATCCTCGACCGCTACAAGGTGACGGTCGAGCAGGTCTCGGACCGACGGATCGAACTCCTGCGCTTCGAACGCCAGGCCACCGAGCCCCCGCCGGCGGACGACGAAGGCTGAGCCGCCCTCGCGCCGGTGGACAACGAAGGCTGAGCCGCCCTCGCGCCGGTGGACAACGAAGGCTGAGCCGCCCTCGAGCCGCGGCCGCGCAAGGGGCCCGCCCAAAACTGGAACACGTTTCAATTTCGTGGTAAGCCTCTCGGCGCTCCGGCCCTCCTGCCGGACGCTCGGAGGTCTGCCATGCGCACCGAACTCGCCGAACGACTGGGCATCGAGTTCCCCATCTTCGCCTTCACCCACTGCCGCGACGTGGTCGCCGCCGTCAGCAACGCCGGCGGGATCGGTGTGCTCGGCGCCGTCGGCTTCACCGCCGAGCAGCTCGAGGTCGAGCTGAGCTGGATCGACGAGCACACGGACAAGCCCTACGGCGTCGACATCGTCATCCCCGGCAAGTACGAGGGAAAGGGCGACGACCTCGATGCGGATGCGCTGGAAGAGAAGCTCCGCACGATGATCCCGGCCGAGCACCGCGAGTTCGCGAAGAAGCTGCTCGCTGAGCACGGCGTGCCCGAGCTTCCGCCCGAGGAGAAGCCGCGCGAGCTGCTCGGCTGGACGGCCGTGACCGCTGGGCCCCAGATCGAGACCGCCCTCAAGCACGACAAGGTGCGGCTCATCGCGAACGCGCTCGGCACACCGCCCGAGGACGTGGTGAAGGAGATCCAGGATGCAGGTCGCCTCGTCGGCGCCCTCTGCGGCAGCCCGCGCCACGCGCTGCACCACGTCGAGGCCGGCCTCGACTTCATCATCGCCCAGGGCACCGAGGGCGGCGGCCACACGGGCGAGATCGGGAGCATGGTCCTGTGGCCCCAGGTGATCGAGGCCGTGAGCCCGATCCCGGTACTCGCCGCGGGCGGCATCCACAGCGGAAAGCAGATGGCTGCGGCGCTGGCCATGGGCTGCCAGGGCATCTGGACGGGTTCGATCTGGCTGACCGTCGAAGAGGCCGAGGCCGCCCCCGAAGAGAAGCAGAGCTATCTCGACGCCGGCAGCCACGACGCCGTGCGCTCCCGCTCCTGGACGGGGAAGCCCTGCCGCATGCTGCGCAACGACTGGACCCAGGCCTGGGGCGACGACGACACGCCCGACCCGCTCGGCATGCCGCTGCAGTTCATGGTCACGTCGGAGGCGGTCTCGCGGACGCACCGCTACGCCGCGAAGTCCCAGAAGGTCGCGTTCAACCCGGTCGGCCAGGTCGTGGGCGCCATGAACGAGGTCACGCCCGTTCGCGAGGTGATCCAGAACTTCGTCGAGGAATACGTCGACGCGCTGGAGCACCTCAACTCAATCATGCCCGAGTAGCGACGGGCGGCGGGCGGTTGACAGAGGCCATCCCGAAACCGCACGCTGGGCGGCGAGGGGCTGAAGCTGGGTACTCCGGGAATCGATGAAGAACGCGTCGGCCGTTTCCTGCGCGAGCACGTGCCGGGGGCCGAAGGGCCGTTCCGGTTCGAGCTGATCGCAGGGGGGCGCTCGAACCTCACCTATCGCGTGCGCGACGGCGACCAGACCTTCGTGCTGCGCCGCCCGCCCCTCGGCCACGTCCTTCCCACGGCCCACGACATGCGTCGCGAGCACCGCGTGCTCTCCGCCCTCGCCGGCACCGATGTCCCCGTGCCGCGCACGCTCGCCCTCTGCGAAGACCCGGAGGTGAACGAGCAGGTCTTCTACGTCATGGAAGATCGGCCCGGCGTCATCCTCGGGTTCGGTTTCGACGAGGCCTTCGCACCCACCGCCGCCGAGCGCCACGCCATCGGCATCACCCTGGCCACGACCCTGGCGAAACTCCACGCGGTCGACCCGGCCGAGGTCGGGCTCGCCGAGTTCGGCCGCCCTGCGGGCTACATCGAACGCCAGGTGCGCCGCTGGGCGAAACAGTGGGAGGGCAACTGCACGAGCCCGCTGCCCGTGATCGACGAGCTGCTCGCGCGCCTCGCCGGCGCCCTGCCCGAATCGTCGGGCGCCGCCATCGTGCACGGCGACTACCGGCTTGGAAACCTGGCCCTCGACCCCAACGACCCCGGCCGTATTCTCGCGATCTTCGACTGGGAGATGGCGACCCTCGGCGACCCGCTCGCCGACCTCGGCTACACGCTCATGTATTGGATCGAGGAGGGCGAGACCGACGACGTCGGCTCCGGCGCGCCCACGGCACGGCCGGGCTTCGCGACCCGCGAGGAGATCGTCGCCACCTACGCCGCCGAAAGCGGGCGAGCGGTCGAAGCGACGGACTTCTATCTCGTGCTGGCCCTGACCAAGCTCGCGGTCATCGCCGAAGGGATCTACAAACGCTTCCAGATGGGCAAGACCGTGGGCGACGACATGGCCGAAGTGTTTCGCGCGACCCCGGTGATGGCGGCGCGTGCCCTCGCCGTCGCCGATGCGTCGGACGACCCGCGGCTGCGAGGCGTGCGATGATCCGCGCGACCTTGGCGGGCGTGCTGGTGCTCGGACTCACCGCGTGCCCAGCCCCGCCCACACCGCCGCCCGCCGGCCCCATCACCGACGCCCTGCGCGACCGGGCCCTGCGCGAAGCCGAAGTCTGGCACCCGATCGACACGGCAGGGCTCGACGTGCATTCCGGCCCGCCCGGTTCGCGCGCCCCCGACATCACGGTCGATTGCACCTTCGTCGTCCCGCACTCGCCGCCCGGCGGCAAGACCCCGAAGTTCCTCTGCCGCCTCGCCGACGGCAGCCTGATCAAGGTGAAGTACGGCCCGGACAACATGGAGGTCCACGGCGAGATCTTCGGGAGCCGGCTCCTCTGGCTGTTGGGCTTCTACAGCGATCGCATCGACCCCGTGCGGGTACGTTGCCGAGGCTGCCCCGAAGACCCGTGGGATTTCCTGCAGGGCCTCGACCCGTCCGACCCGCGCCCGCCCCCGCCGAGCGAGACCGTGCTCGAGTTCTCGCCCGCATCCACCGAGAGCTACTTCGGTGCGCGCATCGAAGCGCACGCAGGCCAGGGCCTCGCATGGCCCGCGCTGCTCGCCACACGCTCGAACTACCCCGGGCAAGCGGCGACGCAAAGCTTGCATCGCGAGGCGCTCACCCTGCTCGCCGCCTTCCTCGGCCACGGCGACAGCAAGCCCGGAAACCAGACTCTCGCCTGTCACCCCGACGGGGGCACGCCCTCGCGCTGCAAACGCTCGGTCGCCTACATCGGCGACCTGGGTTCGATCCTCGGGAACGGCGGCAAGTACCGGATGTCCAAGGTCGACATCGAGGCCTGGGAGGACGCGCCGGTCTGGGCCGAAGACGCGCCGTGCAGCGCCCACTTCCGAACGCACCGCCTGGGCACGCTCTTCGACACGCCGATCTCCGAGCCCGCCCGCGCCTTCCTGGCCGCCCGACTCTCCGCGGCGAGCGATGCGCAGATTCGGGAACTCTTCGCAGTGGCAGGGCTCGACGGCCTCGGCTGCCCGGGCGCCTGACGGTCAGGAACGGAAGGCTTCGAGGAGCTCGGCCTCTCGCGCTCGGGCGTCCGCGAGGTGCTCTTCCTTCACCAAGCCGAAGCCACGGATGTGTTCGGGGATGCTCGCGATCTCGACGGCGAGGGTGTGGTTCAGCGGCGTGAGCGCGGACAGCAACTCGTCAATGCGGGCCTCGTACTCGCCGACCAGCCGCTGCTCGACCTTGCGATGTTCGTTTCGGAACGGGTCGAGGGGCGTGCCGCGCAGGAACTTGAACTTCGCCATCACCGCGAGCACGCGAAGGAACCATGGCCCGAGGTCCCACTTCTTCATGCGACCCGTCAGGGGGTCGGCGCGGTTCAGGAAGCGCTCGATGAACGGAAGGTGTTGCGGGTTGAAGTGGAGCGTGAGCTTCGGGTCGCCGTCGAACTCGCGTTTCACCTGGGCCGCGAAGCCACCATCGGTGTAGAGCCGCGCCACCTCGTACTCGTCCTTCCAAGCCAGAAGCTTCGCGTAGTAGCGCGCGACGGCGCGCGCGAGGGCGTCGCTCCCGGGCACGACGTTGCCCTCGCGCGTTGCGACGCGGTCGACGAGCGCCCGGTGACGTCGGGCGAGGCGGGGGTTCTGGTAGGCGGTGAGATGCGCCGCGCGGTGGGCGAGGATCTCCTCCAGAGTCTCGACGGGCTGGACGTCGTGCCCGCGCAGGCCGGCCGCTGCGGCAGACTCCACGGCCGCGCGGTCGTGGGCGAGCAGACGGCCCCATGCCAGGGCGCGCCGGTTCATCGCGACGGCGCGCCCGTTCAGTTCGATGGCGCGTTCGAGGGCTCCGAGCGAGACGGGCAGGCGCCCGAGCTGGAACGCATAGCCGAGCAGGAACAGATTCGTCGCGATCGCGTCGCCCATGAGAGCCGTCGCGAGCTGCGAAGCCTGCAGGAAGTGGCAGCTCTCTTCGCCGGCGATGCCCGCGATGGCGGCCTCCATGTCGGCGGACGAGAGATCGAGGTCGGGGTTGCTGGCGAAGTCCGACGTCGGCGCGACGTGGGTGTTCACCACGGCCGTGGTGCGGCCCTTCCCCATGCGCGAGAGCCCGTCGAGGCCGGTGGTCACCACGATGTCGGAGCCGATCACGAGGTCGGCCTTGCCGGCGGGGATGCGCGTGGCGTGGATCGCACCCGCCTCGTTGGCGATGCGGACGTGGCTCGAGACGGGGCCGTTCTTCTGGGCAAGGCCCGTGACGTCGAGCTCCGACGTCCCCTTGCCCTCGATGTGCGCGGCCATCGCCACGATCGCGCCTACGGTCACGACCCCGCCGCCGCCGATCCCCATCACCAACACGTTGAAGGGTCGGTCGGTGTCGACCGTCGGCGGCAGAGGCAACGCATCGAAACGTCCGCCCGCCTCCACGGCTTCGCCGCCCGCCTTGCGCAGCACACCCCCCTCGACGCTGACGAAGCTCGGGCAGTAGCCCTTCACGCACGAGTAGTCCTTGTTGCAGGACGACTGGTGGATGCGACGTTTGCGTCCGAAGGCGGTTTCGACGGGCTCGATGGAGATACAGTTGCTCTGGACGCTGCAGTCCCCGCAGCCCTCGCAGACCGCCTCGTTGATGACGATGCGGCGATCCGGGTCGGGGAAGGACCCACGCTTGCGCAAACGGCGGGCCTCGGCGGCGCAGGTCTGGTCGTAGACGATGGCGGTGACGCCCGCGACGCCGCGCAACCGCTGTTGCACGCGGTCGAGCCCGTCCCGGTGTTCGACGTCGACGCCGCCCGGGATCGCGCCGGCCGCGTACTTGCCGGGCTCGTTGGTGACGACGACGATCTGCCCCACGCCCTCGGCCTGGAGCTGGCGGACGATCTCGGGCACGGTGATCTCGCCTTCGAGCCGCTCGCCCTCGATGGGCTGCCCGCCGGTCATCGCGACCGCGCCGTTGACGAGGATCTTGTACGTGATGTTCACGCCGGCGGTCACGGCCTGACGGATGGCGAGCAGGCCGGAGTGGAAGTAGGTCCCGTCGCCGAGGTTCTGGAAGATGTGCTCAGTGTCGGTGAAGGGCGCCATCCCGACCCAGTTCGCGCCTTCGCCGCCCATCTGGGTCACGGCCAGGGTGTTGCGGCCGGGCGTCCAGACCGCCATCCCGTGGCAACCGATGCCGCCGAGTGCGAGCGAATCGTCGGGGACCACCGTCGAGGAGTTGTGCGGGCAACCCGAACAGAACGCCGGGAGTCGCATGAGCGCCGCGGACGGGGGCGTGACGGCTTCGGGCGCCGGTGCGAGCTGCGCGGAGATGTCGGGTGCACGGCGTGCGAGCCAGCTGCGCAGCAGCTCGGCCACCAGCCCCGGGGCGAGCTCGCCCTCGGCCGGCACGAAGGGCGCGCCGCTCTCGTCGACCTTTCCCAGCAGCCGCGGCCGCTCGCTCGAGTTGTAGAGCAACCGGGCGAGTTGATCCTCGATGATGGGTCGCTTCTCCTCGATGACGAGCAGATCTTCGAGCCCCGAGGCGAAACCCGCGATCCCTTCGGGCTCGAGGGGCCAGGTGAGCGCGACCTTGTAGACCTCGAGGCCGATCTCACGCGCACGCGCTTCGTCGATGCCCAGGTCTTCGAGCGCTTGACGCACATCGAGGTAGGCCTTGCCGGCGGTGACGATGCCGAGGCGGCGCCTTCCGCCCGCGCCGAAGGCAACCTTGTCGATCCCGTTGGCGCGCGCAAAGGCTTGCACCGCCGGGAGCCGCTGCTGATAGAGGCGCTGCTCGACGGGCAACGGGTAGTTCTCCCAGGCGATGTGGAGGCCACCCTCGGGCAGTTCATGGTCGTCGGGCACCACGATCTGGAGCCGCTCGGGCCCGACCTCCACGGAAGCCGCGCTGTCGACCGTGTCGGTCAGGCACTTGAATCCGACCCACACACCCGCGTAGCGCGACAGGGCGAAGCCGAACAGGCCGAGGTCGAGATACTCCTGGATGCTCGACGGGTTCAGCACGGGGATGCCGCAGTGGATGAGCGCATGTTCGCTCTGGTGCGCGATGGAGGACGACTTCGCGCCCGGGTCGTCGCCGGTGAGTGCCAGCACGCCGCCGTTCGGTGCCGTGCCCGCATAGTTCGCGTGTTTGAGCGCGTCGCAGGAACGGTCGACGCCTGGGCCCTTGCCGTACCAGATCCCGAACACGCCGTCGCGCCGCGCGCCCGGCATGAGCCCCGCCTGCTGGGAGCCCCAGACCGCGGTGGCCGCCAGGTCTTCGTTCACGCCCGGCTCGAAACGGACGTCGTGGGCCTCGAGCGCTTCCCGCGCCTGCCAGAGTGCGAAGTCGTAGGTGCCGAGCGGCGAGCCGCGGTAACCGGAGATGAACCCCGCGGTGTCGAGCCCGGCCGCGCGGTCGCGCTCCTGCTGGAGCATGGGCAGGCGGACCAAGGCTTGGACGCCGGTCAGATAGACCCGACCCCGCTCCCGGGTGTACCGGTGCGAAAGCTCGTAGCTCTCGTCGAAGCTCGCCACGTCCGCCCCATTCTAAGGAACCGCTGACGGCCCCCAGGGCCCCGTGCGCGCAGAATTCTAACGTGTTTCACTCCCCCCTGTACGAAGCCCCGACCCGAAGCTGGACGGCTAGGAGAAGGTTTGAAGATCGGCGTCACCCTCCATGCCACGGACGTGGCGATGAGCCCCGTCGAGCTGGCAGTCGAAGCCGAGGCCCGCGGCTTCCACTCCCTCTACATCCCCGAGCACACCCACATCCCGACCAGCCGGCGCACGCCCGCGCCCACCGGCACGCCCGAGCTCGGCCAGGAATACCTGCGCAGCCTCGACCCCTACGTCGCGCTCGCAGCAGCGTCGTCGCGCACCGAGCGCATCCTGCTCGGCACCGGCATCGGGCTCGTGGCCCAGCACGACCCGATCACCTTCGCGAAGGAGCTCGCGACCCTCGACCAGCTGTCGAACGGGCGCCTGGTGCTCGGGATCGGCTACGGCTGGAACGTCGAGGAGATGGAGAACCACGGCATCGACGTGAAACGCCGGCGCGCTCGCGTGCGCGAGTGCATGCTCGCGATGCAGGCGCTCTGGGCGAACGAAGTCGCCGAGTTCCACGGCGACTTCGTGGACTTCGAGCCGAGCTGGCAGTGGCCCAAACCCGTGCAGCAGCCGCGCCCGCGCGTGCTGATCGGCGGCGCGGCGGGCCCGAAGCTCTTCGCTCACATTGCGGAGTACGCCGACGGCTGGCTCCCGATCGGCGGCGGCGGCCTGCGCGAAGTGCTTCCCGACTTGCACCGCGCGATGGAAGCGCGCGACCGCGACCCGGCCACGCTCCACATCGTCCCCATGGGTGTCTTCCCCGGGCCGGGAAAGCTCGACCACTACCGCGAGTCGGGCGTCACCGAGTGCGTGCTGCGCCTGCCCTCGGCGCCACGAGACGAAGTCATGCCCGTCCTCGACGAGTACGCGGCGCTGCTCTAGCGAGCCGCCGCCCCTCTCGTCATCAAACAGAACCGTCCCCTTCGACAGGGGTCAGGGGCGGAGCGCGGCTCCGAAGCTTGCGACTCGGTCGCAGAACTCGGCGCGGGTGCGGGCCGGCAGGGTCAGGGTGACCCAGGTGACACCGATCTCCTCGAGCTCCGCGATGCGGCTGCGGAAGACCGCCGGGTCGAGATCGTCCTGGCTCTTCATGCTCAGGCCGAAGGGAACGAAGCAGATGTCGAGGGGCTTCGTGCGCCCGATCTTCTCGGCGTGGGCGCGGGCATAGGCCATGCGGTCGCGCAGGTCGTCGAGATCCTCGATCGACGCGGTGGAGATGAAGCTCGCCATCTTCTTGGGCGCGGGGATCGGGAGCCAACCGTCGCCGAGCTCGACGGCGCGGCGGATCGCCATCTTGCTGTTGCCCCCCACCCAGATCGGCGGGTGCGGTTTCTGCACGGGCTTCGGCTCGAGCGTGTGCCCGTTGGCGCGGTAGCCGGAGCCTTCGAACTGCACGCCGTCCTCCGTCCACGCGGCGCGGATCGCGCGCAGGGCTTCGTCGCAGAACGCGTTGCGATTCTCGTAGTCAGCGCCGAGGGCCTCGAACTCGTCCTTCAGGTAGCCCGCGGCCACACCCATGATGACACGCCCGCCCGACACGGCATCGAGCGAAGCCACCGCGCTCGCCGTGTGGAAGGGGTTCCGATAGGGCAACACCAAGATGTGCGTCTGGAGCTTCAGCCGCGTGGTCGCCGCCGCCACGAAGGAGAGCGCGACGAACGGGTCGAGGGCGTGGTGGCCGCCCGCGTCCTGGATGAAGCGATCGCTCGGGAAGGGATGGTCCGTCACGAACCCCGCGTCGAAGCCCGCCGCCTCGACGGCCCGCGCCACCTCGGTGATGGCTTCGGCGGTGCCGAACTCGTCGAAGGCCTCTACACGATCGGTCGGCAGCTGGACGGAGAAGCGCATGGGCTCTGAACGGAACCCCAGCCGCACGACCCCCGCAAGACCTCGAACCGAC
This sequence comes from Deltaproteobacteria bacterium, assembly GCA_019311105.1. Taxonomy (GTDB): domain Bacteria; phylum Myxococcota_A; class UBA9160; order UBA9160; family JAFDDA01; genus JAFDDA01. Next base: position 54,006 of record JAFDDA010000026.1, read on the forward strand.
GCTCCCTTGGCAACCGTGCACCCCCCACCTATTCTCCGCCGCGCGGGTCATAGGGAACAACATGGATCTTCGGTATTCCGACGCCGACGAGAAGTTTCGCAAGGAGCTTCGCGCCTGGCTCGAAGACACGGTTCCGGGCCACGGCACCCCGCCCCCCTACTCCGACTGGGATGCGCGCCGCACCTACGACACGGGCTGGCAGCGGAAGCTCTTCGACGCCGGTTATGCCGGCATCAACTGGCCCAAGGAATATGGCGGTCGCGACGCGTCGCTCACCGAGCAGCTCGTCTACTACGAGGAGATCGCCCGGGCCAAGGCGCCCTACATCGGCGTGAACTTCGTGGGCATGCTGCATGGCGGGCCGACGGTGATCACCGAGGGCACCGACGCCCAGAAGTCCGCGCACATCCCGCGCATCCTGAAGGGCGAGGAAGTCTGGTGCCAGGGCTTCTCGGAGCCCGTCGCCGGCTCGGACCTCGCGGCGCTCCAGTGCCGCGCTGACCTCGACGGCGACCACTACGTCGTCACCGGCCACAAGATCTGGACCTCCTTCGCGCAGTGCGCCGACTTCTGCGAGCTGCTCGTTCGCACCGATCCGAACGTCGCGAAGCACGGCGGCATCAGCTGGCTGATCATGCCCATGGATCTCGACGGGATCGACATCCGCCCCCTGCCGACCCTCATGGGCGAAGGCGAGTTCAGCGAGGTCTTCCTCGAGTCCGTGCGCATCCCGGTGGCGAACCGAGTCGGCGCCGAGAACGATGGCTGGCGCGTCACGAACGTGACGCTCCGCTTCGAGCGTGGCACCGCCTTCGCGAGCGAGATGTACCACCTCCAGGAGATCCTGGCGGGGATGGTGGACCTCGCGAAGCGACTCACGCGCGACGATGCGAACGCCTGGGAAGACCGCACGTTGCGCCGCGAGGTCGGCCACCTGGCTGCCCAGCTCGACGCGCTCTGGGCCATGGTGAAGCTCTCGGTCTCCGAGACGGCGAAGACGGGCATGCCCGGTGTCGGCGGCTCCGCCATCAAGCTCTTCTACAGCGGGGTCTACCAGCAGATCGGTGAGCTCGGCATGCGGCTGCTCGGACGGGCCGCCCTCTCGCGAGAAGACCTCGACGATCTGCCCTGCCAGCAGTCGATCGGGCGTGCGATGCAATCGCTCTCGCTCACGATCGCGGCGGGCACGTCGCAGATCCAGCGCAACATCATCGGGGAACGCATCCTCGGGCTGCCCAAGGATCAGAAGCCGGCCGCCGCAGCGGCCCCGAAGCCGCAGGCTACGGGGGCTCGCTAGCCATGGACTTCCGCGTCACCGAGGATCAAGAAGCTCTGCGCGAAGGCCTCCGCACTTTCTGCGACGGCCGCGTGCCCATCGAGACCCTGCGCGAACTCGAACAGAAGCCCGAACTCGACCGTGCCCTTTGGGGCGAGCTCGCCGAAATGGGCGTCTTCGCGCTGCGCCTCCCCGAGGACGAAGGCGGCGTGGGGCTCGGCATGTCCGACGCCGCGATCGCCTTCATCGAACTCGGCCGTCGCCTCGTGCCCGGACCGCTGGTGTGGAGCCAGCTTGCCGCGGGCCTCGTCGACGGCGCCGCCACCGGCCAGACCGTGGTCGGGGGCCTCGACCTGATCAGCCACCCCGACGCGCCCTATGTCATCGAGTACTTCGAGAGCCTCGACGTCGTATTGCTGCTCCAGCCCGACGGCATCTACCGTGTCGATCCGGACGTGCTGAGCGCGAAGCCCGTCGCGACACCCCTCGACCCGCTGACGCCCGTCCATCACGTCGCGTCCCTGCTCGACGGCCAGCGCATCGGCGGCGCGGACGACGCGGCGAAGCTCCACCTCGAAGGGGCCACGCTCACCGCGGCGCTGATGCTCGGCATCGCGGAGTCGACCCAGGAGCTCGCCACTGAGTACGCCAAGAGTCGCGAGCAGTTCGGGCGCGCCATCGCAGGCTTCCAGACGATCAAGCACATCCTGGCCGACATGTTCGTACGCCAGGAGGTGGCGCGCGCCGCGGTCTACGCCGCCGGCGCCACCCTCGACGACCCTGAGGTCGGTGACGTCGTGCGCGCGGTCTCAGCCGCGAAGGCCACGGCCGGCGAAGGCGCCATGCGGAACTCACGCGACTGCATCCAGGTCCACGGCGGCATGGGATACACGTGGGAGGTGCCGGCCCACTACTACCTGAAGCGCACCTGGGTCCTCGAGAACGTCTTCGGGACTGTCGGCTACCACGAGGAACGGATCGCCGACCTCTTGGCGAGCGACTAGCCCCAGGGGCTCTCATCGAAGCTCGCGAGCACCCGGCCCCATGCGTCGACGTTGGCGGGGACGCTGGCGTGTTCGAGCGACCATGCCCGCGGGTGAAAGCGGCGAGTAGCGAGACTGCCGAGAAACCGGCCGACCGCTTCGATCAGGCCCGCCCGCCCACCGAAGGCGATGCGCCGCGGCATCGTCGCGACGTCCGCGCCGACGTCGTCGCAGAACAGGCCGACCTCCGTGAAGAGACAGGGCAGATCCATGGCCATGGCTTCGTTGCAGACGATGCTGTTGCCCTCATAGGCACTCAGATGGAGAAAGGCTGCCGCCCGACGCATTCGGTCGGGCACCTGCTCGGGCTCGCAGTCCAGGCCCTCGAACCGCCATTCGGGAAAGGCCTCTGCGAGGGCCGGGATCAGCTCCCTGCCCTTGTGGCGGCCCCGGGCATCGTGGAGGACGAGCCGCGAGCCGACGTTCTCGAGCTTCCCGTCGAAGTGCCGATGATCGACGACATGATGGATGACGTGCGCAGCCCGGTTTCCGTGGAGGCCGTCGAATCGCTGTTGCACCCAGGGCGCCGCAGCGACCCAGAGCGTGTTGCGCCGGCGCGCCGCCCGCCACTGCCTGAACGCCAAGCCGGCATCCACACGGAGCCGCGTCACGAAGAATTTGTCGAGGGCGACGCCGTGCTGAAAGCCAATGACCGGGATCTCCTCAGGCCAGTCTCGGACCCAGTGGTTGTCGCAGAGGACGGGGATCCGCTCGCGACGGATACGCGCCTCGCCGCGGGCGGCGGGCGTCAAGAAGAGCACCTCGTCGAAGATCACCCGAAGGTTGCGGGCAAACGTCTCGACGCCTCCCGTCGCGACGCGGGGGTCTTGGGCGCCGTAGTGGGCGACGGTGCGGGGGATCCTCATGGCCGCTAGCCCTTCCGAACGACCGCAAGCTGGCCTTGGACCCACGGCTCGAAGAACTCCACCGGGCCAAGGCTCTCGAGGGCGTCGCGGTACGACTCGCGCTGGGCGTCGTGGAGGGCCAGCGCGCCGCCCGCGTCGAGCTGATCGAAGCCCGCCCGCAGGCAGAAGCGCCGCGCGCGCCCATCCACCAAGACGAAGTCGAAGCGCCCGCCGAGGTGCGCCGGGAGTTCGACGTAGTCGCGCAGGATCTCGGGGTCGACTTCGGCTTGGGCATCCCAGGCGATGCGCTGCGCCGACGGGGCATCGGCGGTGCCCTCCAGAGGTCGGTTTGGCGCGGCCCATCGCAGGTCGAGGCGCCGGTCGGTCACTTCCCTCGCCACACGGCGATACCAGGCGGGGTCGTGTTCGATCGACAGATAGCTCTCGACCGAGGCGTGGCGTTCGAGGATCGCCCGAGTGCTCCCTCCGCACCCCCACTCGAGGCAGCGCACCGGCGCAAGCTCGTCGAGGAGAGCGAACAGTTGAGCCTGTTCGACCGGGTCGAACCACATCGGGAGGGCGGGCGGAGTGACCACTGCGCCGGTTTAGCGCAAGCCGCGATGCCGCCCCATACTGGTCCGATGGGCTCCCGAGCGGTCCGCCACACGATCGTTTGCCTCTCGTCCCAGAGCTGGCACGACGGGATGTGGACCAACAAACAACACATCATGAGCCGGCTCGCGAAGGAGCATCGCGTCCTCCACGTGAACTTCGGCCCGAGGCCACTCCGCGACCTGCGGCGCCTGAAGGCGTGGCAGGGGCTCGTCGACCTCTCGGTGCCCGACATCGCGCTCGCCCCGAGCCTCGACGAGGCCAACGGCGTGACGCTCCTCGACTTCTGGGCACCGATACGGGGCCTCGGCCGCCTCTCCCCGGGCCATCCGCTCCGGCGGTATGCCACCCACGATCTGCGCCTCGCTCTGCTCGGCCGCTTCCTACGCCGTGAGGGAATCGACGACGCGATCCTCTGGGTCTACCACCCTGGGTATGGGGCCGGGGTGGCCCGGCTGCCCCACCGGTTGATCGTCTACGACTGCGTGGATGAGTACAGCGAGTTCCCCGAATACCGCGACGACCCCGCGTGGCTGTGCGAGCGCGAAGCCGCCCTGTGTCGAGAGGCCGACTTGGTCTTCACCACCAGCAGGTCACTCCACGAGGCGAAGCGCGGCTTCCAGCCCAGCGACACCTACTACATCCCCAACGTTGGCGATGCTGAACACTTCGCGAGCGCCCTCGACCCTGACCTCGAGATCCCCACCGACCTGCGCGCCCTGCCCCGCCCGGTCTTCGGCTTCGTCGGCGCCGTGAGCGACTACAAGCTCGACGTCGAATGGGTTCTCGAACTGGCGCGCCAGCGCCCCGATGCATCGATCGTGCTCATCGGGCCCGCGGGCATCGGGCAACCCGACACCGACCTCGGCCGGCTCGACAATGCACCCAATGTCCACCTGCTGGGCCATCGGCCGTACGCGGAGCTGCCCGCGTACGTGAAGGGCTTCGACGTCTGCCTGCTCCCCTACCGGCGCAACGCCTACACCGCCTCGTGTTTCCCGATCAAGTTCTTCGAGTATCTGGCTTCTGGGCGGCCCATCGTCATGTCGCCCCTGCCTGCCCTGGCCGAACACTTCGACGCCGTGCATGTGGCCGACGACGCCGCGGGTTTCGCCCGGGCCTGCGAGGTAGCCCTGCGCGCGCCCGAGAAGGGCCGGCAGGAGCGGCTCTCCCTCGCGCGGCGGAACACCTGGGGCCACCGAATCGAGGCGATCCGCGCCCAGATCGAGGCCAAGCTCACCCCGAACGCGCCGACCCCGTAGCTCACACCCGACCCGACTAGCCCGCTAAGAGGTTGATTTCATGGGGTAATCCATCCCGGCGGGGGTCGGAGACCCGGTTGCGTCGTCTGGGGTATTTGCGATACGCTACGTCTCGAAATTGCGGCGGAGCCCTCGGCCCGCCAGCGCCGGCCCGACCCACCGGGCCCCCTCGAAGGAGCGACGCATGGGCATTCTGGACGGCAAAGCCGCAGTGGTCACCGGCGGCGGGCGCGGCATCGGCCGCGGGCACTGCATCCACCTGGCGGCCCAGGGCGCCTCGGTCATCGTGAACGACATCGACCCGGACGAGGCCGGCAAGGTCGTCCAGGAGATCTCCGACGCCGGCGGCAAGGCCCAGGCCAACAACGACGACATCGGCTCGCGCGAAGGCGCCGCCGCCCTCGTCCAACAATGCGCCGACGCCTTCGGTGGCATCCACGCCCTCGTGAACAACGCCGGCAACGTAAAGGACCGCACGTTCCTCAAGATGACCGACGACGAGTTCGACTCCGTCCTGCGCGTCCACGTGAAGGGCACCTTCATGTGCAGCCAGGAGGCGGCGCTCCGCATGAAGGAGCAGGGCACGGGCGGCTCCATCGTGAACACGGTGTCTGCCGCGCACTTCGGCAACTTCGGTCAGACAAACTACGCGGGCAGCAAGGGCGCCATCGCTTCGATGACCTACACTTGGGCGCTCGAGCTCGCGCGCGCGGGCATCCGCGTGAACGCCATCAGCCCGGCGGGCACGACGCGCATGTCGGCCACGGCGAAGATCGGCGGCAAGGTCGTCGACCTCCCCTTCATCGACCCGACGTTGAACGGCCCGTTCGTGGCCTTCCTGTGCAGCGACGAAGCCAGCTACGTGACGGGCCAGATCTTCGGCACCGGCGCCGAGCGCATCACCATGCTCGAGCAGCCCAAGTACGGCACCCAGATGCTGAAGCCCGGCGGCTGGCAGGTGGAAGACATCCTCGAGCACTTCCCGAAGAACCTCGGCAAGCAGCTCGAGAACTTCGGCCTGATGAAGACGCCCTACCCCTTCTACGACGGCGTCCCGCCGAAGCCGAAGGCGTAGGCATGGCGGGGATCGCGTCCTACGGCGCCTATGTCCCGCCCACGCGCCTGCCGCTTTCGGCCATCGGCGGGCGGCCGGCGAAGGAAGGCGGCCCGGAAAAGGCCGTCGCGTGGAATGACGAAGACGCCGTGACCATGGCGGTGAGCGCTGCGCTGAACTGCCTGCGCGGCCTCGACCGCAGCAAGATCGACGGCGTGATCTTCGCGAGCACGAGTTATCCCTTCCAGGAGAAGCAGGGCGCGGCGCTGATCGCAAAGGCCCTCGACCTCGGGCGCGACGTGCGAACCGCAGACCAGAGCGGCTCGCTACGCGCGGGCACCACCGCTCTGCGCGCGGCCCTCGATGCCGTGCGGGCCGGCTCCTCAAAGAACGTGCTCGTCGTAGCCAGCGACTGCCGGATGGCGGCGCCGGGCTCTCCGCTCGAGGCGAACCTCGGCGACGGGGCGGCGGCCTTTCTCGTCTCTGCCGAGAACCCGATCGCCACGATCGACGGCGGCCATGCCGTGGCCGACGAGATCGTCGACGTCTGGCGCACGCGCCAGGACACCTTCGTCCACAGCTGGGAAGAACGCTTCGTCGTCCAGGAGGGCTACGTCCCGAATCTCTCGGATGTGGTCTCGGGCCTCTTCGAAAAGCTCGGCGCGCAGACCAGCGACTTCGCGAAGGTCTGCCTCTACGCGCCGGATCGGCGCAGCCACGGCACGGTGGCGCGAAAGCTCGGACTCGAAGCCGAGCAGACCCAGGACCCGCTGATCGGCCGGCTCGGCAACGCCGGCTGCGCCTTCGCCCCCTTGCTGCTGGCCGCCGCCCTCGAGAGTGCCGCCGAAGGAGACCGCCTGCTCGTCGCGAGCTACGGCGATGGCGCGGAAGCTCTGGCCTTCACGGCGACGGAGCACGTGGCGAAGCTCGAGCCGCGCCGCGGCGTCTCGTGGCACCTCGCGCGGCGCTTCGCGATCCCGAACTACGACATGTATCTGAAGGCGCGGAACCTGCAGGTCACCGAGTGGGAGAGCGCCGCCGGCCCGGGCCTCTCCGCCACGATCCACCACCGCGAGCGCGACGAAGACCTCGCTCTGATCGGACAGAAGTGCAACGCCTGCGGTGCGGTGCAGTTCCCGAACCAGCGCGTGTGCGAGACCTGTTTCGCAAAGGACGACTTCGAGAAGGCGCGGCTCTCGGACCGGATCGGGAAGGTCGTGACCTACACCTTCGACTTCTTCTTCCCGACGCCGGACCCGCCCACCATCGTCACCGTGACCGAGGTCGACGGCGCCCGCATCCACATCCAGCTCGTCGAGACGAAAGCCGAGTTCGTGAAGCCCGGAATGCCGGTCGAGTTCTCGTTCCGGCGGATCCACATGGCAGGCGGGCGACCCAACTACTACTGGAAGGCCACCCCGGCAGAGGAGAGCGCATGAGCGCACCGAGCTCGGCGAGCAGAAAGCGAGGCATTCGCGACCAGGTCGCCATCGTGGGCGTCGGGTGTTGCCAGTTCGGCGAGAACTGGGATCAGTCGCCCTCGGACATGATCGTCGACGCGGCCTACGAGGCCTACGCCGACGCGGGCATCGACGCGCCACAGGAGCGGATCGAAGCGGTCTTCACCGGCTCGGTCTACTCCCAGAAGGGCCCGCACGAGTGCAGCGACGCGCTCAAGATGTTCCACAAGCCCGTCAGCATGGTGTCGAACTACTGCGCCACGGGCACCGACGCCTTCCGCTACGGCGCCATGGCCATCGCCTCGGGGATGCACGACGTGGTGCTGGTGGTCGGCTACGACAAGCCGAAGGATCGCGGCGTCTCGGGCCCGACCGTCATGATGGACGGCGTGCGCGACCTGCCGAAGACGCCGGCCGGCTGGTTCGCCCTGTGCGCCGCAACCTACTTCGAGAAGTACGGCGCCAGCCGCGACGACCTCGCGAAGATCGCCATCAAGAATCACCACAACGGGACGCTGGCCCCGAAGTCGTTCCTGAAGCGCGAGATCACCCTCGAGGACTACAAGAAGGCGCGCATCATCTCCTGGCCCTTCGGGCTCTACGACTCGGCCGCCCAGACCGACGGCGCGGCCGCCGCGATCCTGTGCCGTGCCGACCTGGCGAAGAGCTTCCGCGACGACGCGGTGCTGGTGAAGGCCGTGTCGATCCAGTCCGGCCCGAACCCCCAGAAGGATCCGACCAACGACTTTCTCTCCTGGAAACCCACGGGTTGGGCCGCCACCGATGCCTACGCCCAGGCCGGGATCGAGGACCCGCGCGCCCAGATCGGCGTCGCCCAGGTCCACGACTGCTTCTCCCTGACGGAACTCCTGACCTACGAAGACCTCGGCTTCTGCGAGAAGGGCTCCGCCAAGGAGCACATCGCCTCGGGCGACTTCGAACTCGACGGCGAGCTGCCCGTGAACACCGACGGGGGCCTCAAGACCTTCGGCCACCCGACCGGCGCCACGGGCGTGCGCATGATCTACGAAAACGTCCTCCAGCTTCAGGGCCGCGCGGGCCCGCGCCAGGTGAAGGGCGCGGAGGGAAAGCTCGCGCTGTCGCACAACATCGGCGGCCACCCGACGGCGTGCGGCATCGCCGTCCTCGGGCGGGAGTAGGCGGATGGAGTTCGAGACGCTGCTCTATGACGTCGTCGACGGCGTCGCCACCATCACGCTGAACCGCCCCAAGCGACACAACGCGTTCAACCTCACGATGGCGAACGAGCTGAAGCAGGCGTGGGACGCCGTGAACACCGATGGCGACGTGGTCTGCGCCATCGTGACCGGCGCGGGCGAAAAGGCATTCTGCACAGGCATGGACGTGGCGGATGTCGCCTCGGGCGACGCCCCGAAGGAGACGGCCGGCCAGTCGCGCAAGGACGCACCCTGGTTCCAACTCACCGCAATCCAGAACAAGGTCTGGAAGCCGGTGATCACGGCGGTGAACGGCATGTGCTGCGGGGGCGGCCTCCACTTCATCGCCGACAGCGACCTGATCCTCGCCGCCGACAACGCCAGCTTCTTCGACACCCACGTGAAGGTGGGCCTGATCGCGGGCCTCGAGCCCGTGGGCCTTGCACGGCGCATCCCGCTGGAGGCGGTGTTGCGCATGGCCTTCCTCGGCGGCTCGGAACGCCTGGGGGCCGCGGAAGCGAAGACCCTGGGCCTCGTCGGTGAGGTGCTGCCGGCGGCCGAGTTGCTGCCGCGCGCGCGCGAGCTCGCCGGAAAGATCGCGCAGCACTCGCCCACAGCCCTGGCGCGCAGCAAGCAGTGCATCTGGGAGAGCCTCGACGCGGGCCTCGACCAGGCCCTCGGAGACACTTGGGACGCCATCGTCGAGCACAGCGCGTGCCCCGACCTCGAGGAAGGCTCGAAGGCCTTCGTCGAAAAGCGCAAGCCTCGCTGGGTCCCGTACACGGGCTAGGAGTCGCCATGTACGAAAACGTTCTCTTCGACGTCGCCGACGGCGTCGCCACCATCACGCTGAACCGCCCGGACAAGCTCAACGCCTACACCACCGAGATGGGCGACGAGGTCTACGACGCATTCCAGAAGGTGCGCGACGACGACGCCGTGCGTTCGGTGATCCTGACGGGCGCGGGCCGCGGCTTCTGCGCAGGGGTCGACCTCGAGCATCTGAAGGCACACCAGGCGGGCGCCAACGCCTCGAAGGGGCCGAAGCTCGGCGAGGAGGCCTTCCTCCGAAAGCTGCCCCTCGAACTCCTCGAGTTCCCCAAGCCGGTGATCGCCGCCGTGAATGGCCACGCCATCGGCGTCGGCATCACGATGATCCTGCCTTGCGACCTGCGCATCGCCGCAGCCGGGGTCAAGATGGGCGTGACCTTCGTGCGCCTCGGCATCCTCCCGGGGCTCGGCAGCACGCACCTGCTCCCGCGACTGGTCGGGCCGGCCAAGGCGCGCGAGCTCGTCCTGACTGGCCGCAAGTTCACCGCGGAGGAAGCTGCGGAGATCGGCCTGGTGAACGAAGTCGTCCCCGCGGAGTCGCTGCTCGACCGCGCTCGCGAGGTGGCCGCCGAGTTCGCCGAGAGCCGACCCGACGTGCTGGCTGCGGCGAAACGAGCCCTCCAGTTCGGCGAGGACCACGGCATGGCCGAGTCCATGCAGAACGAGCAGGATGCCGGCGTCGCGCTCCGCAGGAACCGCGGCGCGTCCTAGCCCGCTTCGTCGCCGGGATCGGGCCGCGCGAAACCCACGAGCCGCGGGCCCGCGAACACGACCCCAGCTGCCAGGCCGAGCGTCAGCCCCATCGCGAGGATCGGCTGATCGATCGCCATCGAACCCAGGGCCGCCATGACGAAGCCGGCGGGGACGGCACCGATGGCGATGGCCAGGATGACCCGACCGGTCGGCATCCGTGAAACCCCGGCCAGCAACACCACCCACTCCGCCGGGCCGCCGATCGCCTTGCCCAGCGCAACGGCCGCGATGCCGTAGCGATCGTAGAAGCCCTCGGCGCGAGCGAGGTCAGCGTCGCCGACCAGGAATCGCAGCCCGCGCGGGCCGAAGAAGCGCACGATTCCGAAACCGATCAGCCCCGCCAAGGTCGAAGCGATGCTCGCCATGAGCCCGCCGACCCACGGCCCATAGATCACACCCAGCGTCATCATCGCGGGCGACGAGGGCACGGGGAAGATCGAGTCCGCGATGATCAACCCGCCGGCGACCAGCCACGCCCAGGCACCGTATCCCTGCAGCCACGGCACGATCGCGTCCAGGGATTCCGGGATCTCGAGCCCGGCGCCGAGCGTGCTCATCACCGTGAAGCCGAACACGAGGAACGTGAGGGGGATCAGGAGCAGGCGCACGGGATTTCACCTCCGGCCGAGCGGGGCTTCGCTCGGCCTAGAATACGAGCAATCACTCGCATATACTACCCGGATTCCGGAGGACCCCCACCATGCCCCGCCGAGCCGCCGCGACCGCCCGCAAGAGCCCGATCCAGCCGCGCAAGCGCCCCCGGCAGGTCCGTTCGCTCAAGACCACCCGGGCCATCCTCGAGGCGGCGGCACGCGTCCTCCGCGAAGAGGGCCCGGCCTCGTTCAACACCAACCGCGTCGCCGAGGTCGCGGGGGTGAGCGTCGGCTCGCTCTACCAGTACTACCCGAACAAGGCCGCGCTGCTCTTCCAACTCGACGTACTCGATTCGAAAGTCGTGTGGGAGGAGATCGAGACTCTGCTCTCCGACGAGCGCCGACCGGTCCGGAAGCGGGTCGACGCCGCGATCCATCGCTTCTTCGAATCCGAAGCGGCGGAAGCCCCGACGCGCGGGGCGCTGCGGCGAGCCGAGGCGTTCTTCGAGCACCCACCTCAGATCGAAGCGCGCAACGCCTTCGTGCGAAGCCGGATCCGATACTTCCTGGGCGAGGCGCTGCCGGCCGGCGCCCGAGACCTCGACTTCAAGGCAGACCTCCTCAGCACGACGATCGCCAGCGTGGCCGAGGCCATCACCGACCGCACGACGGACGCGGCGGAGATCCGGCGCTGGTCGCGCGCCACCAGCGAGATGCTCTGCCGTCAGATCGGAATCGAGTAGACGCCGGGAGCGCCCGCCCTCATTGAACGACGATCTTCCCGTCGATCGTCTTCTCGCCGCCCTGCCCCACGCCGATCCCCGAGCGAAGGGTCACCTGGTAGTCGTACTCGCCGGGCGCGAGGTTGCAGAGCGTGGCGAACTGGGTCGCCTGGATGTCCCCGGAGATGAGCCGCTCGCCATCGATCCGGAAACTCCCGGGCGAAGTGCAGGTGAGTTTCTTCGCCACTTCCCTGGCGAACGAGACGCGCGCGATCCGCGACGTGTAGTTCAGCCAACCGAGCGCATCCGCCGCGCCGAGGGTCTGCACCGCGGGCCGGACGCGGCCCTCGAAGATCCGGATCAGCTGATGGTGATGATCGGCATGATCGGAGTCTTCCGCGACGAGCGGCGCCGCAGCGAACAGGCTGGCGACGGCCGCCAAAGCGAGGGCGAGTCGGATGTTCCGGGTCATGGAGTCCTCCACCGGCGGGCCGCCGGCTCCTCGACAGGGTACGCCGAGGCCTCGGGCGGTTGCGAGCTTTCCAGCCGGCCTCAACGAGAGGCCCCTGGCTCACAGCCTCGGTCTTCGCGTAGCGACCCTCGCCACCTCCACCTGCCCGCGGCAGCCTTCGCAGGCTACGGCCTAGAACCGGTAGAGAAAGGCTTGTTTGGCGCCGCGATCGAAGCCGAGCTTCTCGTAGAACCGGTGAGCCTCGGGCCGCGTCGTGCCCGAGAGCAGCATGATCTTGTAACAGCCCCGTTCGCGGCACGCGTCGATCAGGGCCTCCATCACCCTTCGGCCATGCCCCTTCCGCCGATGCGCCTCGTGGGTCACGACATTTTCGACGACCGCGTAGGGATGCGCACGGCGCGTCAAGTTCGGCGTGATGCTGGCGTGGGCCGCCGCCCGCAGCGCGCCGCCCTCGAAGACGCCGAGATGGAGCACACCGGGGCTGTCGCAGATCTCCCGCCAGGTGGCCTCGAGCACGGCGCGTTCGACCGGAGGGCCGTCGTCGTGGCCGAATTGCTGGTAGAGCTCGAGCAGCGGGTCGAGGTCGTCTCGTGCGAGTTCTCGAATCATGCGCCACCCTACCGCTCCGCCGGCCCGGATGTTTCTCGCTGCAGCGCCGGGGAGCGGCCGGCTCTGGTATCCTCGGCGGCCGGGTTGTCATGGAGGAATGGTCTTGGCGGAAGACGATTGGAAGGTCTTCGAACTGGACGAGGTGCGGGAAGAACACTCCCGGCGGCAGATCCCGTACCTCGAGTTCTTGCGCGTGCCTGCCCTGTCGTGCGGCCTGTATCGGTTGGCGGCGGGCTCGCGAGACCTCCAGAGCCCCCACGACGAGGATGAGGTCTATCACGTGCTCGAGGGCCGAGGACGGGTGCGCGTGGAGGGTGAGACGCGGGAGGTCGGGCCCGGATCGATCCTCTACGTACGCGCCAGCTCGGAGCACTCCTTCTTCGAGATCGAAGAGGACATGACCCTCCTCGTCTTCTTCGCGTCGGGCGGGCCCGGGGCCTGAGCCTTCAAGGCCCCGGGGCCTGAGCCCTCAAGGCGGTGGCTACTCCATCGCCTCCGCCGAGCCCACCGCGCCGAGCTTGCCGTTGGCTCGGATCTTCACGATCGGAGCGGCATCCTCGAATTGAGAGGGCGTGTCGGCTTCGCTCTCCGACTCGACGCCCGCCTCCTCGGCGAGGGCGGGCACCTCTTCGGCGCCAATCACGATCGAGCCCAGGAAGTTCGAGCCGGGCTCGACCACGATGCCCGCCGTGCTGATGTCGCTGCGCACGCGGGCGCCCTTGTGCAGGGCCACCAACGTCTGGGCGGTGATGTCGCCCTCGACCTCGCCCAGCACCACGACCATGTCGGCGAAGATCGACGCGTCGACGACCCCCGACTCACCCACCACCACAGTTCCCCGCGCCCGGACCTCACCCTCGATGTGTCCGTCGATGCGGACACCCGACTGGAATTGGAGCTGCCCGCTCAGGGTGCAGCCCTCTTCGATGTAGGTTGCGGTTCGGGGTATCTGAGGGATGGCGAGACCAGCGGCCTTGCCACGCGAACGAAATAGAGCCATGAAGGTTCTCCAGGGGTGCCTCCACCCTCTGGATCGGTGATCGCGAGCACGTCCCTGTGAGCCTGCTCACAGAACGGCTTTTCCAGTGCCCGAACCGGCAGCTCTTAGGAACGCAACCGGCGCCAACGCGCCTCGGCCGTGGTGAGGGTCTCGCCTTCGGCGTCTCGAATGGCACCTTCCACGAAGACGTCACGGCCCTCGACCCGCAGCAACTCGCCCCGTAGCAGCAGGGGGACTCCGGCGCGGCAGGGCCGCCGGTAGTGGAGTTGGAAGTCGACGGTCACGAGGTTCACCGATCCGTCGGGCTCTTCATCGAAGCCGCAGTGCGCGGCGGCGCCCAGCACTTCGTCCAGCAAGGCGGCTTGGATCCCGCCGTGGACGATGTCGGGCGCACCGCACCAGTGCGGCGCGGCCTCGTAGCGTGCCTCGACTGCGTCGGCCGCCACCCTCCGGAAGACGACCTTCAGGCCCTGCTCGTTCTGGTGGCCGCAGCCAAAGCAGGTGTCTTCGGGCCCGTCATTCCGCCAGGTTTCGCCGATCCGGACTGCCATCGTGGCTCCCCACCCCCACCCGAGGGGTGCGAACGGTACCCCACGGGCAATCGTCGGGCTGGCTCACTGTGGGGCTCACGAGCGGGCTGCGACGGACCGATGTTGTCGAGAGTCCTGGGGAGTGGGATGAAGCTTCGCGCGCGAACCTTTGCCGGTCTGACCTGCCTGCTGCTGACCGCGGCCAGTGCGCCCGTGTGGGCTCAGGAGGCCGTCGAAGCCGAAGAGTTGGTGATGGAAGAGACCGGCGCAGCGCCCCCCGAGGATGCGGACGCCGCCGGGCCCGAAGGCCCCGAAGTCGAGGCCGACCTCGAGACCTATTGGAGCCAGCGCCTCCTCCGCGGCAAGCAGCGCATCGAGCTGGCGCGCGAGCGGGCCGAAAAAGCCGAGGCCGACTACTCCCGCGCGCGGCACGATCGCGATGCCCGAGGCGAGCGGCTCCTGGAGATCAAGGAGCGTCGCGCCGCCGCAGAGCGCGAGGTGCTCGATGCCGAGGCCTCGTTGCCGAGGCTCGTCGAGCAAGCGCGACAGGCCGGTGTCTCGCCCGGCACCCTTCGCGAGTACTGGGACGAAGAATAGGCGGCCCTAGCCGCGAGCGGTGAGCTCTCGCGCGAGGGTGTCCTTCAGCAGTTCGATCTCGACGTCGGGGAGGACGCGCGGGTCGGGCCCCTGAAGCATCACGTTCGTCGCCAGGCCCGAGAGGACGGCAACGAGGTAGCGCTCGAGGGCGTGACGTCGCTCGCGAGGCAACGACACATCCGAGAAGATGTGTGTCCACAGACCGTCGATGGCGGCCAGCATCTCGGCGGGGATGCGATCCGTGCGTTCGCTGCGCGACTCCCGCACCGTGCCGAGCAGGATCTCGAAGTTCGCCCGGTAGATCGGGCTCGCGAAGTGTTCCCATGCGCGATCGACGAACGCGGCGACGCGCGCCTCCAGACTCGACGAACCGGCGGCGAGATCCTCGAAGCGTCGGGCGAACCGCTCGAAGCCCTCCTCGAGGACCGCGGCGAGCAGCTACTCCTTGTCGCCGACGTGGTGCTGCACCGCACCCCACGTCACACCGGCGCGGCAAGCGATCTCGGCGGCGGTCGAGCGCTGGAGCCCGACGTCGGCGATCGAGTCGATCACGGCGGCCAGGATGCGGGTCCGCGTCTCGGCGCTGCGTTCGGCCTGACTGCGGCGCACCCGGGGCCGCCGGCGCGGAGCCCGGGACCCCGTAGGGCCGCTCGGGGCGTTCGCTCATGGGCTCGACTCCTCGAAGTACCTGAGAATCAAAGCATATTTTACATTGGCTGCACAATGTCAATGTGATTCCATGGCGCCATGGTCGAGTTCAACCCGTAGCTACCGCGACGACTCGATCGGGTTCTGGGCGCTCTCGCGCCATGCCGATGTACTGGCCGCCTTCCAGGACCCGGAGCGGTTCAGTTCTCGCGAGGGCGTTGCGCTCGAGACCGTGGGCGACGCCAGCGCGGTGATGTCGTTCCTGGCGATGGACCCGCCGCGTCAGACCCGGCTCCGCGCCCTCGTCTCGCGCGGCTTCACACCGCGGCGCGTGCGCGAACTCGAAGCCCCCATCCGCAAACTCGCCGCTGAATACCTCGACCGGATGACCGAAGCAGGCGGCGGCGACGCCATCACCGACTTCGCCGGGCGGCTGCCGATGGACGTCGTCAGCGAGATGCTCGGCGTCCCGCCGGCGGATCGG
>JAFDDA010000095.1 GCA_019311105.1 Deltaproteobacteria bacterium
GCACTCCGTGATAGACCTCATAGCGCTCCTTGAGGCCGCGCAGGATCGTGAGCGTGTCTTCGACCGAGGGCTCGCCCACGTAGACCGGCTGGAAGCGACGCTCCAGAGCCTTGTCCTTCTCGACGTACTTGCGGTATTCGTCGAGGGTCGTCGCGCCCACGCAACGCAGCTCGCCGCGGGCCAGCGCGGGCTTGAGCAGGTTCGCGGCGTCCTGGGCGCCGTCGGCCTTGCCCGCGCCGACGACGGTGTGCAACTCGTCAATGAAGAGAATGATCTGGCCGTCGGCCGCCTCGATATCGCGCAGGAGCGCCTTGAGGCGATCTTCGAACTCCCCTCGATACTTGGCGCCGGCGACCAGCGCGCCCAGGTCGAGGGAGAGCACCCGCTTGTTCTTGAGGCCTTCGGGCACGTCTCCGGCGACGATCCGCGAAGCCAGGCCTTCGGCGATCGCCGTCTTGCCGACGCCGGGCTCGCCGATCAGCACAGGGTTGTTCTTGGTGCGCCGCGAGAGCACCTGGATCACGCGGCGGATCTCCTCGTCGCGGCCGATGACGGGGTCGAGCTTGCCGAGCCGCGCCACGTCGGTGAGGTCGCGCCCGAACTTCGCGAGGGCCTGGTACTTCGACTCGGGGTCCTGGTCCGTGACGCGCGCGCCGCCGCGCACCGATACGAGTGCCTTCAGGATCGATTCGCGGTCGGCACCGGCGTCCTGCAATGCGCGCCCTGCGGCGTCGCCCTTCGCGTTGGCCAGCGCGAGCAGCAAGTGTTCGGTCGAGACGTACTCGTCCTTCAATGCCTCGGCCTCGCCGAAGGCGGCGTCGAGCACCGTGGAGGTGGCCGGGGAGAGCTGTGCCTGGGCGCCACCCTGGACCTTCGGCGTGGCTTCGAGAGCCTGTTCCACCGAAGCCTGCAGGCTGTCCAGCGGGACGCCGAGCTTCTGCAGGATGGGGATGGCGATGCCCTCGGGCTGGCCGAGGAGCGCCTGAAGGAGGTGCGCCGGCTGGATCTGGCTGTGGCCCCGACCCGCGGCCAGCGACTGCGCCTCGGAGAGCGCCTCCTGACTCTTGATCGTCAGTTTGTCGAATCGCATGGCCCCAAAACTAAGCGCGCGCCTTGGCGTGGCAACCCCACAAGGAGCGCTTTCGGAGCCCTTTCTTGCCCCACCCGCCGGCAGCTCGGCGGCCATCCGTCCGGGTGGCGTGCTAGAAACGACTCCGGGCGGAGGCACAGATGGGGCAGGGGTCTCGTTCTCACGGCTCGCGGCGGTCGCCTGCGCTGGCGCGCTACTCGTGTTCCCGGTCCTGTTCGGGGGCTGTGTTCCGGGCCCGAGCGGGCCCTCCATCGTCGTCGTCACGATCGATACGCTGCGGGCGGACCACCTCGGGAGCTACGGCTACTTTCGCGATACCTCTCCGAACCTGGATCGCTTTGCGCGCGAGAGCCTGCTCTTCGAGAACGCATTCAGCACGGCGGCGGTGACCCTCCCGGCCCATGTCGCCCTATGGACGTCGCGCTATCCGAACGACACGGGGATCTTCCGGAATAAGTACGTCTTCTCTCCGCGAGGGATCGACCCGCCGCGCCTGTTCGCCCAATGGCTGCGCGATGGGGGGTGGCGAACGGCGGCCTTCGTCAGCGCGACGCCCCTTGGCGCGGAGACCGGTTTGCCCGCCGGCTTCGAGCGCTACAAGGGGCCCGGGCATTCGATGCGGCCCGCCGCCGAAACCACCGATCGGGCCCTGGCCTGGCTCGCCGACGTCGACGAACCGTACTTCTTGTGGGTTCACTACTTCGAGCCTCACGGCCCCTATGCGCCGCCCGAGGCGTTTCGCCGATTCGAAGCCGATGCAGGGCTCGACGCCTTTCTCGAAGCACGCGAGTTCGCCGACTCCACCGATGCAGACGTTCGTGAGCGGCATGACCTCTACGACGGCGAGATCGCGGCCACGGATGCGGCCTTTTCACGCCTGGTCGCAGCCCTCCAAGCGCGGGGCGGCTGGGACGAGCTCGCGGTCGTCGTCACCGCCGACCATGGCGAGGGCCTGATGGAACACGGGGTCGCGGGCCACGTGCACCTCGGCCGCGAGCAGCTCCACGTCCCGTTGTTGATGAAGCTCCCCCGATCGCTCGGCATCGCACCGAGCCGTCGCAGCGAGATCGTATCGACCGTGGACATCATCCCGACGCTCGTGGCCAACCTCGGTCTCCCGGTTGCAGCGGTCGTCGCCGAGGAGTTCGAAGGCGTCGATTTGCTGCGGGAAAGTCGGCAGGAGGCGTTCTCCCAGGCAGGGCAGAGCCGCCATTCACTCGTCACGGACGCTTGGCGCTTCGTGGAGCACCCGGATCGCGTGCAACTCTTCGATCGTAGATCGGACCCGCACGAGCTCCTGGACGTCGCGGCGGCGCATCCCGAAGTGGTCGCTCGCCTGCGAGCCCGCGCGATCGAACTCGCGGGCGAAGCCACCGACTCCGGGGTTCTCTTCGAGGTCCAGGCCCGACCGTCTGGAGAGCGTCGCCGTCAGCTGCGAGCGCTGGGCTACGTCGTCGACCCGGACTGACCGAGCGATCGTCCGCGTCGGCTCGGTCTGCTCAGCCTTGCTCTTTCATCGCCACGAAGAGGGTCGAATCGCCGCGCCGGATGAGCAGCAGCACGCCGTCGTCGCCGGCACTCAGCAGCTTCTTCAGCTCCGCCACCGAGGCGACCTCCTGGCGATCGACCTCGAGGATCACATCGCCGCGTCGCAGCTTCGCCTCCTCTGCGGCACTGCCGCCTTCGACGGCCGTGATCACGACGCCGCCCTCGTCCTCGTCGAGGCCGAGCTGCTTGGCGATCTGGGGCGTGATGTCCTGGGCTGCGACGCCGAAGCGTGCCGGGCCGCCGTCTTCCTCGCCCGGCACCTCGGCTTCGGCCAGCTCGGGTTGATCGAGCTCACCGATCTTCACCGAGACGGTCTTCTTCTTGCCGTCTCGCAGCACGACCACGTCCACCGGCTTGCCGACGGGGGTGGCGGCGACCACGCGCGGTAGCTCTTCCATGCTCGAGATCTCGGTGCCGTCGAACGTCACGATCACGTCGCCGCGCTCGATGCCGGCGTCGGCGGCCGGGCCGGCCGGGTCGACCCGCGACACCAGCGCGCCCTCGTCGTCCTCGAGGCCGAAGCTCTCGGCGAGCTCGGGCGTGATCTTCTGGATCAGCACGCCGAGCCAGCCGCGCGTCACGTGCCCGCTCGACCGCAACGCAGGCAGGATGGCCTTGGCCATGTTCACGGGCACAGCGAAGCCGATGGTGTTGGCGCGCGGGTTGATCGCGGTGTTGATGCCGATGACCTCGCCCTGGAGGTTCAGCAGCGGGCCGCCCGAGTTCCCGGGGTTGATGGCGGCATCGGTCTGGATGAAGTCGTCGTAGGGGCCTTGGCCGATGTTGCGACCCTTGGCCGAGACGATGCCGGCGGTGACGGTGTGTTCGAGGCCGAAGGGGTTGCCGATGGCGACCACCCAGTCGCCCGGCCGCACCTTGGCCGAGTCGCCGAGCGGCAACGCCACCAGCTTCGCGGTGGTCTCGACGCGGATGAGTGCGATGTCGGTCTTCGGGTCGCGGCCGACGATTTCGGCTTCGAGTTCGAGGCCGTCGTTGAAGGCCACCTTGATCGTGTCCACGTCGGCGACGACGTGGTTGTTGGTCACGATGTAGCCGTCTTCGGAGATGACGAAGCCGGTGCCGAGGCTCGGCACGGTGCGCTGCCGGCGCTCGAAGAGCTCGCCCAAGGGCCCACCGAAGAACTCCTCGAACTGCCGCGGCACGCGCGGTGCCTGCTGGGTCACCGTCTTCGAGGTCTGGATGTTCACGACGGCGGGCGAGGCGCGCTCCGCCAGGTCGGCGAAGTTCATCGGGACGCCGAAGCCCGTCGCGGGGGGCGCGCTCTTCCGGTCGGTCCAGAACGGCTCGGCGGCGGCGGCGACCTCCGCCTCCTCTTCCTGGGTCCCGCGAAGTGCGTCGATGGCGTCCTGCAGGCCGACCGCGCGCGCCGAGTTGTCGCGCAGGATCACGTCCACATTGATCACGCCCGACGCCACGAGCAGCACCATCGTGGCCGAGATGAAGAGCAGCCAGTTCCCCAAGCGATTCATCGAGTCCGTCTCCTCGGCCGAAGCGGCCGGTCTTCGGGGCTCATGGTCCGCCCCGACATTTCTACGTTCCAGCGGCGAGGATGGTTCTCTCGCGCGCGTGTTTCGGTCTGTTTGCTCCGGGACAGCGCCGCGGATTCGCAGTGCTAGCCCAGCGGAAGGTTCAGGTGGTAGCGCCCCCGACCTCGCCGTACGACTACCAATGCCCGGTTGCGCCCCCGCAGGCCCAGGACCGAGGTTCGCAGTGCCTCCTCGTCGCGCAACGCGCGGCCGTTCACCGACAGCAGCACGTCGCCGGGTTGGAGCCCGGTCTGGGCTGCCCCACTGTCCTTCCTGACGCTTTGGACGACGAAACCGCCCCGGGGGTTCGCTTCCAGGCGCAATCCCATGAGCCTTTCTGCCAATTCTTCGACCAGGCCAGAGGGCAGGGCGGCGGCCACCGGCCGCAGGGTCCGCTCCTTGCCGCTGCGCCAGACCGCGAGGCGGGTCTTGTGGCCCTGCGTCACCTGGTTCAAGACCTCGTAGAAGGCAGGCGGGTCGGGGATGGCTTGGCCCTCGAAACGCACGACGACGTCGCCGCGTTCGAGGCCGGCCTTGCGCGCCGGGCTCTTGCGGTCGACGTGGTTGACCAGTGCACCCGTGACTTCGTCCGGGATCGCCATGACCTGACGCAGCTCGGGGTGGAGGGCCTGGAGCTCGACGCCCATCCAGACCGGTGCCACCTCGCCGTGGGCAATCAGCTCGAGCACGATGCGGCGGGCGACGTCGATCGGGATGGCGAAGCCGATGCCCTCGGCGTTGCCGCCATAGATGGCCGTGTTGATGCCGATCAGGTGGCCTTCCGCGTTGAGCAGCGGGCCGCCCGAGTTGCCCGGGTTGATCGAGGCGTCCGTCTGCAGGAAGCCGTGGAAGACACGCTGATCGGTGCGGATGGACCGGTCCACCGCCGAGATCACGCCGGTCGTCACCGTGTTGGAAAGGCCGAAGGGGTTGCCGATCGCAATCACCGGCTCGCCGACGAGGATGTCGTCGGAGCGCCCCGGTGCGATCCAAGGGAGGACCTCTCGGGTTTCGACCCGCAGCACGGCGAGGTCGTTGTTCGGGCTCGTGCCGACCGCGGTGGCGTCGAACTCGCGGCCGTCGGCCAGCTTCACGCGGATCGTGTCCGCGCGCTCGACCACGTGGGCGTTCGTGAGGATGTGGCGGTCGGCGTCGATCAGCACGCCGGAGCCGAGGTTCTGGACCTTGCGGCCGCCGGTGCGCGGCTCGAAGAAGCGCTTGAAGAAGTTGTCGAAGAAGGGGTCGCCCGCGCGGCCGAAGGGGCTCGCCTGGACCATGCGAGCGGTGGTGATGTTGACGACCGCCGGGCCGGCGCTCTCGACCGCCCGGACCGTGGGGGTGCGACGCAGGAACGGGTCGGCGGCCCGGGCGTGGCCCGCGACGAGGGCGATGCCTCCGAGGAGGAGGGCGGCGAGTGAGCTCTTCATGGTTCGAGTCGAGAGACGGCCGTTCACTGCGGGAAATTCACCCCCAGGGGCTCGGCCCCTCGCACCGGCGAGGACGCCCCTCGCGCTTCGTGATGGTGGATGATACCCCGAGCCTGCGATGCCGCCGACCGAACGACACGACGAGGCCCTATCGGCGAGCACACGGACTACAACGGGGGATGGGTGCTGCCCTGCGCCATCGATCGCCACACGGTCGTCGCCGGCGCGCCGCGCAACGACGGCCGGATCCGTATCCACTCCCGCGAGATGAGCGGTGACGGCGCGCCCGCGGAAGTTCGGCCTGAGGAGACCCAGGCGCCGGCCGGGGATTGGGTCGACTACCTGCGCGGTGCCGTGGTCATGGTGGCCGAAGAAACCGGTCGCATCCCGCCGGGCCTCGATCTCGCCGTGGCGAGCGACGTGCCGGGCGAGTCGGGCCTCTCGAGTTCGGCCGCCTTTGGCGTGGCCCTCGTCACGGCCCTCGAGCGCGCGCTCCGCGCAAACCTCGGCCCGGAGGCGCGCGGGCGGCTGGCTCACCGTTCCGAGAGCGAATTCGTCGGAGTCCCGTGCGGGATCATGGATCAATATGCGAGCGCCCTCGGTCGCCGCGACCACGCGCTCCAGATCGATTGCCGCAGCCGGGAGGTCGTGGAAGTGCCGCTCCCGGGCGAGTCCCTGCGCATCCTCGTCGCCGACTCCGGCGTCCGCCGACGCCTCGCTACGGGCCAATACGGCGACCGAAAAGCCGAGTGCGAAGCCGCCTGCGCCGCGGCAGCGGGGGGCCTGGCCGGGCCTGGCCGCGCCGCCCCCGACTCCCTGCGAGACATCGAGGCGGCCGATCTCACGACCCTGGAGCCCGCCCTCGACCCCATCCTCTTCCGACGCCTGCGCCACGTCGTCACCGAGAACGCCCGCGTCCACGCCTTCCGAACGGCTCTCGACGCGAGCGACTTCGTGGCGGCA
Organism: Deltaproteobacteria bacterium; assembly: GCA_019311105.1. Taxonomy (GTDB): domain Bacteria; phylum Myxococcota_A; class UBA9160; order UBA9160; family JAFDDA01; genus JAFDDA01. Next base: position 6,576 of record JAFDDA010000095.1, read on the forward strand.
GGCCGCATCCTCCGCGAAGGCCAGCAAAGCCTCCGCAACGACTTCGAAGTGAGCATCGAAGAACTCGACACCCTATGCGAAGCCGGCGACACCACCCCCGGCATCTACGGCTCGAGACTCACCGGAGCCGGCTTCGGCGGCTGCACCGTCCACCTAGTGGATCAGGCCACCTCAAGCGAGGCCGCCGAAGCGATCGCCGACAAATTCGAGCAGCGTTACGGACGCCGCCCCCGAGTCTTCGAGGTTACCCCGGCAGACGGTGCGGAAGTCCTCTCCTAAGGGACGAGGAAGCGCGGGAGGCGATGTGCTCTCCGGCGAAATAAAGCGCAGCCCGCCCGACAGCCCCTCAAATCAATCCGCGCCCCAACGCGAGCCATTCGCCGGAGAGCACATCGCCTCCCGCGCGCCGCAACAACCCTACTCCTCCGAAGAAGAGTGAGAAGCCTCCCCCGTGTCGGTCTCGGCTTCCCCGTCCTCGACCGCAGCCGGCTTCTCCCCGCGCTTCATGAGCAGGTACTTCAACATGTCCCCCCGCCGGGCCGTGATCAGGAAGACGTCCTTCTCGGAGGCCCCTTCGATCGCCTCGCGGAACGTCTCGAGATCCGTGACCTCGCCGTCTTCGATCTTCTCGATCACATCGCCGGTCTTCAGGCCCGATTCGCTGGCGGGGGAGCCGCGCTCGACGAAGCGCACGTAGGCGCCTTCGCGTGTCTGCAGCCGCTGCTCGCGGTAGGTGATCTCGGTGATCTCCTGCACGTGGAATCCGAGGTCGGTTTCTTCCTCTTCCGGGACGACGTGAGGCTGCACGCCGAGGGCGAAGGAGAGGGTCTTCGTCTCGCCGTCGCGTTGGATCGCGAGATCGATGGTCTCGCCTGGCGACACCGCGGCGACGCGCCTTTGGAAGTCGCCTAGATCCTCTTCCTTCTCGGCCTCCACCGGCTCACCGTTCATGCCCGTGATGAGGTCGCCGGGTTCCAGGCCGGCGGCTCTGGCCGGGGACTCGCTCGAGATGGAGTTCACGATCACGCCGGTCGTGTCGGCGAGCTCGAAGTAATCGGCGAGGTCGCGGTTCAAGGGTTGGATGGTGATGCCGATCCAGCCGCGCTCGACGCCGCCCTTGCGGAGCTGTGCCACCACGTCGAGGGCGGTGTCGATCGGAATCGTGAATCCGATGCCGCGCCCCTGGCCGCGCGAGTTGATCCCGACCACGCGGCCGTCGAGGTCGACGAGCGGGCCGCCTGAGGAGCCGCGGTCGATCATCGCGTCGGTCTGGATGAAGTCGTTCAGGATCTTGTCCACTTCGAGGTTCCGGCCCTTGGCCGAGACGATCCCGAGGGAGACGGTGCCATCGAGTCCGTAGGGATTGCCGACGGCGAGCACCCATTGGCCGACGCGCAGGTCATCCACGGAGCCGAAGCGCGCGACCGGCAGCGGGTCGCCGTCGGGTTCGATCTTCAGGACGGCGACGTCGGTCTGTTTGTCCGCGCCGACGATCGTGGCCGGATACTTGTGGGTGCGACCGGGGATCGTGACTTCGACCTTCTGGGCTTTGTCGACGACGTGCTGGTTGGTGACGATGGTCCCGTCTGCATCCACGATGAAGCCCGAGCCTTCCACGTGCTTGCGCCGGTCGTTGATCTTCACGATGGCCTCGATGTGGACCACCAGGGGCTTCACCTGCTCGGAGACCGCGATGATCTGGTCCTGCAGCGAGGCCCAGCCGGCGGTTTCCTGGGCGGCTCTCGGCGCGGCGACGGGCGGCGGCGAGTTCGCGGTGGCGTCGTTGGCTGCAAAGGCGGAAGTCGCCGGGAGCAACGTCAGGCCCGGCAGGAGTGCGAGGCTTGCCCATGCGCCGAGGGCCCAGGCCTTGAGCCAGGCCACCAGGGTCTCGGGCGGCATCCTCAAAGAGCCGGCTCGGGCCGGGCTCATCGGGGCGGTGCCTGAGGGGCGGGTTTCGTGGCTTCGCATGGATCCTCCTCGCTCGATCTTTTCGGCCAAAAATGCGCCCGGGATGAGGGTCGATCCGGCGCGCCTCGCCTGGGTCATCGAGCCGCTCCGTCGAGCGTAGCCCGCAGACTCGCGGCGGCTCGGCCGGGGTGGGGCGCCGCGAGGATGGCTCCCGTCACGGCCACGCCCCCGGCCCCGGCTCGCAACGCCTCCCCGGCGTTCGCGGCTTCGACCCCGCCTTGGGCCAACAACCGACACGCCCCCAGTGAGTGGGACGCTTCGGCGAGGGCCTGCGTTCCAAGGGCTGCGCGCTCGCGGGGTTTGGAGAGCGGGTCGAAGATCGGGGCCAGGTGCACGTAGTCGGCGCCTGCCGCGGCCGCCTTCGCGGCTTCTTCGGCGCCGTGCGTCGCGACCCCGATGGGTCCGGGGCGTTCGGCGAGTTGCGCCAGGGCTTCGCGCGTGCGAGCGAGCGGCGCGGCGTCGAAGCCGAGATGGACGCCGATCCGTACGCCGCCGCGACTTTCGTCTGCGAGAGCGAGTGCAACGTCGATGCGGCGGTTCACGATCAAGGCACAGGCCTCGGCGCGCTCCCCTGCAGCTTCATTCGCCGCGGCCCGCAGTTCGCGCGCCACCTCGAGGAGCGCGCGGGCTTCGAGCGAACGATCTCGCAGTTGGACCCAGTCGACCCCGGCGGCGACGGCAGCGCCCACCGTCTCGGCACAACCGGGCGCCGCGTCGGTGACGAGGCAAAGGATGGGGCGGCGTGCGCCGTGGCTCAGAACTGGGCCAACCCGTCGAGGGGGCTCGAGGCCGAGGCGTAGAGCCGCCGCGGCATGCGGCCCGACTCGTAAGCGAGCCGCCCGGCAGCGACGGCCATTCGCATGGCATGCGCCATCCGCTCGGGCTCCTTGGCCTGGGCGATGGCGGTGTTCATCAGCACGGCCGTGGCGCCGAGTTCCATGGCGACGGCGGCGTCGCTGGCCGTGCCGACGCCGGCGTCGACGATCACGGGCACCTCGACGGTCTCCATGATGATCCGCAGGTTGGCGGGGTTGCGGATGCCGAGGCCCGAACCGATCGGCGCTGCGAGCGGCATCACCGCGGGGCAGCCGAGGCCCTCGAGGCGCTGGCACGCGACGGGGTCGTCGTTCACGTAGGGCAGCACGGTGAAGCCCTCGTCGACGAGCGTCTTCGCGGCTTCCAACGTTGCGGGCACGTCGGGGAAGAGCGTCCGCTCGTCGCCGATCACTTCGAGCTTCACCAGGTTGGTGCCGAGCAGCTCGCGACCGAGGCGCGCCGTCGTGACGGCATCGTCCGCCGTGAAGCAGCCCGCCGTGTTCGGCAGGAGCGTGAACTGGTCGGGCGGGATGTGGTCGAGCAGGTCGCGGCCCTCGGGTTGATCGAGGGGGATGCGGCGAAGGGCCACCGTGATCATCTCCGCGCCGCTCGCGTCGAGGCAGTGGCGATTCTGTTCGAAGGATTCGTACTTGCCCGTGCCGATGATGAGGCGCGAGCGGAACGTGTGGGAGCCGACGCTCCAGGTCGAGGCTTCCGGTTCGGTCACGGCGTTCTCTTCGGACATCTAGGCTCCCCCTCCCACCGCCTGGAGGATTTCGACGTGGTCGCCGGCGGCGAGCTCCCGGCTCGGGAACTGTGACTGCGGCACCACGTTGCGGTTGACGGCCACCGCGATGCGCCGGCCACCGAGGTCGAGGGCATCGACCAGCGCGGCGATCGTGGAGCCCGGTGCGAGCGCCCGGGGCTCACCGTTCAGCTGGATTTCGAGCGCCCCACCCGCGGCGTCGGACATGGGGCGAAGCATACGTTATATCAGCCATCGATGAGCCACGGCCCGCCCACGACGAGGCACGTTTCGGTTTCGACGAGCCGCGAGCGAACGGCATGAGCCCCGGTCGGGCCACGAGCCGCGAGCGAACGGCATGAGCCCCGGTCGGGCCACGAGCCGCGAGCGAACGGCATGAGCGAAGGCCGAGGCACGATCGCGCGTATCGATCTCGCAGCCCTGCGGGCCAACCTCGAGGCGGTCCGCCTCATGGCCCCCGGACGCGAGGCCATCGCCGTCGTGAAGGCCGATGGGTACGGGCATGGCGGGCCGACGGTCGCCCGGGCGCTCGCGGAAGCCGGTGCAGAGGGGCTGGCCGTCCTCACCGTGGACGAGGCGCGCCCGCTTCGCGAGGCGGGGGTCGCCACACCGATCCTGATCCTCGCCGGGGTCCACGACGCCGCCGAGGCCGCCGAGGCCGTGGCCCTCGAGGCCACCCCGGTCGTCCACCACGACGGCGGCCTCGCCCACGTCGCTCGCGCTGCCGGCGCCGCCGGTCGCAGCTGCCCGGTCCACGTCGAGATCGACACGGGGATGCGTCGCATGGGCGTGGCCCCGGACGGCGCCGTGGCCCTGGTGCAAAAGGTCGCGGAGGCGGGCGAAGTCGAGCTGGCGGGTTGCTTCACGCATCTGGCGAAGGCCGATGAGGCGGATCTCGGACACGCACGCGAGCAGCTCGGTCTGTTCGGCCGGCTCCTTTCGGAGATCCGCGGGCTCGGCATCGAGCCCGGTCAGGTCCACGCGGCAGCCTCGGCCGGAGTGTTGGCGTGGAGCGACCTCGCCGATGCGGCGCCCGAGACCCATGCGATCCGGCCGGGGATCTTCCTCTATGGGTCGAACCCGGTGGGCCACGCTGACCTCCCGCTGGCACCGGTGATGAGCTTCGAGACCCGCGTGGTTCACGTGCGGCGTGTCGAAACGGGGGACACCGCGGGGTATGGCGGCTTCTGGAGCGCGCCGGGCCCGGGCCGGCTCGCCACCCTCGCCGCGGGCTACGCCGACGGTGTGCCGCGCTGCCTGGGCGAGCCCGGGCGTCCGCCCGCCTACGTCGCGATCGGGAACCGCCGTTTCCCCGTCTCGGGCCGCGTCTCGATGGACTATCTGACCGTGAGTCTGGGCGACGATGCGAACGACGTCTCGATCGGCGACACGGCGGTGATCTTCGGGGCGACACCGTCGGGCGACACCCTCTCGGTGGACAGGCTCGCTGATGCGGCGGGGACCCTCGGGTACGAGTTGCTCGTCCGGGTGGGCGGCCGCGTTCCGAGGGTCGTGGTCGGCTAGCCCGTGCGGCCTGCTCACGGGCTCCCGTGCGGCCCACTCGCGGGCTCGACCGGCCCGTTCGGGTGCGAGACGCGCTACGCTGACGCCCGTCCCCAGGCCCCCGCCCCCGGTGACGCCCACAACCGAATCCGGAGGCGCCTCGAGCCTCCACGGAGGCCCCCCATGGCCGAAGCGCCTTCCGCGCCGATCGCGCGGGCTCTGCTTTCCGTTTCCGACAAGACCGGCCTGGTCGAGCTGGGCCGTGGGCTCGTGGAGCTCGGCGTCGAGCTCGTTGCGTCGGGCGGCACGGCCGCGGCGTTGCGCGAGGCAGGCCTCGATGTCCTCGACGTGGCCGAGCTCACGAAGAGCCCCGAGATGCTCGGCGGCCGCGTGAAGACGCTCCACCCAAAGGTGCACGGCGGCATCCTCGCGCGCCGCGAACTCGCGGAAGACCAGGCCGACCTCGAGGCCCAGGGCATCGGCACGATCGATCTCGTGGTCGTGAACCTCTACCCCTTCGAAGCCACCGTGGCGAAGCCGGGCACGACCCGTGCCGAGGCCGTCGAGAAGATCGACATCGGCGGGCCGTCGATGATCCGCTCGGCCGCGAAGAATCACGCCTACGTGGCCGTGCTGATCGACCCCTCGGATTACGACGCCGTACTCGAAGAGATGCGCGGGCAGGGCGGGGCACTCTCGGCGGCGACGCGCCGCCGGCTGGCGGTGACGGCCTTCGAGCGCACCTCGGCCTACGACGCCGCGATCCATGCCTACCTCGCAGCCCAGGAGTCCGACGGCGACGACGAGGAGGTCTTCCCGGCCCGGCTCGCCGTCGATCTGCCCAAGGCGACGGGGCTCCGCTACGGCGAGAATCCGCACCAGCAGGCCGCGCTCTACGGCGGGTTCCTCGACCTCGTGGATGTCCTGCACGGCAAAGAGCTCTCCTACAACAACGTCGTGGACGTCCAGGCCGCCCTCGCCCTGATCGGGGAGTTCGAGGCCGACGAGGGCGCCGCCGTCGCGATCCTGAAGCACAACACCCCGTGTGGCGTGGGCGCCGGCAACGCGCCGGTCGAGGCCTATCGCAACGCCTTCGGCACCGACCCGGACTCGCCGTTCGGCGGGATCGTGATCACCGACCAGCCCTTCGACCTCGCCATCGCCGAGGCGGTGGACGAGATCTTCACCGAGGTGTTGGTGGCGCCGAGCTTCACGGACGAAGCCCTCACCCTGCTGCGCAAGAAGAAGAACCGTCGACTGCTCACCTTCGACGCCCAGCGGGTGGCCGCGCTGCGGACGCAACTCGACTGGAAGCGGGTCTACGGCGGCGTGCTGCTCCAGGAGCCGGACCTCTCGGCTGAGAGGATGGCCTCGTCCCAGATCGTCACGAAGCGGAAGCCCGACGAGGACGAGCTGCGCGCCCTCGAGTTCGCCTGGCGGGTCGTGAAGCACGTGAAGAGCAACGCCATCGTCTTCGCCGGCCCCGACCGCACCCTGGCCGTCGGCGGTGGGGCGACTTCACGCGTCGATGCCGTCCACGCCGCGCGCGAGAAGGCGGCCCGGGTGGGGAACGACCTCGCGGGCTGTGTCCTCGCAAGCGATGCGTTCTTCCCCTTCCCGGACGGGCTCGAGACCGCCGTCGAGGCCGGCGCCCGCGCCGTCGTGCAGCCGGGTGGCTCGGCCCGGGACGAGCTGGTGATCGAGGCTGCCGATCGGCTCGACATCGCCATGGTCTTCACCGGTGCCCGCCACTTCCGCCACTAGGATCGGGAGATCCGCATCAAGATGGACCGGGAGATCGGCATGAAGGTTCTCATCGTCGGCTCGGGGGGTAGGGAGCACGCGCTCGCCTGGAAGATCGCCCAGAGCCCGCGCGTGGAGCGCGTCCTCGCAGCACCGGGCAGCGATGCCATGGGGGAATGTGCCGACTGCTTCCCGGACGTCTCCGTGGGCGACTTCGATGCCGTGGCCGAGCTGGCTCGACGCGAAGGCGTCGACCTCGTCGTCGTCGGGCCTGAAGACCCGTTGGCCGACGGCATCGCTGACCGGTTGCGCAAGGCGGGCATCGCGACCTTCGGCCCCTCCGGTGCGGCGGCCCAGCTCGAAGGCAGCAAGGCCTTCGCCAAGGCCTTCATGGCGCGCCACGGTATTCCCACCGCCGCCTTTGAAGTATTCGACGAGCTCGCTTCAGCGCGATCCCACGTGGCCGCGCTTCCGAAGCCGGGCTTCTGCGTCGTGAAGGCGGACGGCCTCGCGGCGGGGAAGGGCGTTGCGGTCTGCGACGACCTGGCCGCCGCCGAACAGGCCCTCGAAGAAATGATGGGCGACCGCCGCTTCGGCGACGCGGGCGCCCGCGTGGTCATCGAAGAACGGCTCGATGTGCCCGGCGCCCAGGAGGCGTCGTACTACGCCATCACCGACGGTGAGCACATCGTCACCCTGGCCGAGGCCCAGGACCACAAGCGCGCCCTCGATGGCGACCGCGGCGAGAACACGGGCGGCATGGGCGCCTACTCGCCCGCGCCCGTCGTGACCCCGGAGGTCGAGCGACGCATCCTGCGCGAGGTGGTCGAGCCGACCATTGCAGGGATGGCGGAGGACGGTTCGCCCTTCGTGGGCGTGTTGTTCGTCGGCTTGATGATCGACATCGAAGGCGGCGTGAAGGTGATCGAGTTCAACGTGCGCTTCGGCGACCCGGAGACCCAGGCCCTGATGGTGCGGCTCCAGTCCGACCTCGTTCCCCTGCTCCACGGCGCCGCCACCGGGCAGCTCGACCCGGATGCGCCCGAGTGTCAGACCGTCTGGGGCGAGGCGTCGGTGTGCATCGCCCAGGCTTCGGGTGGCTACCCGCGCAGCTACGAGAAGGGGAAGCCGATCACGGGGCTCGATGTGGCCGCAAAGGAAGAGGGCGTCGTGATCTTCCACGCGGGGACGAAGCGCGCTGCCGACGGCGTGTTCACGACGAACGGCGGGCGCGTGCTCGGCATCACGGCCCTCGGCGCGTCCGTGGCCGAAGCGAGAAGCCGCGCCTACGCCGCGGCCGACCAAATCGAGTTCGAAGGCCGTCAGATGCGCCGCGACATCGCGGACCGCGCGCTCTAGACGTGGGTGCCGCCGTGGAGCCGTTCGAAGCTGCCGTCCAGCGTCTCTGTGCGGGGGGCCTCGTGGCCTTCCCCACGGAAACGGTCTGGGGCCTCGGCGCCGATGCGACCTCCCCGGAGGCGCTCGCGCGGCTCCTCGCCTGGAAGGGCCGCTCCACCGACCAGCCGATCGCCGTCCTCGTCGAAGGCTTGGACGGCCTCGAACCCCTCGGCGTCGAGGCGACGCCGGTCGCGCGAGCCCTGGCCGAGGCGTTCTGGCCCGGTCCGTTGACTCTGGTGGTTCCGACCGCTCGCAGCCACTTCGCCCCCGGCGTCGGCCGTGCGGACGGCGCCGTCGGCCTGCGTTGCTCGCCAGACCCGACGGCCATGGCCTTGGTTCGAGCGCTCGCCCGGGCCGGTGCCGGCCCGCTCACGGCGACGAGCTTGAACCGCCACGGCGAGCCCTCGGCAACCAGCCAGTCCGAGGCCCGCGCCCTCTGCGCGGCATACCCCGGGCCCGAGCTCGTGGCGCCGCTTGCAGACTCCGGGCCGGAGCTCGTGGTGCCGCTTGCAGACTCATCGTCTTCCCATGCGAACCCGAGCACCGTGGTCGACTGCACCGGCCCGACGTTCCAGTTGATCCGAGAAGGCGCGATCGCCGCCGACGCCGTCGCCGCCGCAGTGCATGGCGGACCCGCCGTTCCGACAGGAGTAGAGGCTTCCCGATGACCGACGTCCGACCGTTCCGAGCCCTGCGCTACGACCCCGAACGCGTCGATCTGTCGCGCGTGATCGTGCCGCCCTACGACGTGATCAGCCCCGAAGAGCGCGTGTCGTTCTGGGAGCGCGACCCGCATTGTGCGATCCGCCTGATCCTCACCAAGGACGCCGAGGCCGAGCGGGACGCGGACTATGACGACGTGGCACGGTTGATCGCGGAGTGGCGCGAGGCCGGCGTGCTGGCCCAGGACGACGAACCGGCCATCTACGGCTTGCGCCAGCGCTTCGCGGCACCCGATGGAGCGGAGCTCGTTCGCGAGGCCTTCTTCGCCGCACTTCATCTCGAGGACTACGAGAGCCGCGTCGTGTTGCCGCACGAGCGCACCATGACGGGCCCGAAGGCCGACCGCCTGAAGCTGCTGCGCGCCACGGGGGCGAATCTCTCGAGCATCTTCCTGCTCTACGAAGACCCCGACGACAAGTTCGCCGGGACCCTGGCGCCCGCCTTCGAGGCGGGCCCGACGTGGCGTGCGGTCGACGCCGCGGGCACTGAGCATTCGCTCACGCGGATCTCGGACGCGGGCGTCATCGAGGCGGTGCGCCACTTCCTCGCCGACCGGCCCGTAGTGATCGCCGACGGCCACCATCGCTACGAAACCGCCGTCGCGAACCGCGACGTTTGCCGGACGGAGCAGCCCGACGCCGGCGCCGACGCGCCCTTCGAGTTCACGCTGGGCTGCTTCGCGAACGCCTACGCGGCCGGGAGCCTGCTGCTGCCGATCCATCGCGTGATCCCCGACGCTTCGCTTCCCGACGATACGAGCGAGCGCCTCGCGGGTTGGAGCGAGACGCGGGTCGAGGTCGCAGGGGCCGAGGACGTGCCGGCCGCGCTCGCAGAGCACCTCGCTCCGCTCGCGCCGGCGCCCGCCTTCGCCGCCGACGATGGCTCGGGTGTGCTGCGGGTGTTCGTCCGGGACGAATCCGACGGAGACCTCGCGATCCGCGTCGTCCACCGCGAGGTGATCGAAGGCGTGTTTGGTCTCGACGAGGCGGCCGTGAGCGGCGGCGCGATTCGCTATGGGAAGAACACACTTCAAGCCGCCCGCGACGCCCGCAACGGTGTTGGCCTCGTGCTGTACGTGAACGCGCTCTCGCCCGACGACGTCTTCCGCGTGACGGGTGCCGGCGAGATCCTCCCGCAGAAGTCGACGTTCTTCGTCCCGAAGCTCCCGACCGGCCTGGTCTTCCGTCTGTTGGAGGACGGTTGAGGATGAAGCGGCGTCCGAAGAGCAAGCCCCTGCCCGTTGGCGACGTTCTGCCCGGTGTGCTGAGCGACCTCGGCCTGGGCGCGGCGGCGACCGCGGCGCGCATCTCCGAGGCCTGGGGCGAGATCGTCGGCCGCGACGCCGCCCTGCACAGCTGGCCGGCTGCGCTGCGCGGGAACGTGCTCGATATCGAGGTCGACTCGAGCGTCTGGGCGCAGCAGCTCCAGCTCCGCCGGACGGCCCTGCTCGACGAACTCTCGCGCCGCCTCGAGGGCGAGGCGCCGAGCGACCTCCGATTCTCCGTGGGCCGCAGCGGCGGCCCTGCGGTGGGCCGCAGTGGCGGCCCCGCCGCATCCCGCTGAACGATCGATACCGCCTGGGCGATCGATCGATCGCTCTTGGGCTATAGGTGGAGGCCATGAGCGACCCCGAGACCGAATCGACTGAGGATCCGAGCGGCCTGCGCTGCGATTTCTGCGGCCAGATCGTGCCCCGGGTGCGCCGGGTGGCCCTGGATGACGACTACGACCGGCTCCGGGTGCGCCACGTGGAGCGATACGCCTGCGCGGGCTGCTCCGACAAGAAGGAGCGCCAGCGCGTGGGGCTCGAGCGGAGCTAGCCCGGGGGGCGAGCGGAGCGGGCCCCAGATACCTCCCGCGGGGGCTCCTCGGCCCCCTGAAAAGGCGCTTTCGCAGGCCCGGCGGGCAGTTGCAGCCCATGAGCACCTTTCATAGAATCCGCGCTCACTTCCGACCGCCAGAGGACCTCCCTTCATGGTCAAGATTCGACTCCAGCGAGGGGGTGCCAAGAAGCGCCCCTTCTACCGCATCGTTGCACTCGACGAACGACGTCAGCGCGACGGTCGCGCACTTGAATTCCTCGGGACCTACGACCCGAAGTACGACCCGCCGCGGGCCGAGATCGACCGCGCCGGCATCCAGGCCTGGGTCGACAAGGGCGCGCAGCTCAGCGACACCGTGCGCTCGCTCATCAAGAACACGCCGGTCGTCGCGCCGAGCGAAGGAGCTTCCTGATGTCCGAGAGTGCAGACGCATCCGAACTCGTCCGCTTCATGGCTACCGCCCTCGTGGGCGACGTGGAGGCCGTGGACGTGGTCGAGGTCGACGACGGGCGCACGCTCGAACTCGAAACCTCGGCGGACGACCGTGGCCGCGTGATCGGCCGCCAGGGCCGCGTGGCCAAGGCCATGCGCGCCGTGCTGGCCGCCTCGAGTGTCGGTGCGAATCACCGCCTCGAGATCGTGGACTAGCGGGGCTTCGCCGCGGACGGCAAGGAGCGGTTGGTGATGGGCGTCGTCCTCGGCGCCCACGGGCTGCGAGGCGAGCTTCGCATCCGATATTTCGGGGACGGGCCCGACAACCTGGCAGGCATGCCGGCGATCGAGCTGGCGAGCGGGGTCGACGACCCCGAGCCTCGGCGCTTCACGGTGCAGAGGGTGCGGGATGGACGGCGCGGAGAGGCCCGCGTCGTATTGGATGGGATCGACGATCGCGACGGCGCCGAGGCGCTGCGCGGTCGACAGGTGATTGGAGAGGCCAGAGATCTCGAGCCCCTCGAGCCCGGCGAGTATCGCTGGTACGAGTTGATCGGCTGTCGGGTGCTGCGCGCAGATGCAGCGGACGAAGCCGACGCCTTGTTGGGGACGGTTCGGGAGATCTGGGAGACCGGGGCGCACGACGTCTTGGTCGTGGAGAACGAGGAGGGCCAGCGACATCTCCTGCCAGCGGCGCAGGCGTTCCTGCGGGAGATCGACCCGGCCGGGCAACGGATCGTCTACGAAGTGATCCCAGGCCTGCTCGACGAACCCGTCTAGGAACCTTTGGGAGGCTCCATGCTCCGGATCGACGTCGTCACGATCTTTCCGGTGCTGTTCGAGCCCTTCGCTCGCGAGTCGATGGTGGGCATTGCCTGCCAGCGCGGGAAGGCGGACCTCAAGGTCCACGACCTGCGCGACTGGACGAGCGATCGACATCGCACCGTGGACGACTCGCCCTATGGTGGCGGCCCCGGGATGGTGATGAAGCCCGAGCCGCTGGTGACCGCGATCGAAGCCCTCGCTGGCGAGAAGGGCCCGAGCCGCAAGGCCCGGGTGATCCTGCTCTCGCCCCAGGGTCGGCGATTGGAACAGGAGAGGGTCGAGCAACTGGCCCGCGAAGAGCACCTGGTGCTCGTGTGCGGAAGGTACGAAGGGGTCGATCAACGGGTGATCGATCTCGCGGTGGACGAAGAGATTTCGATCGGGGACTACGTACTCTGCGGCGGTGAAGTCGCGGCCATGGCCATCATCGAGGCCACGACGCGGATGCTGCCCGGAGTGCTCGGCAACCCGGAATCAACGGAATGGGAGTCGTTCCAGAAAGGCCTGCTCGAAGGCCCCCAGTTCACACGCCCGCCGGAATTCCGCGGGCAGGGGGTCCCCGAGGTCCTGCTCTCCGGAGACCACGGCAAGGTGGCGAGCTGGCGAGAGGCGCGGGCGCTGGAACGGACGAAAGAACGAAGGCCGGACCTGATCCGGACGCGCCAGGACGGCGAGGGAGATTGATCATGAACGTGATGGACCGCATCCAGAAGGCGCCCCTGCGGCGCGACCTGCCTCCCTTCCGCCCGGGCGACACCGTGCGGGTTCACGTGCGCGTCACCGAGGGCGACAAGCAGCGTATCCAGGTCTTCGAGGGCGTCGTGCTGCGCCGCCGCGGCCGTGGGCCGTCGGCCACCTTCACGGTGCGCAAGATCTCCTCGGGCGTCGGCGTCGAGCGCGTCTTCCCGATCGAGTCGCCCAACGTGACCAAGCTCGAGATCAAGAGCCGTGGCCACGTGCGCCGCTCGCGCCTCTACTACCTGCGCGACCTGAAGGGCAAGAAGGCGCGCCTGCGCTCGAAGGTCCGGGACCTCTCGGCCCTCGTGGCGCCCGACACCCTCGACGACCCGGCCGACGCCGGCTCCGCCGAAGCGGCCGCCGCTTCCGAGGATGCCGCGAGCGAAGGCGCCGAAGAGACCACCGCCGAGAAGTCCGAGGGCTGAGCCTCGGCCCGCGTGGGCCCGCGTCTCTAGGTATCCCCCGCGTCGAACGCGGCCGGCCGGTGCGTCGCGCACAGGCGCCCGCGCTCGTCCGGCACCACACTCACCACGTCGAAGCGGACGCGCCGTCCGCGTCCCCCACGCTCGCGCAGGAAGGCCGTCGCCCCGCGCACGAGCCGGGCACGCTTCCTCGCGTCGACGGCCTCCTCGGGCGAACCCCCTCGCGGGCTGCGGCGTGTCTTCACCTCCACGAAGGCAATCGTGCGGCCTTTGGTCACGACGAGGTCCAGCTCGACGCCACCGGCGCGGACGTTGCGCGCGACGACGCGGTGGCCGCTGGCTTCGAGATGACGAGCCGCCGCATCCTCGCCCGCGGCGCCGAGGCGCCGGCGCGGGTCTTCTGTCTTCAAGAGAGATCTCCCCGGGACCATCGGGGGAGGGGCCTAGGGGGCGCTCGTGCCTTCGCGGCCGAAGTCGTCCTCGAGTCGGACGACGTCGTCGAGTTCGGGGGTCGAGACTTCCATGACTTCGACGTCTTCATGGCGAGCTCGCCCGCTTCGTCGGCGAGGTGGAGTGCCATGCGCCCGCTCACGACGAAGACCGACTCGTCCTTGCGCTCGTGATATTGCAGGGAGAGTCGCTGGCCTTTGCGGATGAAGAGGAGCTTGCCGACGTAGCGATCCGTGTGGGCCCAGATGATCTCATGGCCCCAGGGCTTCTCGACGCGCCGCGCGCCGTCGCCCTCGGCCTGGGTCGTGTTCTCGCTCTTCGGCATGGGAGGCGAGGCTAGCAGCGTGGCGGGCGGCGCGCGGTGGGGTCGATATCCTCCGGTCGCCGTGGGG
>JAFDDA010000096.1 GCA_019311105.1 Deltaproteobacteria bacterium
TAGAAGATGCAGTCCTGGACCGCGATCTCCGGGTCGGTGGTCATCATGATCGGCACGAAATCCGTGCGCGCCTCGACTCGCCCGCCGCGAAGTTCGAAGAGGTCGCGGGACACCTCGGCGCCGTCGGCGCGGGTAGCGACGAAAGGCCACGCCCCTTCCGCGGGCACCCAGCCGATCGAAGCCCCGGGCGCGATGGGCTCGAAGTTGTGACGATCGAGGGCCGCATCGAGTGTCAGGTCGGCGCCGGGTTCGCACGCCTCGCCATAGCGGAGGGTCAGACCCGGCTGGAGGCAGACGCGGACCGGGCTGGCAACGACCGTGATGGCATCCTCGGGCTTTTCGGCCGGGTCGGTCGGAAAGAGCGTCTCCGCTTCCAGGAAGCGGCCGAGACCCTCGCGGGCGATGCGATCGGGTTCGGCGTCGCCCGTCATGCCGCACTCCACGACGAGCGACGTTGTCTCGTCGGCGACGGCTTCGATCAGGGCGCCGAGGCGGAGGTCGCTCTCGACGTACCGGGCTGCGAAGAACCGAGTCAGGGCCAGGCGCGCGGGGTCGCTCTTCGGCCCGACCCCGTAGGCGGGCGTGTGCCCCGTGGTGTTGTGGAGGTCGACCAGCGCCTCGGGCGCGAGGTCGCGGATTCGGCCGAGGACTTCGCGTGCCAGTGCGCCTTCGCGGCCTTGGAAGGGCGGAAAGAAGCAGCGGTTCAGGTCGCGCCGCCCGTAGAGCATGCGATGGGCGAAACCGGGCGGCTCGAGCGCCGCATCCACGGAGGCGATGAAGAAGACCGTGTCGACGGCGGGCATTTCGCCCGAGCAAAGAAAGGCGTGGATGGCGCGGACGCCCGAGGGTTCGTTGCCGTGGAGCAGGGTCGAGACGATGCGAGCCCGGGCGCGGTCGCGGCCCGGCACGAGAATCCACGACGGGCCCGCCAGATCACGCAGGAATGTGTCGACCTCCGAGGGCCATGCATCGGGGGATGCGGGCGGCTCGACGATGCGCAGGGCCGGCGACTCGGGCTCCTCGGCTCGCCGGACGTGTTCAGCGGTCTCGGTGGTCACGGTGGGTCGAGGGTGTACCCGGTCGCCGCGCACGGCGCACGCTCGGGATTCAAGCGGGCGACCGCGCCGAGACGAGCCAGGCGGCGTAGGGCACGGCGACGCCACCCTCGCGCACGAAGGGCTCGAGGGCCTTGGCGGCGTCGACGGCGACCCGCTCCCGCAGGGCCGCATCGGCGCCGGACTCGCGCAGCACGGTCCCGGCAGGGCCCATCTCGACCACGAAGTCAGCCGCTTCCCGTGCCGTCTGCGCGCCTCCCAGCAGCATGGCACCCTCGAGCGCTTCGACCCGGGCTTGCTCGAAGCCGGCCGCAGCGAGGATGCCGCGCACGCGACCCGGGTCCGCGAAGGCGAAGGGGCCCGGCGCTCCGGGCGCAGGGGGCGGCGGGAGGTCGTCGAGGTGGCGAGCCACTGCCGCCAGGGGCGCCGACATCCACGTGTTGTCCGCGAGCCGCTGCCAGCAGACGAAGGCGAGCCGTCCACCCGGCACCAAGGCGCTGCGCAGGTTCTCGAAGGCCGCCTCCGGCGAAGCGAAGAACATCACACCGAAGCGCGAGAGGATGGCGTCGAAGCCGCGCGGCTCGAGGCGTTCGAACGCGTGGGTCTGGGCATCCGCCTGGACGAATTCCAGCTGCTCCGAGCCTTCGGCCTCCGCCAGCTCGCGAGCCCGCTCGAGCATGGGGCCCGAGAGGTCGATGCCCACCGTGCGGCCCCCCGGCGCGACCCGTGCCGCCGCCGCCCGCGAGGACGCGCCGCAACCGCAACCGACGTCCAACACGCGGTCCCCGGCAGCCAGACCGACCGCGTCGAGCGCGAACTCACCTAGAGGCGCGAGCTGTGCGTCGAGCTGGCGCTGGAGCCGGACCCAGCGAGGCCCTGCCTGGTCGTTCCAATGGGCGGCCTGTTGCGCGTTGCTGTCGTCGGTGGTCATGGGGCCTCCCGCGGCGTGCGGTGCGAGCCTGCCCCGGCTGGAGGCCTCCTGCCAGCCCTCAGGGAGTCGGGCGGTCGCGCCGATCGGGAGTTAACCTGTGCTTTCCCCCTTGAGAGTTGGCCAGAAGAAAGCGATGCGCACTCCCATCCGAGCCGACGTACGAGCCGCCCTGGCGGTTCTGTTCGCGGCCGCCCTGCTGGCGGCCTGCGCGGGCAATTCCAACCCGGTGTGGGAAGACATCGCGCCCGTCTCCCGCCCCGAAGTCGACGCCACGGAGGACGACTCCCTCCGCATCCGCTGGCCGGCCAGCTTCACGCTCGGCTCGGTCGAAGTCTTCACGGGGCCTTCGCCGGACGAGATCGATCGAAGCAAGCCCGTGGGCCGTGCCCGCGCGCTCTTCACGAAGGTCACGGTCCCGCGCCCGGACGCGACGGAACGGCCCTATTTCGAGCTGCTCGCGGACGGCGGCAAGAAGTCACGCATCGTCGCCGAGCGCCGGCTGCCGCTCGCGGGCACGGACAACTTCCGCGACATCGGCGGCTACGAGACCGAAGACCAACACATCGTGCGCTGGGGCCTGCTCTATCGATCGAACAACCTCGCGGACCTCTCGGCCGACGACCTTCGCTATCTGAACCGCCTCGGCGTGAAGCTCGTGTGCGACTTCCGCTCGGAGCCCGAGCGTCTGCGCGACCCGAATCGCGCGCCGGCGAATGCCTCGACCGAAGAACTCACCATCGCCGTCGAGGGGGTGGACCCGGCCGCACTCCAGGAGCGGATCCGCACGGGCGTGCGCGCCGACCAGCTCGAGCTGATCATGTTGAACGCCTACCGCGCCTTCGTGACCCACCACAGCGATCAGTTCGCGACGATGTTCGAGCGGATCCTCGAGCAGGACAACCTGCCGACCATCGTCCACTGCACCGCAGGCAAGGATCGCACGGGCTTCGCCTCGGCGATGATCCTCACGGCCCTCGGCGTCCCCGAGAAGACGGTGTACGAAGACTACATGGCGACGAACCGCTACCGCGCGGACTACAAGAAGTGGATCATGCGCCTCGTCCCCATCTACTCCTTGTTCCGAACGCGCGGTGAGGCCATGGCCCCGCTGCTCGACGCACGGCGGCCCTACCTGGAGGCCTCGTTCGAAACCATCGAAGCCCACTACGGCTCGGTGGACGTCTACCTGGAGCAGCGCCTCGGCCTCACTCCGGCGAAGCGTGAACACCTCCGCCAGATCTTCCTCCGCTAGACATGCCGGACGAGCGCACCCAGGCGCCGCGGCCGACCTACGAAGCGCGGCTCGGCGAAGAGCGCAGGGCGGCCGCCTCCCTGGCGCGTCGCCAGGGCTTGATTTCGAACCTGCGCCTTTCGGTGTTCGTCGTCGGCCTGGTCGCCGCATGGTTCTCCCTCGGCATCCGCAGCATGGGAGCCGCCTGGCTCGTGCCCGTGCTCGTGGCCTTCGTCACCCTGGTGCTGCTCCACGACCGCGTCATCCGCGCTCGCGAACGCGCCGACCGGACCGTCCGGTACTACGAGGCAGGGGTCGCCCGACTCGACGACCCGCAGTCGCCAGCGGGCTGCAGCCGCGACGGCACCGAATTCATGGATGGCGATCACCTCCACTCGGCCGATCTCGATCTCTTCGGTCCGGGCTCGATCTACGCCCTCCTGTGTCGGGCGCGATCCCGACCGGGCGCGGAAACACTCGCGCGCTGGCTATCCGAGCCGGCGGCACCCGACGAGGTCCGTGAACGCCAGGCAGCGGTCGCCGAGCTCGCCGGCCACATCGAGCTGCGCGAAGCGTTGGCCCTCGTGGGCGAGGGCGACGACCCGCCCGTCTCGCCCGACCGGCTGGTCGCCTGGTGCAGCGGCCCGCCGGGCCCGCCGGTCCGCGGCATCCGCGCACTCGCAGCGATTCTCTCAGCCCTATCGAGCGGCGCGCTCCTGGGCGGCGCCGTCGCCTTCGGGTCGGGCGCGATCGCGTTCGCCTCACCGCTGCTCGTCGCCCAGAGTCTCTTCTTCGGCGCTCTCGCGGGGCGTCGGCGTGCGGTCCTGGCTGGCATCGAACGGGCGGCTCCGGACCTCGCCCGCCTCGCCACGTTGCTCGAGCTGCTGGAGTCGGCGCAGTTCGAGAGCCCGCGCCTCCGCGCTCTGCGCCAGACGGTGGAGATCGACGGCCTCGCGCCCTCGCGACGCATCGCGCGCTTGCGGCGCTGGATCGACCTGTCGGAAGCGCGGCGCAACCAGATGTACTGGGTGCCACCGATCGGCCCGATCCTCGGCCTGGTGACCCAGGCGACCCTGGCCATCGAAGCATGGCGCAACCGCGTCGGCCCGCACGTGGGCGAGTGGGTTCGCGCGGTCGGGGAGTTCGAGGCGCTCGCCTCGCTCGCGACCCACACCTTCGAACACCCCGAGGACGTATTCCCCGAAGTCGTGGATGGCCCCGCGGTGTTCGAGGCCGAAGGCATCGGCCACCCGTTGCTTCCTCCCGACGCTTCCGTCCGCAACGACGTCGCGCTCGGCGACGCGCCGCGTGCCCTGGTCGTTTCGGGCTCCAACATGTCGGGCAAGAGCACGTTGCTGCGCACCGTGGGGAGCAACGCCGTGCTCGCCCTCGCGGGGGCGCCGGTGCGGGCGCGGCGGCTGCGCCTCTCGCCACTCACGATCGGCGCGTCGATCCAGGTGCAGGATTCCTTGCGCGAGGGCGCCTCGCGTTTCTACGCCGAGATCTCCCGGATCGCGCGCATCGTCGAGGCCACCGAGGCCGACCGGCCCGTGCTCTTCATCCTGGATGAGATCTTCCACGGGACGAACTCCCACGACCGCCGCATCGGGGCCGAGGCCATCATTCGGGCGCTGCTCGAACGCAACGCGATCGGCCTGGTCACCACGCATGACCTCGCTCTCGCCAAGGTGGCCGACACCCTGGCGCCGCGCGTGGCCAACGTCCACTTCGAAGACCAGATGCGCGAGGGTCGCATCCACTTCGACTACCGGATGCGCCCGGGCGTGATCACTCGCAGCAACGCCCTCGCCCTGATGCGCGCCGTCGGGCTCGACGTGCCGGACGACAGCTAGCCCGGCGCGCTCCGCTGCCCTGCGCTACTGAACCGCGGATGCCCCGACTCGAACCCCTCCCCCTGGCTCTCTTGTTGGCTCTCGCGGTGGTTTCGGGTTGCGCCGGCCATACGCCGAAACCCGAGCCCTACCTGACCCCCCTCGCTTGGGAGGCACGCTCTCCCACATACCCCGGGTCGGTCTACCTGCTCGGCTCGATCCACGTCGGCTCGCAGGTGCCGCGCCGGCTTCACCCCGAGATCATCGACGCCTGGGCTCGCGCCGAGGAGTTGGT
Organism: Deltaproteobacteria bacterium; assembly: GCA_019311105.1. GTDB lineage: Bacteria > Myxococcota_A > UBA9160 > UBA9160 > JAFDDA01 > JAFDDA01. The sequence goes on from JAFDDA010000096.1 coordinate 5,345, forward strand.
GGTGGAAGTCGACCTCGACGCCGCCGCGCCCCAGATGGCCGGCACATGGGTCGAGCGCGCTTTGCTCCCGGCCGGCGAACGGCTGCAAGACGTGGTGGCCCCGGAAACCTGGGGGCAGCTCTCGGCCCATCTCGAGGCGCGCAACCTCGACCCGGCAGACTTCCAGGCATTGAAACCGTGGGCCGCTCTCTTGCGACTCGCTCGGGCCGAGTTCGAACGCGAGGGTTTTCCGGCGGAGTACGGCGTCGACCGCCGCTTTCTCGACGCCGCCGCCGGCAGCAAACCCATCGTAGCGCTCGAGAGCTACGCCTTGCAGCTCGACCTCTACGATGGGTTCTCGTTCGAAGTGCAGGAGTTGATGCTGCGTGACATCCTGCAACCCGAGGACCCTTACCAGACGAGCGTGCTCGTCGATGCCTGGGCACGCGGCGACGAGCAGCTCTTCCTCGACATCCTGTTCCCGGAAGGCGAGCGTTGGGCGGCCTATCGCGAGCGCTTCTACTACCAACGCAACGAAGCGATGGCCCGCAAGCTGGGTGTCCTGGCCCGGGACGGCAAGACGCGCTTCGTCGTGGTCGGCGTCGGCCACATGGTGGGCCCCCGCGGAATCCCGGCGTTGCTCGCTGGCCAGGGCTTCCGCATCCAACGGATCGCCCAGCCCTGAGAAGCGGAGGCTCCGCCGCATGCGGCCGTGCTAGCGTCCGGGCCGGATGAAACGCCTGCAAGACAAAGTCGCTCTCGTCACCGGCGCGGCCTCTGGCATCGGCCAGGCCACCGCGGAACGGCTCGCAGCCGAAGGCGCACGCGTGGTGTGCGCCGACCTTTCCGAAGAGGGCCTCTCGCCCGTCGTCCAGGCCATCCAAAGTGCCGGGGGCGAAGCCCTGGGCAAGCCGTGCGACGTCACGAGCGAAGCCGACGCGGCGGCTGCGGTCGCTCTGGCGGTCGAACAGTTCGGCCAGCTCGACGTCCTCTGCAACATTGCCGGCATCCTGCGTTTCGATCACACCCATGAGCTCCCGCTCGACGGCTGGCAACGCATCCTCGACGTCAACCTCACCGGTACGTTCCTGCTCTGCCGGGCAGCACTCCCCGAGCTCGTCCGGACCGGCGGCAACATCGTGAACATGGCGTCGGCGGCGGCCCACAAAGGGCAGCCCTGGTCCGCCGCCTACAACGCGAGCAAGGGCGGCGTCGTCGCCATGACCCTCGGGCTCGCCATCGAGTACGGCAAGCAGGGCGTGCGCGTGAACGTCATCAGCCCGGCCTCCATCGATACGCCGATCCAGGGCGCGTTCAAGCTGCCCGAGGGAGCCGACCCGAAGCTGCTCCAACGGATCATGCCGCTCAACGGCTTTGCGAAGCCAGAAACCTGCGCATCCTCCATCGCATACCTGGCCTCCGACGATGCCTCGCACGTGAACGGTGCCAATCTGGTGGTCGACGGCGGGATGAGCGTCTGATGGCCGGCCTGGTCGACGGCAAGGTCGTGTTGGTGACCGGCGCGGCATCGGGCATCGGTCAGGCGTCGGCGGCGCTCTTTGCGGCGGAGGGCGCGAAGGTCATGCTGTCGGACGTGAACGAGGGCTTGGGCAAGGAAGTGGCCGCCCACATCCGCTCCGAGGGTGGCGAGACGTTCTTCCGCGCGGCCGACGTGACCGACGAGGCCCAGGTCGAAGCCCTCATCGCCGAGACGGTGGCAGCCTACGGCCGGCTCGACGCAGCCCACAACAATGCCGGCATCACCGGTGCCGTCGGTGCCCTCCAGGACGTGAGCCTCGAGGAGTGGCAGCGGACCCTCGACACGAACCTCACGAGCATGTTCCTGTGCATGAAGCACGAGCTGCGCGTGATGCAGAAGGCAGGGCGTGGCGCGATCGTGAACACGGCGTCGGGCGCGGGGGTGATCGCGGCGCCGGCGTTCTCCGCGTACACCGCCTCGAAGCACGGCCTCCTGGGCCTGACCAAGACTGCCGCACTCGAGAACGCACGAACCGGCGTGCGCGTGAACGCGATCTTGCCGGGCAGCATCGACACACCCATGCTGCAGACCTTCATGGAGATGGGCGAGGAGTCGGCGCAGCTGATCTGCGCGAGCCAGCCCGGCGGCAGGCTCGGCACGCCGCAAGAGATCGCCGAGGCCGCCGTATGGCTGTGCTCGGACCGTTCCGGCTTCGTCTCCGGCGCGAGCCTCGCCGTCGACGCCGCGGCGGTCTGCCGCTAGCCCCCGTGAAGTTCATCGTCGCCCTCGCCTTCTCGAACCTGACCGAGTATTGCGAGCTGGCCCGAGTGGCCGACGAGTGCGGCTACGCCTACCTGGCCGTCTCGGACCACGTCGTCCACCCCGAGAGGATCCGCTCGCCCTACCCCTACTCCGACGACGGCACGCCGCGTTGGCAACCCGAAGCCCCTTGGGCCGACCCGTGGGTCGCGATCGGCGCCATGGCCGGCGTGACGCAGCGGATCCGCTTCACCACCAACATCTTCGTGCTCGCCATGCGGAACCCCTTTCTCGCCGCCAAGGCCATCGCCACCGCCGCCGAGATTTCGGGCGGGCGTGTCTCGCTCGGCGTCGGCGTGGGCTGGATGGAGGACGAGTTCGAGTTGCTCGGGCAGACGTTCCGGAACCGTGGGCGCCGGACCGACGAGCTGCTCGAGATCCTGCCGCACCTGTGGTCGGGGGAAATGGTGGAGCACGCAGGGCGCGAATACACATTCCCGCGTCTGCAGATGAGCCCGCAGGTCGCTGAGCCGATTCCCGTCTATGTGGGCGGCCTTTCGGAACCCGCGCTTCGTCGGGCCGCGCGCCACGACGGATGGATCTCCGACCTCCACACGACGGAGGAGATCAGCGCCTTGCGCGCGAAGATCGAGAGCCATCGCGAAACCCAGGGGACGGCCGACCGGCCGTTCCAGGTGATTGCGGCGCTCTCGGATGCCTTCGACCTCGACGGCTATCGCCGGGCTGGGGACGCGGGCGTGACCCACGTCATGACCCAACCCTGGGTATTCCACGGCGGGCCGGACATCCCGGTCGAGCAGAAGTGTGATGGACTGCGACGTTTCGCCGACGACATCCTACGGAGACTCGAAGTATGAGCCCTGCCTTGCCGCCTCGAATCGCGCTCTACGAACGCACCGTCGCAGGTTCGCTGGCGGGAGTCTGGGAGAACGTTCACGACTGGGAACACCTGCCTTGGCTTCACGCCTCGAGCTTCGCCTCGATCGCGCTGCTCGACTCGGGCGACTGGGGTTGGCGCGCCCGCGTCGACTTGCCGGCGGGTCCGGAGCTCGAGATCGAACTGCGCAAGCGCGACGGCGAGCAGGCCTACGACGTGACGACGCACTCGGGCCCAGGTGTGGGCAGCGTCATCGCGACCCGGCTCGCCCCGACCGGCCCCGACACCACCCACGTCGAGGTGGGCTTCCACATCCCCGGCATCGGCAACGATGCAGCCGCCGGCGTCGGCGCAGGTTTCGTTTCGCTCTACACCCGCCTGTGGGACGAAGACGAAGGCATGATCATCGCTCGTGCGGAGGCCGAGACGCACGACGCGCCACCCGTGAGCCAATCCTTGCAGGCCGACCTCGGCCCACGAAGCGAGTTCGGCCTGCCCGTGAGCTTCGAACTCGGCGGGCGGCGCTTCCACGCAGCCGAAGTGGGCGGCCAGCCCGTGGCCTGGGCCGCTGCGTGCCCGCACCGCCACGGGCCGCTCCCCGACACACCCGACTCGGAGGGTTGCGTCCTCTGCCCGTGGCACGGCTACCGGTTCGATGTCCGCTCGGGACGCAGCGCGGACGAGCGGAACCTCTTTCTCGGCCGGGCTCCGACTCTCACCGTCGGTGACGACGGCCACCTTCGCGCCCGGCTCGGGCCCGACCGGTGAAGCTCGACTTCCCGCCGGGCGCCTTGCGCCCCATCGAGACGCAGCAGATGGATCGCGCTCGTGAGGCGGCTGGCGCCTCCGGCCGCGGCCGCTCCATCCTGCGCTTCCACGACCACGACGAGGCGGTGCAACGGATGTTGAACGCCGTGGAGCCCCACTCCTACGTCCGCCCGCACCGACACGAAGCGCCGGACAAGACGGAAGTCTTCGTCGTGCTCGCCGGCCGCGCCTGCCTCTGTCGCTGGGACGATGCGGGGCAGCTCGTCGAATCGCTCGAGATCTCGGTCGACGGGCCGCAGCGCGGCGCCGAGATCCCGCCGCGGGTCTGGCACAGCCTCGTCGCCCTCGAAGCGGGGACCGTTCTCTACGAAGTGATCGAAGGGCCCTTCTCAGCGACGAGCCACAAGCGCTACGCCGAGTGGGCGCCCGAAGAGGGCAGCGACGAGGGCCGGACCTTCCATGAGGCCCTGCGCACCCGCATCACCGGCTAATCCATGCGCTGGGTGTTCTCGACCAGCCGCTGCGCTTGGACGCGGTTCAGGTTGTAGAGCACGGTGGCGGCGATGCGCGGGTAGCGTCGCTGAACGCGCGCGATGTCCTCTTCACCGAAACGCAGCAGCCGCACGTCCGTCTCGGCGTCCACGTTGGCGGACCGCTTGCGATAGAAGAGCGCCACCTCGCCGACGACCTGGCCGCGCTCCATGCGTGAGAGGATCGTGCGATCCCCGTCGCGATCGAGCGATGCGACGAGAACGCCATCGATGATCAGGAACATCTCGTCCCCCTCGTCGCCCTCCGTGATCAAGCGATCCCCGGCTCTGACGGTCTCGACCGTCGAGAGCAAGGCAAAGATTCGCGCCTGGCGCTGAGAGAGGCCGCGGAACAGGGGGATCGTCTCCTGCGGCGCGTTGCCCAGGTCGAGGGTGAGCGTGTCCCACAGGGTGACGATGCGAACGCCCGAGGCGAGCGCTGGCGTGACCGTGACGTCCACCAGCCAGGCGACGGCCAGGGTGAAGGAGGCCAGCGCCCCGAAGTCGGCCTGGCTCTGCAGCTCGCTCGAGAGCAACACGAGGAAGCCGAGACACAAGCCGAGTGTCGTGAACGTGACGGGCCGGATCACGGCGCGGAGCGCCTCGTGGGTGGCCTGCTTCTCGTCGGCGAGCCGCTTCGCGTCGATGTTGAAGCGCGCCAGATAGTGGACGGTGTCGTCCACGGCGATGCCGAGCGCAATGCAGGCGATCAGGCTCGTGGACGGGTTCAACGTGATCCCCGTCAAGCCGAGCGCGCCGAAGTAGATGGCGATGGGCAGGATGTTCGGGAAGAGCGCGATGAGGCCCGTGCGCAGCGACGTGAACATCGCGGCGAGGATCACGTAGATGACGAACAGGGCGAGCCCGATGCTCAGAGCCTGGCCGCGCACGATGTCGTCGAGGGTCCGGTTCAAGAGGACGATGTCGCCGGTGGTTCGCGCCTCGACGTAGTCGGGCAGTGTTTCGAGGTGGGCGTCCACGCGGCCGACGAGGTCCGTCACGGCACTCGAGCTCGGCGCGCGTGCGCGGACGAAGATGTTCACGCTCTGGAAACCACGATCGACGAAGGCCCAGGCTTCGTCGTTCGATCCGAACATGAAGATCTGCTTCGTGCTGCGCTTCGAGGGCGGGAGCCTGAACGCTTCGGGGTCGCCGTCGTTCATCTCTCGGTGGAGCAGCATCAGGTAGTCGACGAAGGAGGTCGTCGTCGCGATCTCGGGCTGCGCCTCGAGCCACTCTTGAAGACCCTTCACCACCTCCAGGTGCTCCGGGTCGAGGAACGCCTCGGGGACGCTGCTCTCGAGGATCACGTAGAAGGGCTCGGAGCCGCTGAACAGGTCGCCGATCGCCTCGTAGTCGGCGCGTACCGGAGCGTCGGGCGCGAAGTTCTCGACGTACTCCGTGCCGACTTCGATGCGTTGCATCCCGATCACCGCCACGACCAGGGTCGCGGCCCCGGCGGCCAGGATGAGACGGCGACGGCGCAGGTCGAACGCGGCCAGGCGCTCGGCGGCGCGGTAGAGGGGTGCGTCGAGCGGCCCGCCAGGGGCGGGCTTTCGGGGACCGAACGCGCACAGCACGGCCGGCGCGTAGCTCAGCGAGGCAAACACGGTGAAGACCACGCCCGCCACCGCGAGCAACCCGAACTCGCGGACCGCGGCCATCTCGTTCAGACCGAGCGAAAGGAACCCCGCGGCTGTCGTGAGGCCGGTGATGACGACCGGGATTCCGACGTCGTCGAGCGCCTCGAGCGTGACCGCCGCGCGGTCGACCGTGTCGCCCTGGTTTCGTGCCAGGGCCGCCTGATACTCCGACACGACGTGGATCGCGTAGGCGAAGCCCACGGTCACGACTAAGGGTGGGACGACGGAGGTCACCAGGTTCAGCGACCAACCGATCCAGCCCGCAAAGCCGAGGGTCCAGACGAGGGAGATGCCGATCGTCGTGACGGGCACCAGGACCCCGCGCGCGCTGCGGAAGGCGATGCCCAGGACCGCGCCGGCGACCAGGAAGACGAGGGGCAACGTGCGAACCAGGTCCCGCAGGAGAACCCGGTTCAGGGCGATCTTGACGATCGGCGTGCCCGTGACACGTGCGACGAGATCGCCGCGCTCCTCCTCCAAGATGGCTCGAATCTCGTGGTCGACACCCCGCTCCACCAGCTCGCGGTCACTGATCTCGCGGAAGTAGACGAGCATCGCCGCGCCCCGCCCGTTCGGGGCTACCAGCAAGTCGTGGTAGATGGGGTTTCGCGCGACGGCGGCACGGACTTTTTCCGCCTCCTCGGCCGTCTTGGGCATGGGGTCGAGGAACGACTCGATCAGCAGGTCGCCGTCGATGCCCCGGATGTCGAGGGCCGTCGAGAGCGAGAGCACGCGGTCCACGCCATCGATGTCCCCGAGGCGGTCGGTGATCCGGGCGACCCGGCGGAGCACATCGGGCTCGAAGACGTCGGGCGCCTCGAGCGCCACGAGCACGATCTCGTCGTTGCCGAAGACCTCGCGGACGTGCTCGTAGAAGGCGACATCGGGATCGTCGGTCGGGAGCAGCCGGTTGATCGAGGGGTCGACCCACAGGCGGAACTCGCCCGTGCGGAGATCGACGATCCCTTGGAGGGCCACCAGGGTCAGCAGCGCGGTGGCAAGCAGCACCAGGCGCGGGCGGTTCGCCACGAAACGGAAAAAGCGGGTCAATGGAGGTTTCCGTACATGGCCGAACCGTTATCCCAGATCGGGCCTCGGGTGTCCACGGCGGCCTCGAACTTTCCCGCGGGACTCGCGGTCCGCTAGGGCGCGACGGCCTTCGCGAGTTCCAGCTTCTCGCTCGCCACGACCTCGTTGACCAGGCTGTTGATCAAGGGCGCCAGGGCCGGGACCACTTGCAGGGTGACCTCGGTCATCGCCACCGGCAGCGCGGAGAGGGACTTCCGCCCGGTGGGCGTACGGTAGAAGGCCGTCAGCTCTCGCAGCTCGTCGTCGGTGAAGTGCCGCGCGTAGATCGGTGCGTAGAGGACCCGGGCCAGCACCCCGAGATCGACCTGCGCATCGAACTGCCGCGCGAACTCGGCGCGGAAGCGGGCGAGGCTCTCTGCGTAGCCCTGGCGGGCGGCTTCTTCCGACTCCGGGGGGAGCGAGAGCTCTGAGAGCATCGCGTCGAAGGTCTCCGGGTAGCTCTGGTCGACTTGATCGACGAAGGCGTTGCGCAACGGCACCGTCCCGCCGCCGGTCTCGGTCACTTCCAGGAACTCGCGGACCAGGGCGACGCGGGCCTCGCCGAGCGGCTCGGCCATGGCGGCGCCGGCGACCCCGACCCAACAGAGGGCGACGAGCCATCCGCCTCTCATCGCACGTGCACGGAGCGCAAACCGTGGGCCGGCACATTGAAACGGAGGGTGGCGCCGTCCCGCGAGACCTCCTGCGCCTCGGGCGTCTCGTCGAGACGCACGGCCTCCGCCCGTTCGAAGGGGAAGCCGAGCGTCACTCGCGCCTCGCGGGCTTCGCTTCCGGGATTCAAGACGCGGAGCACGAAGCCGACGCCCGACTCCGCTGGCTTCAGTGCAGACAGCGCCAGCTCCTCGCCCTCGAGTTCGAGCAGCGACGCGCCCGACGTGGCGCAAGGTTCCGGGCCGGCACAGACCGCGCGCAGGCCGAGTTCTGCATCGCGCGCCGCGATGGGGTCGAGGCCCGCGAACAGGGCGAACCGTGCCTTCAGGACGCCGAGGCACTGCGCCTCGGGCGTGGCGTTGCCGGGCCCGGCCGGCTCCGGCCGCGAGCGCAGATCGTGACGCGACAGGTCGCCCACGCAACGAAGGACCGTGACGGCGATTGCGCCTTCCGGCTCGACCTCCACCTCATTGAAGCCGGGTGCCACGACGGTCAGACCGCCCGCATGGACCCAGCCCTGACTCGGGAAGGTCGGCGGTGCCGGGTGGACCCAGCCCTCCGCATCGACCGCGCCCGGTGTCCGACGGGCGACACCAAAGGTGGTCGCCGCCTCGAACCCCGCCGCCGGCCCAAGGGTCGGAAAGCGCAACCGCAACCGGTGGTCGTGTGCGTCGTTGTCGACTCGAAGCCAGGCATCCACGCGCGGTACACCGGGCGCGACCCGCAGCTCGCACGTCACGGCGACACGGCCGCCCTCCCCTTCACGTTGTTCCCGGCCTTTGGCCAGGCCGACCGGCACGGCCAGGACGCGCTCGATGACGAGACGCTGGATTCCGGATGCGTGGCGGAAGCGGCGCACACTCACCGACGTCGTCGTCACGGCGTCGGGCTCCAGGAGGTCGGCGTCGTAGGTGTCGCCCCGGTCGCCGAGGTCTTCGAGCGCACCGAGCCCGGGGAAGCGCTGGCCGCCGAAGCGAGCCTCGAAACAACCGTCCTCCCCCACGACGACCGACACGTCGCCTGCAGAGATCTCCCGGCCGTCGTCCTCCTGCTCCGGCACGGGGTCGGTGGCACGCACCGCAAGCCGCTTCCAGCCAAAGGCCGGCACATCCTCGACCACGAACTCGAGATCGCGGGCGGGCCGATCGGGCAGCAGCGTCATCCGGCCCACGGCTGCATCCAGGACGCGCGCCGGAACGCCGTCCACCTCGAACCCCGGCGGGTTGATGCTCCGCAGCGCCTGGGGATGCAACACGTCCGCCGGGTTGTCCCCGTCGGCGGGCGCCACCCAGGGGTGGGGGTCGAGAGCAAAGCGCACGACATCGCTGCGCGGGTGCGGAGAGGGGTTGAACACCGCCAGCTCGGGTTCGA
>JAFDDA010000188.1 GCA_019311105.1 Deltaproteobacteria bacterium
CGACGCGGCTCTCGAGAGCTTCCTGGATGCCGTGCGGGTCCGGCCGGACTTTGCCCTGGCCCAGGCTCGGCTCGCCGTCGAGTTCGCGCGCATCGGCCGGCTCGAGGAGGCGCGTCGGCATCGCGACCTGGCGGGCGAGTGGTTGCGGGACGCGGCGCTCGGGAGCGAGCTGGCCTTTGCGATTGCAGCGGCCGGCGACGCGGCGGCGGGCCTCGCCCACGTGGAAGACCTCGCCCGCCAACACCCGGGCAATGCTCACGTGGGGCGAACTCGAGATCGCATCGCCGCCCTGCCGCCGCGCCCGAGCCAACCGCAGGCTGCGCCCGCACCCGAGGGAACGTGATCTCCAAGTCGATCGTTCATCTTCTTGCGGCGTTCGCGCTCCTGGCAGGGCCCGGCTGCAACCGCATCGATCTCGCGGGCTCGGGTGCCCGCCCGCCGGCCGACGCCCAGAGTGTCGTGCTCGTGACCATCGACACGCTGCGTGCCGACCACGTGGGCGCCTACGGGGCCGAAACCGTGGCGACGCCGACCCTCGACGCCATCGCCGCCGAGGGCGTGCGCTTCGAGACCGCGATCACGGCCACGCCCCTGACCCTGCCTTCCCACAGCACGATCCTCACCGGCATCGACCCGCCCGATCACGGCGTGCGCAACAACGGCACGTTCCGGCTCGGCGAAGAGGCGACCACCCTCGCCGAACGCTTCCAGACAGCCGGCTGGGCGACCGGTGCCTTCGTGGGCTCCGTGGTCTTGAAGTCCCGCTACGGGCTCGACCAGGGCTTCGACGTGTACGGCGAAGATGTGCAGGGTGAGAAGGCGGCAGCCGGTGGCTTCCTCGAGCGACGCGCGAGCGAGGTCGTCGACGAGGCGCGGGCGTGGCTTGCCGAGACCGAGGGGCCGTTCTTCCTGTGGCTGCACCTCTACGACCCCCACATGGATTACAAGGCGCCGCCGGAGTTCGCGGCTCGCTTCCCCGACCGGCCCTACGACGCCGAGATCGCCTACACCGATGCCGAGGTGGGCCGTCTCCTCGCGGGCTTGGGCACCGAGGGTCGCCTCGAGCGAACGCTCGTCGTCGTGACGTCCGACCACGGCGAGAGCCTCGGCGAGCACGGTGAGACCACCCACTCGACCGCTCTCTACGACGCGGTGCTGAAAGTGCCGCTCGTCATGAAGGGGCCGGGTCTGCCCGCGGGCCGAGTCGTCCCGGGCGTGGTGCGGGTGAAGGACATCGCGCCGACCGTGCTGGCCCAGGTCGGGCTTGCGGCGTTGCCCGAGGCGAGCGGTCAGGATCTGACGCCTCGCTTCACGGCGGAGACCTTGGCGGGCGAGACCGTCGCGTACTCGGAGACCCTGGCGACGCTCTACGACAACGGCTGGGCACCGCTCCACTCCGTCCGAACGGATGAGTGGTTCTACGTTCGTTCGCCGCGCGCCGAACTCTACGATGTCGTTCGCGACCCGCTCCAACTCGACAACCTGATCGAGACCGACCCCGATCGTGCCCGTCCGCACCACGCGCGGCTCGACGGGCTCGTCGATGCGGCCCTCTCCGAAGAGAAGAACGGCACGAGCCTCGAGGTGGACGATGCCACCCGCGCCCAGCTCAACGCGCTCGGCTACGCCATCACCGCCGAGCCCGTGGCCGCGACGGGCATCGACCCGAAGGACGGCCGGCAGTATCTCCCGATCCTCCACAGTGCCATCGGGGCGTACGAGGTGGGGGACGTCGAGCGGGCGGAGCGGCTCTTCCTCGAGGTGGCCGAGAAGCTCCCAGGCAGCGGGCGCTCGCACTCGCGGCTCGCATCCATCTACTACCAGGAGGGCCGACATCGGCGCGCCCTGGTCCACATCGAACTCGCGCTCTCCTTCGATCCGCGCTCGGCCCTGAACCACTCGATTCGAGGCGAAGTGTTGCTGGCCATGGGCCAACGCGAGGAGGCCGCGGAATCCTATCGTCGAGCCATCGCGGCCGACCCCAAGGCGCCGTGGTCGCGCGTGGGGAAGATGTGGCAGGCCCTCGAGGCGGGGGACGTCGCGGCGGCCGCGCGGCACGCCGCCGGCGCCATGGCGGACGAGCCCGGCAACACGGGTGTCTTCCTGCGGATCGCGGCCCTGTGGTCGGAGTACGGCGAATATGGCCGGGCCGTGCCGGTGCTCGAAGAGGCCGTCTCGATCAGCCCTACCTCGGCCTTCGCACACATCCGCCTGGCGATCGAGTACGCGCGCACGGGTAAGCCCGAGCGAGCTCTTCAAGAACGCGAGAAGGCCGGGGCGTTGGCGACGAACGGGAAGCTCGGCACCGCCCTCGGACGGGCCTTCGCTGCAGCCGGCGAGTTCGAACGCGCCGAGTGGCAGCTCGGCCGTGTGCTCGCCGAGCATCCGAACCACACGGGGGCCCGCGAATCCCTCGATCGGGTCCACGTCTGGCAGGCGAAGCGCGCCGACGCGGGGCAGGGCTAGTTCGACCCCGGGGCAGGGCTGGTTCGACCCCGGGGCAGCTAGTGCCGCCTCAGCACGGGAAGAGCAGGATCACGCGCGTCCCGAAGCCGGCGTCGGCGTCGACCCGCAGCTCGCCTCCGTGGTCCTGTAGCAGCAGCCGTGCGCTGGCGAGCCGGGCCACGCGTCCCATCGCCGAAGCGGGCGGTTCGATGCCGGAGAGCGCTGCCACCGCCGTGCCGTCGACCGGCAAGCCGGTGTCGTGGACTTCGATGTAGGCGTAGTGGCCTTCGGGCAGGCCGCGCACCAGGCAGTTGCGCGGATAGGTCGGCGACACGAAGACGGCTTCGCTCTGGGCCACGCCGGTGTTCAAGCTGACCGTTCCCCATTCGTCCCCGATGGCGGCGACGGCGTCGCGGACCAGCCCTGCGAGGGCACCGCCCACGAGGTCGGGATCGACGCCCACCCAGGGGAGCCCATCGGGAAGGCCCAGGTCGAAGGCCGTGCGCGGGGCTCCCAGCGATTCGCGCTCGTTCACCAGGGCGCGCACGAAGGCGGACAGATCCGTCGTCGAGAGTTGCAGCGGTGCCGCGTTGCGCGGCGTCGGGGATGGCTTCGCCCGCGAGACCACGGGCGTCTCGGCGGCGCGACGTTTTTCGGCGGTCACGTCCCATGCGATGGCGGCGAAGTGGCTGACATCGCCATAGCGGTCGCGCAGGCTCTCGACCGAGACGTGGATCCAGCGGCCCTCGCCGCCGGGCGGGTGGAGGGGCAACTCGATCTCGCAGGGCTCGCCGCGCTCGAACCGTTGGCGCACGAATCCGATCACGTCGCCCTCGATGCCCGCGGTTTCGAGCAGGTCGCCGATCGGTTTCGCGATGGCATCTTCGAGGGCATAGCCCGTGACGCGGCTCCAGGCGGCGTTCGCCCACTCGACGACGCCGGCGCGGTTGCCCACGGCGACGGCCTTTTCTCGCTTCATCGAAATCCTCCCCGGTTGTGGACGCAGGCTAACCACTGGGGCGCGGGCGGTCGGCGCCGAATTCGAGCCTTCGGACTGGCGCCCGACGCGAGTCCGACGAAACAGCGCTGCTTCGGCGGCCGACCGCTCGGCGTGTCGCACGGGCCGGGGCGGCGCCGCTAGACTCGGCCGGTGACCGAACACTCCGTCCACCCGCCTGACCGCCCGCTCCGCGGCAAAGCCGCGACCCAGGAGCGCATCCTGGTGGCCGCGACGGAGCTGTTCCTCTCCCAGGGCTATGAGGGCACGACGGTGGCCGAGGTCGGCGAGCGTGCCGGCGTCGCGCGCGCGACGGTCTTCTGGCACTTCAGCGACAAGGCGAGCCTGTTTCGCGAAGCCTTCAACCGCCTGCTCGAACCCATCCGCGCGTCCCTCGCCCAGGACTACGTGGAGCAGACGCCCGCCAAGGAGCTCGAGCAACGCGTCGCCGTGTACGACCGCTTCGTCGGCGAGCATCGCGAGGCCATCATCGGCTTCGTGCGCTGGGCGATGGAAGAGACCGACACGCGCGACTGGTTGATCGCGACCCTGCTCGACCTGCATCAGCGCTTCGTGGGTGGCTTGACCGAGACGGTGGTGCGGCTGGCGCCGGCGGCGGAAGACCCGAAGGGTTTGGCGCTTGGGCTGGCCGTGGCGCTCGACGGCGCGCTCTTTCTCTCGTTCTTCGACGCGTCCAAGGAGCGAGCGACGGACCGCCAGGCGGCGGTGGCGGCCCTCGTCGTCGAGATCCAGCGGGCCGGCCAGCCTTAGGCGCGGCGCCAGATCGGGCAGCCTAGCGGCCTACCGAAACCTCGAGCTCCTTGTCCTGGTCGGGTGCCAAGGTCGCCTTCCGCGCGGCGGACATCTCCTCGGCCAGCTTGCTGCGAAGCCGTTCCTCGAGTTCCTCGATCAGCGCGGCGTTCTCCTGCCGGATCTCGTCGAGTTCTTCGGCCATGCGTTGGTCGCGCGGCACGGGGTCGAAGTCGACCAAGAGTTTCTCCGTGTGCTCCCGGCCGCCGTACAGGACGGCCACCAGCTCGATCTCGTTCTGCCCCTCGACGAGCGGGATCTCGCCGTAGAAGGAGCCGTCGATACCGGTGGTCACGTAGTCGGTCTGCTCACCGCTGGTCCGGTTCACGAGTTTCACGCGGTCGACGAACGAGAGCGCCGTCGCCCGGAGGAGTGGCACGATGTCGGCTGGGTTCTCGAGCTCGGTGCAGACGCCGCCGGTCTCGCGGGCGATCCGCTCGACGGTGTCGTTGAGCTTGCCGAGCACTGCGTTCTTGCCGAGGGCGAAGGAGTGGATTCGCACGCGATGGCGCGCGGCGAGATGCGCGGCTTTGCGGGCGGCCCGCTCGGCCTTCGCCCGGTCGTAGGGCAGGCGCGGCTTGCCGTCGGTGAGGAAGTAGATCACGCGCTCGGAGTCTGCCCGCGGCTCAGCGCTGCCCTCGCGGAGGCCCGCCAGCTCGAGGGTCGCGCTCGTCAGGCCGGCCGCGAAGTTGGTCATGCCCGAGCCCGTGCTCGCGCCGAGCGCTTCGAGGTGCGCGTGGATTCCCTCGTAGTCCGCCGAGAGCGG
>JAFDDA010000189.1 GCA_019311105.1 Deltaproteobacteria bacterium
TTCGACCCAGTGCCACGGTGTTCCTCCGGGACGTAGCGTAGCCACGAACGCGAAGGCTCAGCCGAGCAACTGCTCGGCAGCGACCTGGACGCGTTCTGTGACCCCTGCGTCGTCAAACAGGCCGCCGGCCCACCCCACGAGCGAAGCGAACCACACGTTCTGGAGGATCGCGGCGACCTGCTGGTCGCGGTCGCTGATCTCGGCACCACCCACGATGCTCTCGGCGATCAGCGCCGTGTTGTCGTCGTGGAAGGAGGCGGTGGCTTCGTGCATCTCGGGGTTGCCCGTCGCCAGCGCCCGGATGACGGCGCGCGCGAAGTTCGGGCGCGACAACACGCCTCGGTTCGCGGCGCGGAAGAACGCGTTGGCACGTTCGAGGGGTGTGTCTCCCTTCGGCGGCCGGCGGCGGATCGCCTTTTGGAGCAGGATCATCTCGCGCGAGAGTGCGCCGACGAGCAGGTCTTCCTTGCTGCTGAAGTTGCGGTAGACGGTGCCGAGGGCCACGCCGGAGTGCGAGGCGACGTCGCGGAGACGGACGGCTTCGAACCCGCCCTTCTCGGCCAGCTCCACCGTCGCTTCGATGATCCGTTCGCGTCGCTCGCCCATCGCACCACTTCCGCAACGCGGCCCGGCGACCGCCAGGGAACCTCTGTAGAGGTTCCCTAGGGCTTGTCCGAACTCACGATCCACATCGAGAAGAACTGCGAGCCGCCACCGTAGGCATGGCCGAGCGCCCGCTTGACGCCGTCCACCTGATGCTCGCCCGCCGTGCCGCGCACCTGGCGTGCCGATTCGGCGAAGCGCAGCATACCCGACGCGCCGATCGGGTTGGAGGAGAGCACACCGCCCGACATGTTGACGGGCAGGTCGCCATCGAGGGCCGTCGCGCCCTCATAGGTCATCTTCCAGCCTTCGCCCGCGGGCGCGAAGCCGAGGTTCTCCATCCACATGGGCTCGAACCAGCTGAACGGGACGTAGATCTCGGCGCAGTCGATGTCCTGACGCGGGTTTTGGATGCCGGTCTTCTTGTAGAGTTCGGCGGCACATTGGCGACCCGCGTGGGGGTTCACCTGGTCGCGCCCGGCGAACTGCGTCGGCTCACTCTTCATGGCGGTGCCGTGCACCCACGCCGGGTTCGCGATGCCGGCCGCGGCCTTCTCGCTCGACAGCACCATCGCGCACGCGCCGTCCGAGGACGGGCACGTCTCGAGGTAGCGAATCGGATCCCACAGCATGGGCGAGCTTTCGATCTGCTCGAAAGTCACGTCGGGGATCTGGAGGTGTGCGTACTCGTTCTTGAGTGCGTTCAGTCGATCCTTGAGTGCGACCCGGATGCCCGTATCTTCGGGCGCGCCCGAGCGCGCGATGTAGGCGCGGATCAGCGGCGCGAAGTAGCCGCCAGCGCCCGCCACGACCGAAACCGAGAACGGCATCGAGATCGTCAACGCCCACATGGCGTTGCTCTCGCTCTGCTTCTCGTAGGCCACGGTCAGCACGCGCTCGTGGATGCCCGCCTCGATCAGGCTGGACGCCACGATGGCGGTGCTGCCGCCGACGCTGCCCGCGGTGTGGACCCGCAGCATGGGCTTGCCCGCGGCGCCGAGGGCATCTGCGAGGAAGAGCTCGGGCATCATCACGCCCTCGAACATGTCGGGGGCCTTGCCGAGGACGACGGCGTCGATGTCCTTCCAGGTGCAGCCCGCGTCCTCGAGGGCACGCTCTGCGGCCTCGCGCACGAGACCCGCCTGGGAGACGTCGACGCGCTTCGCATCGTGCTTCGTCTGGCCGATCCCAACGACCGCGCAACGCTCCGCCATCTACTCACCCTCCAGGAGGCACACGAGATTCTGTTGCAGGCAGGGGCCCGAGGTCGCGTGCGCCACGCCCCGGCCGGCCGTTCCGTCGATGATCCGCTGGGCCACTTCGCCGATGCGGGTGAGCCCGGCCGTCATGAAGGGGTGCGCCGCGAGGGTGCCGCCCGAGGGGTTCACCTCGCAGTCGCCCGCAAGGCCGAGAGCCTCGGTTACGAGTTTCTCCTGGTGCGTGAAGGGCGCGTAGACCTCCGCAACGTCGAGCCCCCCGGCGCCCACGCCCGCCTTCTCCGCGGCGATGCGTGTCGAACTCGAAACCGTGAGATCGCGTGAGCCGAGCGCGTGCGGCTCGATCCGGTGGTCGAGGCCGCGGATCCAGGCCGGACGTTTGCTCACGTTGCGCGCCAGGTCGCCTGCCGCCAGGACGATGGCCGAACAGCCGTCCGTGATGGGCGGGAGGTCGTGCTTGCGCAGCGGGCTCGCAACGTAGGGCTCGGCGAGCAGGGCGTCCACGTCGAAGTCGCCCGTCAGGTGCGCGTTCGGGTTCGACGCACCGGCCTTCCGGTTTCGCACGGCGATCTCCGCCATCTCGCGCTCACTGATCTTGCCAGCGTCGATCATCTTGCGCGCCTGGAGCGCGGCCACGTGAGGCGCGGCCGGCCAGAGCGGCGTCATCAGGTAGGGGTCGAGTTGGAGTGTGACGACGTCGGCCGTGCTGCCCATCGAGCTCTTGCCGAAGCCATACACCAGGGCCGACTCGCACTGGCCGGTCTGGATCTTCACCCACGCTTCGTAGAGCGCCCACGCGCCGTCCATCTCGACGTGGCTTTCCGAGATCGGCGGCCAGGCCCCGACGGCGTCGAGCGCCATCACGAAGGAGAAGGGCTGGCCAGCGATGTAGTCGCAGCTTCCCGAACAGGTGAAGCCAATTTCTTCGCGCGGGATGCCCGAGTCCTTGACGGCGCGCGGGATGACATCGAGCAGCATCTCGACGTCGTTGCGGGGCTCGCGGCGGACGTTCGGGAGCTGGGCAAAGGAAACGACGGCGACGTCGCGCATCTAGAGGTGCTCCTGGAAGGATTCGAAGGTGGCGTCCAGTGCGCCTTCACGCGCATCCCCATGCGGACGTCTGCGAGGTCGCAGCCGTGGATCACGTGGAAGAAGGGAATGTCCGCGCCGTCGAGCAGCACGTGCGCCGCCGCGAAGGGCGGATCGACCGAGAGGTTCTCGGCGGGGATGCGCACGATGCAGAACGTGGTGACGGTGCCCGTGTCCTTCACCTCCACGGAGCCGGTGAGCGCGATGGCGTGCTCGGGGCAGCTGCCGCGCGAGGGCACGTAGACCTTGCCGTCCACGGGGCAACGGCGACCCATGAGCTTTCCCTCGGCCAGGCCGTGAAGGAAATTCTGGGATGCCTCGCCCGCGGTGAACTCGTAGTCGAGATGGATCGGCGTGATGATGGATTCCACTTCAGCCATGGCTATTGGCCCTCCGGCACGAAACGCTCGAGGTCGCCGATGCCGCCCTGGGGGTCGGCTCGGAACTTCGCGGCGACGCGCATCCCGGTCGACATGGCGCCCTCGGAGCCAGCGTCCACGACGTGAAGCAGCTCGGTGTCGGCGCCGTCGACCTGGATCAAGGCGAAGGCGAAGGGCTTCGAGAGGGGGTGACGGCTCTGGGGCTCGCTCACCCAGGTCCAACTCGTGACGGTGCCACCCGGGCCCACCTCGACCAGGGCGCCGGTGGCCTCCCCGGTGTCCGGGTCGTACTCCGCGGGTGGGCACAGCACACGCCCGTCCTTGGCCTTGGCGCCAAGAAGCTTCCCATCCTGGAGGCCGGAGAAAAACGCGCCGAGTACGGGGCCGACGCTGCGCCGGTAGTCGTACTCGATGACGTGGGTCGCGGTGAAGGTGGCCTCGGCGCTCGCTTGGTCGGCCATTCGGCACAACCTCCCGTAATTGCTCGGGTTAAGCACCCCTCCACGAGGCCGCCTCCCGAACCGAATTGAAACACGTTCTACCTCGGCTGGGAAGTGAGGTCAACCATCCCGTCGAGCGAGGCCCCGTGACGAAGGGGACGGTTCTATTTGATGACGAAACCACCGAGACGCTGGCGGCCTGGCTAGGCCCCTGGTTTCGTCATCAAATAGAACCGTCCCCTTCGTCAGTGGCTGTAGGCTGGCCGGCATCGTGAAGATCGGCCGCTACGAAAACCCCTACCTCACCGTGAACTGGAGCCAGGCCCCGCCCGCCGGCACCCCCTGCGAGCCCTTCCAGCTCGAGACCCAGGACCGGGCCGTCACCGAGGGCTGGCTGTGGAGCCGCGGCGGAGAAGACACGGTCGTGTGTCTCATGCACCCGCGGGCCAACTTCGCTCGGCACTACCTCGTGCCCGAGTTGGTCGAGGCCGGCTACGCCGTCTTCTGCCAGAACAGCCGCTGGCTCGGGAACGACATGATGCTCGTCCACGAGGTCGCTCTACTCGACGTGGCCGAAGGCGTGCGCGCCATGCGCGAGCGCTTCGACCGCGTGGTGCTGTGCGGCAACTCGGGGGGCGGCTCGCTCTATTCCTTCTACCTCGACCAGGCGATGGCGACCGAGGGCGAACGCTTCCGCGACACGCCGGCCGGCGACCCGTTCGATCTGAACGGGTTCGACCTCCCGGGCGCGGACGCGATGATCTACCTGGCCGCCCACCCGGGCGAGGGGCACTTCCTGCTCCACGCGATCGACCCTTCGGTGACGGACGAAACCGACCCGCTGTCGTGCGACCCGGCGCTCGATCTGTTCGACCCCGCGAACGGTTTCGTGGAGCCGCCGGAGCCGAGCACGTTCGACCCGGCCTTCCTCGCCGGCTATCGCGCCGCACAGCGAGCCCGAGTCGAGCGCATCGACGCCATCGCTCGAGCCCGCGTCGCCCGCCGCCGCGCCGCGCGCGAGCGCTTCGCCAAAACCCGCGCGGCTGCGGACCGCCGCACCGCCATCGCCACGGAGATGATGTTCGTCTACCGCACCGATGCCGACCCGCGCAGCGTCGACCCAACGCTCTCGCCCTCGGGCCGCGACTACGGCTCGATCTGGGGCTACCGCCCAGACTGGTTCAACTACGGCCCGGTGGGATTCGGGCGCGTCGTGTCGCCCGAGGCGTGGCTCTCGACCTGGTCGGGCGTGTCGTCGCGGGCCGAAGTCGCCCACACCGGCGCGCGCATCACCCTGCCCTGCCTGCTCGTGGGCTACGACGGCGACAACTCGATCTTCCCCGAAGACCAGGACGAGATCGCTGCCTCCCTTGGCAGCCAGGACGTCACGCGAGTCGACGTCCCCGGCGACCACTACGGCTACCCGGCGAGCGAGGGGCGGCCCGCGGCCGCCGCCGCCGTCGTTGCGTGGCTGGGTCGCTAGCTCGCGCCGGGCGTAGGGCTAGCCGCCCGCCCGATGCACCTGCACCGCCGGCTGGGGCGCGAACTCGGGCTTCGGGTTCTCGAGATCTTCGGCGGCCTTCTTTTTGTCGGCCTCGGTGAAGGGCTGCGTGGTGATGCACCACTCGACGGTGATCCCGTTCGGGTCGGCCGTGTAGAGCGACTTGCAGAAGACGTGGTCGACCTCGGCCACGTCCTGGCCGTTGTCGTTCCAGCGCACGAGGGCAGCCTGGTATTGCTCTTCCGTGTGGGCCTCGAAGGCCAGGTGGTTCACCCAGGGCGGAAGGCCGCAACCGCCGGAGATGTCGCTCGACCAGTCGGGCTTGACCTGGGCGTCGTCGTGGATCTCCCAGAACGCGATCAGGCTGCCGCCGCCCGTGTCGTAGAAGAAGTGCTTGGCCCAGCCGCCGGCGGGCGTCTTACCGGTGTTGGTCTTGACGAGCTCGAAGCCCATCGCCTCGGTGTAGAAGCGGTGCGTAGCCTGGGTGTCGCGGCTGGCGAAGGCAACGTGATGAAAGCCCATGAGGTCCCCCTGGTTTGGCTGCCCAGGATACCAGCGAGCCATCTCTTTGTGGGCTGGGTCGGTTCGGGTCAAGCGGGGCCCCGACCCCACCGAAGAGCCTGGGGATATGAGCGAAAGCGACGACCGGCAGTTCCGACGCAACCCCGCGAAGCTCGAGGTGAAGATCACCTCGGAGCTCGGCAGCTGCATCCGCGGCTCGGTCCAGGACGTGAGCGTGGCGGGCCTGTTCGTGGTGACGAACGAGCGGCTCCCGGTGGGCACGCTGTGCGAGCTCGAAGTCGAAGTCCTCAGCGGCGAGGACGAAGGCCCGATCGAGGCCACGGGCCGCGTGGCCCACGTCGAACCCGACGGCATCGGGATCGAGATCACGGACCTCGACCTCGAGAGCTACGACGAGCTGCGCCGCCTGGCGGGCTACAGCGAGCCGAGCGACAACTAGCTCCGCACCCGAGCTATGGTTGCGCCACCGACCGGTGGAGGGCGGCCATGAACCACTCGCCTACGATCCGCTTCTTCGCGATCGCCCTGTTTGCGTCGATCGCTCTCGCGGCGCCCGTGCAAGCCGAAGAGGTCTCGTTCGTCACCGAAGACGGTTTCACGATCGTCGGCGACCTCCATGCCGGCCCGGCCGACACCCCCGCCTTGGTTCTGCTTCATGCATACCGGGCCACCGCTCGCTCCTGGGGGCCCCTCGTCCCGATGCTCCACGACGCGGGCTACACCGTCCTCGTCCTCGACCAGCGCACCCATGGCCGCTCGACGAACCAGAACGGGAAGCCGCTTCGGGTGAAGCGGATCCCGATCGAAGACTTCGGCCCGACCCTTCGTGAGGGTGTGCAGGACGTCGCGGGCGCCCGGGCCCTGCTCGAAGCACGCGGCCTCGGGGGCGGCGGTTTGGCGCTGGTGGGCGCGTCGTACGGCTGCAGCGTCGCGCTGCTCTCGACGCAATCACAACCAGGGGTCGACGCGCTGGCTCTGATCTCGCCGGGCATCTCCTACTTCGAGGTCCCCGTAAAGCCGGCCATCCGCGCGTTCGCGGGCCCGATTCTCGCCATCGCCGCCGAAGACGACGCGAACCGCGCCGATCGCGCCCGCGACCTCACGGAAGCCCATCCGGGCAAGAGCGAGCTCATCGTCTACCCGACGGGAGGGCACGGCACGAAGCTCTTCCGCGGGCGCACGGAAGCGATGGACGCCATCGTCGAATTCCTCGGTCGGGTGCTCCCGCGCTGAGGTAATCTGCTCTCTCCAACAGGAGGAACCCCCGTGAACGTCCTCGGCATCGACGTTCTGATCCCCGCCGCGGCAGGCCTCGCCGGCCTGCTCCTCGGCGTACTCTTCGCCCGCACGAGCCGCCGCGACCGCCGGCGCGTGGAGGAGCTCGAGGTCCGCGTCGCGGAGCGCGAGGCCCAGATCGCTCAGCTCGCAGCGAGCCGCGCCGAGATCGAGGCGCGCCTTGGCACCGCCGAGCAGGAGCGCGACGAGGTCACGGAATCTCTGGCGGGCTATCAGCAGGAGGTCGTCGGCCACTTCAGCCAGACTTCCGACCTGCTGAAGGAGATGACACTCCAATATCGGAACATCTACGAGCACCTGGCCCAGGGGGCCGAGACGCTCTGCCCGGACGGCACGCTCGCCCTCGAGACCCACGCTCCCATCGAAGGGCTCGCTCCGCACTCCACCTCGAATGGGGATGGCGAAGCGTCCGCCGCCGCCGGCGCGGGGGCCGGGGACGACGACGGCGAGTCGGCGGAAGCGGCGCGTCAGGAGTCGCCTCTCCAAGTCGACCCGAGGCCCGAACTCTAGCCTGAACCAGTAGTTGCGGACGAAGTTGCGTATCGCGACGACGCCTAGGGCGCCGTGCTACGCTGCTTTGACTCGCGAATCAACAACCGTCGCACCCCAGGGTCGCCGCCCCAACACTGAGCGGCCCGCTCGGGACTCGCAGCAACGCCAGCCCGAAGCGCGA
>JAFDDA010000027.1 GCA_019311105.1 Deltaproteobacteria bacterium
TGCCCGTAACGTCAACATTACCGAAACCACCGATGGTCAGGGGCGCCAACCCCTGAATGGCAACGCCGAGCGTAACGCCCGTCGCAACCGGGGCTGCCTGCGCAACGCCACCTAGGGTGAGCATCGAGCCGGCAACTAGAATCGCAAACAACTTTCGCATCTTCTCTTCACTCCTCTTGCCAGGTGTGTGCTCATCCACCCCGCGTGAGATCGACTTCGCTGTCACTACCTGATCGCATACAGGTCCCACCGACGGGTCGTCCGTGCGGTTCAGAACTGGCGAGCCGTTGCGATCTTACTGCAAGCGGGATGCCAGGCTCTGGGAGGCCCTCGAAATTCACGTAACCTATGGAATATATTGAGTTTAGGTAGTGGTCAGTCCCCGTGGGGCAACCCCATCGGGTGGGTAGAGGTAGAAGAGAACTTCCGCAGAGAGGAAAATTCCTTTCCCAGGCGCAGTTTTTTTCCCCCAGATGGGCCCAAGGGCGCGTTTTTCGTCAGCTCCTAGCGGCGTTGCCTGGGCGCCTCCGCAGACCGGCGGCTGGATCGTTTCCAGGCGGAAGAATTTGAGGGTCACATTTCGGCTCGGGCGGGACACGACAGGAGACGATGTGGAGTTCGGCAAGGCGGCAATCGCCCCGCGGGGTTCACTGGCTATACTTAGCGGTTCTTTTTCTCCTGATGGAGGCCGCGTGATTTCGTCCCAACGATCCCACTGCACGACCCGACGCATCGTCGTCCCGTTGTGTCTCATGCTGGCGGCCTTCGTCGGATGCTCGAAGAGCGTCGAGGACCGGCTGGCCGAGGCGCGACTGCAGCAGGAGATCGGGTCGTTCAAGGAATCGATCTCGACGCTGCAGAGCGTGCTCGATGACGTCCCCGACCACCCCGAGGCGAACCTGCTGCTCGGCTCCGCGCAGATCGCAACAAACCAGCCGGCGCTCGCCATCTGGCCGCTCGAGATCGCCGGGCGCACCCCGGAGTTCGCCGACTCCGGCGACCTCGCGCTGGGCGCGGCGTACCTCCGGCTGCAGCAGTTCGACTCCGCGCTTCAGGCGGCCGACCGCGTGCTCACGCGCAACACCGAGGACGCCGACGTCCGGCAGACCGCGATCACCATTCGCGCAAGTGCCCACCTCTCGTCGCACGACTGGGACGCCACCATCGAGGACGTCGATCGCCTGCTCGCCTTGGATCCCGATAGCTCCGAGGCCCTCGCGCTGATGGCTCAGGCCTTCATGGGTGCCGGTCGCACGGACGAGGCGGAAGCAACGATGCAGCGGCTCTGGAACAGCCCCACCGTCGGGAACACGAGCGCCGCGGCCCGCGCCGGCATCGCCCTGGCGAAGCTCTACGCCTATGAGAAGGACGACATGGCCGGGGCCGAGAAGATCCTCGAGGGTCTGATGGAGCGCTTCCCCCAGAACGGGGGCGTGCTCGGCTTCGTCACCGACTTCCTTCGCCACACCAACCGCCCCGACATCGCCGGCAACCTCCTGAGCGATGCGCTCGAGCGCGACCCGGGCGATATGAACGTGCGCTCGAAGCTCGCGGCGCACCTCTCGGCCGAGGGGGACACCGAGGAAGCCGAGCGGCTCCTGGTCGAGGCGACCGAGTTGTTCGATTCGCCCGAGGCTTGGCTCACGCTTGCCGACCACTACCGTGCTGGCGGGCGTTATGAAGAGGCGCTCGTGGCCTTCGAACGGATCCTCGAACTGGTGCCCGGCGCCAGCGACTTGCTCCGCTTCCGCCATGCCGACCTGCTGGCCGACGGGGGGGAGCTCGACCGATCCGAGGCGGCGGCCAACGACATCCAGGGCGATGCCTATCGCAACGTCGTGCTCGGCCGCGTCGCCTACCTGCGGGGGGACTACTCGGAGGCGCTGAGTCTTCTGGACGCGGGTCTGAAGGAGTGGCCCAACAACGCGGGCGCCCGCTACCTGGCGGCCAAGGCGGCGATCGCCCTCGGTGACCTCGACCGCGGGATCTCGGAGCTCCGAGAATCCGTTCGGGTCGGCATCGCCGAGACGAATGCAGCCGTCGAGCTCGCCTGGCTCTACCTGCGCATGGGCAAGCCCGCATCGGCGCTCACTCTGGGCAGTCTGATGGTGGACGACGAGGATTTCCGAAACAGCCCCCAGGTCGGCAACGCGGTGGTGATCCTCGGCCGCGCTCAGTGGGAGATGGGCAACAAGAAGGTCGGGCGCCAGCAGGCCGTTCGCCTCGCGGAGTTCGAGGGCTTCGAGGAGGCCTCCGTGCTCGAGGGTGCCCGCTTCGAGGAGATCGATGAGGGGCCGGCCGCTGCGGCTCGCTTCATCACCGCTTCGTCGCTCGATTTGACCGACCCGGAACACGAAACATCGCTGCGACAGGCCTGCGAGTACCACGTGAACGCCGGCGATCATGCCGACGCGGTGCGCCTGGCCGAGGCGGCTGCGAAGGCGCATCCCGACGCTGCGGGCTTCCATGACGTGCTCGGGCGCGTGCTGGTTTCGGTGGGCCGCGGCAACGAGGCCATCGCGAGCTTCAACCGCGCGATCGAGCTCGATGCCGAACATGCACCGGCCATCGAGGGGCAGGCCAGCCTGCGCCTGGCCGGTGGCGATGCCGACGGTGCACGCGACCTCTTCGACCGCGCTACCGAGGCCGACGCGTCGAACGCGAGCTATCCCTATCAAGCGGCACAGATCGAGCTGTCTGCCGGGCGCGTAGCGGGAGCCGAGTCACGTCTCCGCGAGGCCCTCCGCCGCGACCCCGTCCACGCTCACGCGAACAACGACTTGGCATGGATCCTGGCCGAGCGCGGCGAGGCTCTCGACCAGGCCCTCGCCCTCGCGACCCGTGCGAGCGAGATGGACGCCTCGGCGGCGGTCTTCGATACGCTGGGATGGGTGAACTACCGGCGCGGCGCACACGCGGAAGCCGTCGCGGCTCTCGAGCGAGCCCACGGCCTCGACGCCGGCTCGCCGTCGATCGCCTACCGGCTCGCGTTGGCACTGGTCGAGCTCGGTGAGCGCGACCGCGCCGAAGCGCTGTTTCGAGAGGCCCTGGCCGGGGACGCGTTCCCCGAAGCCGACGCCGCCCGCACCGAGCTGGCACGACTCAGGGAGGCCTCCTAGATGCATGGTTCCTGGCTGACACTCGGGCTCGTCCTCGTCCTTGCCCTCGGCATGGCCGGCTGTGCATCCGACGAAGAGAAGGTGGCCGCCCACATCACGGCAGCCGAGGAGTTCGAGGAGGCGAAAGATTTTCGCGCCGCGCTGATCGAGCTCCGATCTGCACTGAGCATCCAGCCGAAGAGCGCGGACGTGAACCTTCGCATCGCGGACGCCTACCAGGCGATGGGTCGACCGCAGGCGGCCTTCTTCTACGGCGAGGCCTATCGGCTCGACAAGAGCATGACGCGCGCTGCCTTGATGCAGATCCCCGCTCTCTACGTCACGGACGTGGACGCTGCTGAAGCCCTGGTGAACGAGGTGCTCGAACTCGAACCGACCAACGTCGATGCCTACACGCGGCGTGCGGAAGTCTTGCTGGTCAAGAATGACACGGAGGGCGCGCTGTCGGCGGCCCTCACCGGCACCGAACTCGATCCCACCCACGTGAACGCCCACCGGATGATCACCTCCGTCTACCGTGCGCGAATCCGGGAGACGCGGCTGACCGGCCGCACGCCACCCGACGAGGTCTACGACAAGGCGATCGCCGCGGCCGACGTCGCGGCCGCGGTCTCGAAGGATCAGGAGCAGCTCGGCGAGTGGTACGACCGCATGGAGCAGGCCCTGATCTACGCCGAGTGGGAAGGCCACATCGATGCGGCGGAGCAGTCGATCCGCGAGGCCTTCCGTCTGGCCAAGGAGAAGGAAGACCCCTCCGGCCTCAGGACCACCACGCGTGAAGCCAGGCGGATCGCCACGAATCACCCGGACCTCGAGTACCGACGCTGGGCTCTCGAGCGCTGGGTCGAGTTGGAGCCGGGCACGGCGCAGGGTTGGCGCCGTCTCGCCTCCCTCGAACGCAGGCTCGGAGGCTCGAGTGACGAAGTCTGGGCGCGCGCGCTCGAGGGCCGCCCCGACGACGTCGGGCTGCACGCCGAATACGTCCGTGTCCTGGTGGCGACGCATCGTGAAGACGAAGCCACCGAATATCTCCGATCCCTGGAGGGGGAGGTCGGTGCCTCGGCCGACATCGGTGCGCTCGAGTTCGAGCTCTTGATGGCCGAGGGCGACCTGGAGAATGCCAAGGAGGCCCTCGATCGCTTGAAGGCGAACCATCCGGAGGAGCCGCTGACCCGTCTGGCGTCGGCGACGTATGACATCCAGACGGGCGACCACCGCGGAGGACTGCAGTCGCTCCGGGTCCTCTCGGCGAACGTCGAGCGGGCTGACGTCCTGCGGCAGCTGGCGGCCGCCGAATCGCGGGCGGGCAACACGGATGCGGCTCTGGCCGCGGTGAATCGCGCCATCGAGCTTCGCCCGGCGCGCTCGGCCCAGGCCCATCAGCTTCGCATCCGCCTGTTGGCGGGAAAGCAGGATTGGCTGGCCGTTCTTCGCGCCGTGCGCGACATGCAGCGGCTCGGGCTCCGGCCGGATTCCCTCATGAATACCTTGCGGATCAATTCGCTCTACGAGATCGGCCGCCGCGAGGCAGCGCTGCCGCAGCTCGAAGCCGCGCTCGCGGTCGACTCGCCGACCGTCCAGAACGTCCTCCTTTTCCATCGCTTCGAGAGCCCCCATCAGCCCGACCGCGCACGACGCATCGTCGGGCGGGCCTGGAGGGCAGACCAGGGCGACCCCTCGTTGACGTACGCCTGGATGAACCAGCTGCTGCTGCGCAACGAGCGCGAGGAGGCCGTGCGGGCCCTCGAGGCGAACGCTGCGATCACGGGCCGGTCTGCCGCGCCGCTGATGCACGCACGAAGTCTCTACGTGCTCGGCCGCAAGGACGAGGCGGAGAAACTCACGATCGAATCCTATGAGATGTCGTTGCGCCCGTTCGGCGCCCCGATGCTGCTCACCGAGATCCTCGGCGCGCAGGGCAAGGTGGACGTGGCGATTCGCATGTTCGAGGAGGCGCGCGAGGCCGGGACGATCCAGCCCGCGGGCTTGTGGCAGCTCGGCCGGATCTACTACCAGCTGGAGCGCTATCCCGAAGCCCGCGCCGTGCTCGAAGAATCCCTCGCGATGAAGCCCGA
Source organism: Deltaproteobacteria bacterium (assembly GCA_019311105.1). Taxonomy (GTDB): domain Bacteria; phylum Myxococcota_A; class UBA9160; order UBA9160; family JAFDDA01; genus JAFDDA01. The sequence goes on from JAFDDA010000027.1 coordinate 5,195, forward strand.
GTTTTCGCCCGCGCTGAGCGACCTGGCGCTGGTTCTGGCCGAACTCCGGGAGGATCTCGATCGAGCCGTGACGTTGGCGCGGCAGGTCAAGAGCCAGAACCCGGAGAACCCGGGGATCGCCGACACCCTCGGCTACGTGTATCTGCAGAAGGGCCTGGCCGAGCCGGCGGCCTTCGAGTTCCGGTCGGCGATCGAGCTGGCGAAGGTCCGCGGCCAGAGCGTGGCCGAGTATCACTACCACCTCGGTCTGGCGTTGAAGGCTCAGGGGCGCGACGCCGAAGCCGGCTTGGCGTTCGACGAAGCGCTGCGGATCGAGCCCGAGCACGAGGCAGCGCGCGCAGAGCGGGCGGGGTAGGCCGCCCGGCCGCTCCGAAGGGTCGGCTAGCGCGCCCTCAGGTCGCGGTGCACGCGGAGGTCGCGCAGGCGCCGCTCGACCTGGGCATCGAAGGCACCCGGGGCGTCCTGGGCGCGCTCGAGGGCCTCGAGGGCCTCATCGAAGTCCCCGCGGATCTCGTACGCGCGCGCCAGGACCAACAGCTCCGACTGGTCGGGCGCTTCCATCCCCGCCAACCGCTGGATGTCGAGGTCCGCCAGCTTGAGCAACACCTGCTCGCGAAAGACCGGCGTGCCGGCGACGCGGCGCAGCTCGGGGTGCGCGAGGAGCGCATTCAGATCCGAGAACCCGAGGTCCACGGCGCGACCGAATGCGCGGGCGGCACCGTTCGCATCACCGGTGCGCGCCGCCTGATGGCCGCGGAGGATGTGGGCCATCATTCCGTCCGGGTACGCCTTGGCGGCGTCGAGCAGCATTGCCATGTCGCCCGCGAAGACCGGCGCGCGGGCGTGCGAAGTGGCGCCGAAGAAGACGGCCAGTGTCAGCGCCGCGGCGGCCCCAGCTCGCCGCAGCGTCTCGCCGCCGACCCGCGCGCCGAGCCAGTCCCACGCAGGCCGGAAGGCCAGCAGCAGGGCTCCGATCAAGCCCGGCAGGATCGGGTAGAGGTAGCGATCGCCCATGGGAAAGATGAACGGGAAGATCTGCGAAACCGGGCCAAAGGCCGCTGCGGCGAAGACCCAGAGGCACGCCTCCTCGCTGTTGCGCAGCAGGCGTTCGACCGAGCGGGCGCCGATGGCGACGAGCGCCGCCAGGCCGGCGAGCCACCACGGGTCGAGCCACGAGCCGGCCACGGGCGGTTCGTGAAAGGTGGCGACACCGAGACCCGTTGCGGCCATCCAGAGATAGCGGGCGGCAATCGCGAAGATCGTGCGGCCGTGGACGATCGGGTCTTCGTCGATGACGATGCGCACGTCGCTCTGTCGCTGGAAGGCCGCCATCTCCGGGATCGAGATGGCGATGGCGATCACGACCCAGCCCGCGAGCCAGCCCCAGCGCGGCGCCGAGGGCGGGTCGTTGCGGCTCCGGATCCAGGCCTGCACGGCGACCACGGGGAGGACGCCGAGGGCCGTCACCTTGGTGAGCAAGGCCAGCGTGAACAGCAACGTCGCCCAGCCCGGGCGTCGCTCGTGGAGCAACAGGGCGCCGATGGACAGCGCCACCGCGACGATCGTCTTCAGCTGGAAGATCCACCCGACGGTCTCGACGTTCGCCGGGTGAACGAGGAATAGGAGCGCGCCGAGCGCGGCGGCCTGCCGGGCGATCCCTGCCCGCATGAAGAACGGGATGAGCAAGAGGGACGTCAGGCCGTGGCCGACGGCGTTGGTCACGTGGTAGAGGCGCGTCTGGTCGCCCACCCACTCCCACTGGGCGGCGTGCAGGAGGAGATGCACCGGGGCGTAGTTCAGGCTGTACACCGTCGGCGACCCGTACGGGTCGAGGATGGCCTTCACGTTCTCCCAGGACAGGCCGTGCACGTACGGGTTGTTGACGATGTAGAGGTAGTCGTCCGACAAGAAGACGCCGTCGATGGCCGGCCACGCCAGGAAGAGGGCGATGCCGACGAACCCGACGGCGAGGGCGGCCCACCCGAGCGGAGTGAAGCTCGCCGGGGAGGGCGACGCGCTGGCTTTGCGGGGTGTCATCGTGCGCCGCCCTTCACGAGCTTCCCCCGGCGCCCTGCGGCCCGCGCGGGTCGGGGAGGCCGAAGGTCTCCGTGAGCCAGCGCCAATGATCGTCGGCGCGAGCCGCTTCCGCGCTGGAAGCCACGAGGCGCCTCGCCAGTGCGAGGGCCGCGCCCGGCTGATCGTCCATGCAGAGCGCGTAGATCTCGAGGTTCATCAAGCGTGCGTCGCTGGCGCGCCCCGTGCGAGCGCGGCGCAGCAGGCGGGCGGCGCTCGCCCAGTCGCGCTCGGCCAGGGCGCCGACGGCTCGGATGCGGGTTGCCTCGGCGTTGGCGCGGCCCTCAGCGATCCCGGCGACGATCCGCTGCTCGTCCGCGTCGCTGCCGAGCAGCCACAGAGCGAGGGTTCGCAGTTCGGAGCGGGTGAGCACGGCATGGAGTTCCTGCTCGCCGACGCTCTGGCTCCCGTCGTAGACGAGTCGGGCCGTCAGGATGTCCTGCCACGGCGCGAAGGTCAGCGCCTTCTCCCGGATCGTGGGTGGAACGTGCTCGCGCACGAAGGGGCTCGCTTCGAGTTCGCGCCGGACGGCTCCGCCGCGCATGGCCTCGCGGAAGAAACTCGATTCGTGGCTGTCCGCGGGCTGCACCGGATCGTGGGAGATGCGCAGGGGATGGTCGTCGACGACGGGCTCCACGTCTTCGGTCCAACGGCGGAGGGTCTTCGATCCGGCAAGGAAGGTCGCGACGAGCTGCTCGGGCGCTTCGAGGCCGAGGGTCTGGAGTTCGGTGGCTACGGCCGGGTCGTGCCACTGTGCCGAGAACTCGGCCTCGCTCGGCGCCGCGCCGAGCTCCCGCGACCCCATCAGCATCCAGTCGAGGCCGGCGCCCGTCCAGAGCGTGCAGTCGTCGAAGACATCGCACCAGGCGCGCAGGATCGCGCGTGTGTCGGACTCCGAAAGGTTGTGGACCGGCAGCCAATAGGTGGAGATGCCGCCCGGGTTCAGTCGCGCCCGGATCAGCTCGAAGTACTCCCGGCTATAGAGGTTGACCACGCCTGCGTACTTCGGCGGCGGCGGTTCGCTCGTGATCAGGTCGAAGCCGCGCTCGGTGGTCTGGAGGAAGAACCGTCCATCTTCGACGTGAACGTGGACGCGCGGGTCCTCGAGGGGGTCGTCGCCCTTGCGAGGAAACACGAGCGCGCTGGTCTCGATGATCTCGGGCGAGATGTCGACGACGTCGATCCGTTCGAGCGAGGCCGTGTCGGTGAGGGCCCGAGCCGTCGAACCCACGCCGTAGCTGATGAGCAGCGCGTCGCGCAGGTCAGGCTGGAGCGCGACCGGGAGATAGACGTAGGCCTTCATGTAGCGGCGTGAGTGGGTCGTGGTGCCCGACATGCTGAAGCCGTCGGTGAACAGCCGGAGGTAGAGCGGGTGGCCGAAGCGCTCCGTGCGGACGAGCACGAGCGTCTGCAGCAAACCTTCGCGTACGGCAGCGATGCGGGCCCCGGGCTCCTGGAACGAGAGTGTCGGGTGCACGAGAAAGTGCGAGCGAAGGATGCCGCTCGGGAAGACGAAGAACAGGGCCAACAGGGCTGCCGCGAGCACCGCGGGCGTGCCGATCCGACGAGACTCCGCTTGGGTGCCCGCCCACACGACGATCGCGATCACGCCATAGACGGCCGCAAGGCCGAGGAGTGAGTTCTCGAGCCCGACGCGCGGGAGTAGCACGAACCCGCCGAGCAGCGAGCCGCAGGCGCCGCCGATCGTGTTCGAGAGGGTCAGCAAGCCCGCAGTGCGTGCCTCGCCGCCGAGTACCTCGCGCGCTGCTTCGCCGAGGGCGGTGAAGAGCACGCCGGAAAGCCAGGCCACGGGCAACATCAGCGGCACGGCGAGCAATGCGACGTGCCACAACGCGGCCGCGGCCTGCCCCGGCGGAAGCAGTGCGCCGAGCACCGTTTCGAACCCGGCGTAGGTGGCGAGCGTGGCGCAGCCCGACGCCAGAGCGAGGGCGGGCAGGGCCGGGGCGGCGCGTCGGCCGTCGCGCAGCCAGCGCGCGGCCGTCAGGCCTCCGAGCGCGATCCCGGCCAGGACCACGGCGAGGAGCGCCGCGAAGACCAGGCTCGTTCCATAGACGAACAGCGCGAGCAGCCTGAACCACACGACTTCGAGGGCCAGGAAGGTCGCGCCGGAGAGGAACGCCGCCAGCAACAGGGCGAAGGCCGGCCGCGCAGGGGGCGCCGCGGCGCCGGCTGTCGGGGCAACCGGCTGGGCACCCGCAGCGCGCGCGAGTGCCAAGGCCCCGCCGGCCGACAGGAGGTTCAGGCCGAGGGCGGCGACGGCCGCACCGCGCATGCCGAGCGCTTCGAGCAGCAGCGACTCCCCCAGGAGTGCGCCCACCACCGCGCCGAGGGTGTTCCAACCATAGAGGCGCCCGAGCACGCGCCCGAAGCGCTCGTCGTGGCGCGAGAGCGACTTCACCAGGACGGGAAGCGTCGCGCCCATGGCCGTGGCCGGGACCATCATGGCCAGGAAGGCGAGCACCAGGCGCAGCCCGTTCATCAGCCAAGGCGTGTCGCGCAGTGTCTGCAGCACGGGGGCCAGGAACGGCGTCAGCGCGGGCAGGCCCACCACGAGCAGGAAGCCCGAGATCCCGATCGTGACTTCCAGCAGGGCGTAGAGGCGCGCGGGTCGAGCGACGTGGTCGGCTCGCCGGGCGGCGAGCGCGTTGCCCAGGGCGAGGCCCGCCATGAAGGCCGCGAGCACGACGCTGCTGGCCCAGACCCCGTTGCCGAGCGTGAGCCCGGTGACGCGGAACCACAGGGTTTCGAACAGCAGCGCCGCCGCACCGGAGCCGAAGGCCACCGTGCACCACGCCGCCGAAAAGACGCCCGGACGCTTCGCCACCGCGTCCGTCACCCCTGCCCGCCGTCCGGTGTCATGGGGAAGGGATCGTACACGTTGGCCGCGCCCTTGACCGCAACCGAAGCGTCTCGCTGCGCTTCCGCCGGCCGCCGTTCCGATTGCCGGGGCGCTGCGCTCTGCCTGCGTCTCAGGCTTCGGACCGCGGCATCCGGATGAGCCCTTCCTGGGCCACCGAGGCGATGCGCCGGCCCTCGAGGTCGTACATCGCGCCGAAGATCAGGCCGCGGGCCGCGTGGGCCACGGGGCTCTCGCTGGTGAAGAGGACCCAACCTTCGAAGCGCGGCGGATGATGCAGCCACACGGAGTGGTCGAGGCTCGCGCCGACGCGTCGGCCCCAGGGCATGGCGTGGGGCCGGGCCGCCGTGCCGAGCAGGGTCCGGTCGGTGCCGTATACCAGCAGGGCGGTGTGGAGGAGAGGGTCGTCGGGCAGTGGCCCGCGCGGCCGCATCCACACACGCCGGGTGGCGGGAAGCTTCACGCCGGGTGTCGGGTCATCGGGGTCGCAGATGCGCACCTCGACGGCGCCGTCGGGCCGACGCTGCGCGTCGCCGAGGATGCGCGCGCGTTCGTCCTCCCAATCCGGCACCGACTCCGGCGGCGGAGCCTCGGGCATCGGGCTCTGATGGGAGATCCCTTCCTCAGGCTGCGCGAAGCTCGCCGACAGGTTGAAGATCGCCTCGCCACCTTGGTAGGCGACGACTCGCCGCGTGGTGAAGGTGCGGCCGTCGCGGATGCGGTGGACGACGTAGCGGATCGGCAAGTCATGGCGGCCGGGCCTCAGGAAGTAGGCATGGAGAGAGTGGAGGAAGCCACGCTCCACGCTGCGGCCCGCCGCCATGGTGGCTTGGCTCGCCACGAACCCCCCGAAGAGCGGCCCGTCGCCGCCGGGCTCCGGGTCGCCGAGATAGAGGTCGCGGTCGAGGCTCTCGAGGTCGAGGCGGTCGAGCAGGGTGGCGAGCGGGTCGGGCGGGGCCGGGGACATGGGCGCTGGAGAGTACCCCTTCCGCGACCGGTGGCGGGGGTGGTGGAGAGTGTCTTTCCGCGACGGGTCGCGGGGGTGAAACCGTGGCGAGGGGCCTGCCGGGCTTGGCGTAGAATCGCGGCGTGGACTTTCCCCACGACGTCTTCGCCGAACCCGCCCGGCTCTAGCGCTCGGCCTCCGGCGGCTCGAGCCAGCCTCGCACCAGAGCGTCGATCCGCGCCGGTGGGTGGCTGAAGCGGATCCCGGCCTTGAAGATCGCCTGCCCAGCGTGGTCGCGCGTCAGGATCACCCGGACGACCGTGCCCTCGAGGGATTCCGATTGCGCCGCGCCCGGCGGGGCCAGCTGGATCCCCGCGCCGGCCTCGAGCCCGCGCATCTGTTCGGGGGGCAGGCATACGCCCGCGCCGCTCGCGGACCAATCGGCGAGCAGACCCTCGTGCCGGGTCGCCCCGTCGGAGTGGAGCACGATGCGCGCGGCCGACTTGTGTCGGGGGTGCGTGCGTCCGAGTTCCGAGCGCTCCTCGCCCGCGTCGCGCAGGCCGTGGACGGCGAAGGTCTGGACCGGGTCGCGCTTGCCCTTCACCCGGACGGGCGGGCGCTCGGTCGCGTGCACGAGCGGGCCGATCCAAGCCATGGTGGCGTCGGAGACCAGGATGCGATCGGCCTCGGCCAGGCGTTCGATGCGGCTCGCCAGGTTCACGGTGTCGCCGATCACGGCGTACTCCATGCGTTGTCGTGCGCCGAGGTTGCCCGCGAGGACGGGCCCCGTGTGGATGCCGATCCCCATGGCGAGCGCTGGCTTGCCGGCGGCCTCGCGCTCGAGATTCAGATGGACGAGTTCCTGCTGCATCCGGATGGCGGCGAGGACGGCTCGCGCGGCGTCGTCGTCGCTGAAGTCCGGGATGCCCCAGACCGCCATCACCGCGTCGCCGATGAACTTGTCCACGGAGCCATGATTCGCGTGGATGACGTCGACCATGCGCTGGAAGAACGCGTTGAGTGTCCCGAAGACCTCCTTGCTCGGGAGGTATTCGCTCATGGCCGTGAAACCGCGAAGGTCGGCGAACAGCAGCGTGCACTGGCGCGTGGCGCCCTCGGTGTCGAGGTGGAGGTCGCCTTCGAGCAACTGCTCGACGAGACCCGGGGCGAGGTAGCGCTCGAGGTTCGTGCGGTGTTCGGCATCGCGGCGGACGCGCTCGAGGAGCTGCGTGTTGGCCACGGCGATGGCCGCCTGGGACGCCGCCATCGCCACCAGTTCGAGGTCGTCTCGGTCGAGTCGCCGCCCGCCGTCGGAGCTCTCGAGATGCAGCACGCCCAGCAGGCGGCCCTGGTAGAGAAGCGGCGCCGTGATGGCCGAGCGCACGTCGTGGGCCGTGAGGTCGGCATCGCCGCCCGTCATCACCGCCTCGCGCCGCGACAGCGCCGTACGGAGGAGCGAACGGCTGATCGGAATGCTCGTGGCCGAGGCGTCGTCGCGCCGACGGATGGCGACGGGTTCGAGGCCGTGGTCCGCTCGCGTCACGAGCAGCGCGCCCCGGTGTGCCGGAACGGCGAGGAAGAGTTCGTCGAGCAGCACACCCGCCAGGTCCTGCATCTCGCGCAGCTCCGAGAGTGCCTTCTGGATGCGCAGCAGAACGCCGAGGCGCCGCCCGCCCGCCGGCAGGGCGGTGTTGCCCGTGGTGGCCGCGGAAACCGACTCCTCGCCGTGGGCGTCGCCGAGTTCCACGCTGCCCTGGGCGGAGGGGACGATCTCGATGGACGAGCGGTCCGTGAGTTCGAGCGAGGCGCGCTTTGCGTCGGGCTCGCCGTCCCAATCGAAGCGAAAGGTCGTGTTGCCGATGCGGAACGTGTCGCCGTCCGAGAGTCGCCACGGCTTGTCGCGCCGCTCGTCGCCGACCCAGATGCCGTTGGCGCTGCCGAGGTCGTGGAGGGTCCAGGCCCCGTCGCTGCGACGCACCACCGCGTGGTGACGGGAGGTGCGTTCATCGAGCAGGCAGATCGTGTTCTCGGGGTCGCGGCCCACGGTGGTGGCCGGCTCCAGCTCGAAGCGGACGCCCTCGGACTCGCCTTCCAGGATCACCAGCCAGGCCGGCAACTCCCAGGTCCGGCCCGGTGCCGTGGTCTCGCCCGCAGAACGCTCCATGAGGGTCGTTTCGACCGGTGGATGGCACGACCGAAGCCCTTCCGGTGGCGGAGCGAGTGGGATTCACGGCAGATCGCCGGCCCGGCGGCGGTCTCGGGGTTTTCCTCGATTCGGTGAATGATTCCCGCTCGCCCTGCGTCCCACCGAGAGCTTTCCCGGGTGGCCGGGAGCGTGTAGCCTTGCCCCGTTTTCCTGGGGGGCCCGGAACCGAAGCTCCGGGCAGGACGCCGAGAAGGAGGAGAGCCGTGATTCGATCCCAGACCATTCTCGTACGGGCGGCCCTGGCCGGCCTGGCGCTGGCCTTTGTGGGCACCGTCGCTTCGGAGGCCCTCGCGGCGCCGCCGAAGAGTACTCAGACCGAGGCCCGCTTCGTCGCGTTCGACGCCGAGGCCAACACCGTCACGATCAAGCCCGCGAAGAGCAAGGGCCCGAACAAGAAGCTGCTGAAGAAGGGCAAGGAAGCCACCTTCAACGTGATCCCCGACGGCAGCATCCTGACGCGCACCAGCGTGGCCATCAACGGGAAGAAGGGCCACGTGTCCGAGATCCCCGCCGGCAAGCAGGTGAACGTGTATTGGATCCCCGATCAGAAGAAGGACGGCGAGTTCTTCGCCAAGAAGATCGACGTGGTCCTGTCCGAAGAGGAGCTCGACGCCCTCTACGGCGCCGACTGATCACGAACCGAACAGAGATGAGAACGGCCCCTGCGACTTGGTCGCGGGGGCCGTTTTTCGTTGGGTCGTCACTTCGCGCGGGCTCGGCGGTCGTCAGCTCACCTGTTCCTTGGCCCAGCGGTAGTCGGGCTTGCCGCTGGGGCTTCGCTCGATTTCGTCTCGGAAGACGAAGGCCTTGGGGAGCTTGAAGCGGGCGAGGTGTTTGCCGGCTTCGGCGAGCAGGTCTTCGGGGGTGGCCGTGGCGCCCTCTCGGAGTCGGACGACGGCGACGACTTCCTGGCCCCAGCGGTCGCTCGGGCGGCCGGCGACGACGGTGTCGTAGACGGCGGGGTGTTGCTTGAGGGCGTGTTCGACCTCTTCGGCGAAGATCTTCTCGCCGCCCGAGTTGATGGTGACCGAATCGCGGCCCAGCACTTCGATGCCGCCATCAGCGCGGAGGCGGGCCCGGTCGCCGGGGACGGAGTAGCGGACGCCGTCGATCATCGGAAACGTCTTGGCGGTCTTCTCGGCATCGTGGAAGTAGCCGAGGGGCACGCGACCCTCCTGGGCGAACCAGCCCATCTCGTCGTCGCCGGGCGCGAGCTTGCGGTCGAGTTCGGCCGAGATCACGCAGGCGCCGGGGCCGGGCGTGAAGTTGCCTGTGGAGATCTCGGAGCCCTTCGTGCTCGGGTTGCTGGCCTGGACACCCGTCTCGGACGAACCGATCGCGTCGAGCACGGTCACGCCGGGGACGGCGTCGAGCAGAGCCTTCTTGTTGGCGGTGGAGAGCGGAGCACCGCCCGAGCCGATCATCTTCAGGCTCGAGAGGTCGTAGTTTCCCTCGGCGATGGCATCGAGGATTGGGCGGGCGAAGGCGTCGCCCACGATGCTCGCGGTGAAGGCCTTCTCGCGCTGGATGGTCGAGAGGAAGTCGGGCCCGTCGAGCTTTTCGGGGATCGACGGGAAGCAGATCGTCATGCCGGCATGCATCATGATGAAGCCGGTCCACTGAGCCGCGCCATGCATCAGCGGCGGCCCGATCACGGCCTTCATGGACGGCGCGTTCACGACCTGCTCGGCGATCTGATCCACGGAGTCGAACTCCGTGCGGTCGGCGCGCCGGCCGCCCATGGCCGCCACGAAGATGTCCCCCGAGCGCCAGAGCACGCCCTTCGGCATGCCCGTCGTGCCGCCGGTATAGAGGATGTAGAGATCGTCGGGCGAGGGTTCGACATCCGGTGTTCCCGCCGAAGCCCCGGCGAGCGCCGCCTCGTATTCGATCGCTCCGGGCAGCAGCTCGTTCCCCGAGCTGTCGGCGACCTGGATCAGGATCTCCAGGTTCGGAAGGCGGTCGCGCACCGCGGCGACCCGCGGCGCGAACTCGGAGTGGTAGAGCAGGGCCTTGGCCCGGGAGTTGTCGAAGAGGTAGAGGAGCTCGTCCTCGACATAGCGGTAGTTGACGTTGAGCGACGCCATGCGCGACTTCCATGCGCCCAGCATGCCCTCGACGTACTCGTTTCCGTTGTAGAGGTAGAGCGCGAGATGGTCCTGGCCCGACTCATGGCCGGCGAGTTCCGAACGTTCGCGCTCGACCTTCACGCCCCGCGACAGCAGGTAGTTGGCGAGCCGGCGGCTGCGCTCGGCCAGCTGGCCATGAGTGAGGCGACGGTCGCGGAAGACCAGGGCTTCGCGGTCGGGTGCGGCAGCGGCAACGGCTTCGTTCAGGGTGGCGAAATCGAATTCCACGGGGCTCTCCTTGGCGGGCCGCGAAGGCGGCCGACCCGGCATGTTGCGTCAGCTCGTCGAGGCCGTCGAGCCGCGTGGGGTGAGTTCGGTGTTCAGCCTTCGGCCGCCACCTGCCGCGCACCGAGGGCGCCGGCGAAGGCACCGTCGTCGAGAAAGATGGGCTTCCGCCCGAAACGCGACACGTAGTCGGTGAGCGCGTCGCTGAGGGCTGGATTGCCGCGTAGCGTCGAGCCTCCGAAGACGATGGACTCGACGCCCACGACGAGGGAAAAGCTTCCCGCGAGCAGGGCGACGTTCTCGCCCACCATCGCCATGATCGACCGGGCGAGGTCTTCGGGGCTGGCTTCGCGGCGGTGTCGGCCCTCGGCGAGACGGGCAAACGACGAGGCCATCACATCCGTGGTCATGGGGGCATCGCCGTCGGCATAGACTTCGGCCACCGAGACGTCGACCCGCGAGCGGTCGCCCGTGACGGCAAGGGCGCAGAGGCGATCGAAGTCCGAGGTCCCCGTGAGGGCGGCACCGAGCCCGAGGACCGTGCCGCCTCCGAGCGGCGTTCCGCCCATCCGGCTCACGCCCTCGCTCTCGATCAGCAGGACGGAGGTGCCCGTGCCGATGGAGACGAGCAGGTAGCGGCCCGGGGCTTCGGGCAGGAGCTCGGCGACGCCGCACTGCCACGCCCGAAACTCGTCTACGGGGACCGCTTGGCCTCCCAGAAGGGCGGCGAGCCTCGCTGCGCCGCCGCCGGTCACGCCCACTCGCGTGGCGCCATGGCTGGCGAGGGCGGCACGTACGTCGTCCGGGCGCTCACTCGGGAACGTCTCGAGCCGGCTGCCCCCGCTTTCCGGAAGCGCCAGCTTCGTCAGCGTGGCCCCGGCGTCCACGCCGGCGACGTCATCGAGCCCCATCTCGCTCTCCCATTCCCGATCTGCCTTCGCTCGCTCCGGCCCGCGGGGCGCCATCATACCGGGCGTCCGCCGCGAGGGCGGAGCTGAAACGCAGCAGGAGGTTCGAAAAGCAGAGTGGGAGCGAGCGTTGAAAAGAGCCTGCGACCCATGCACCATGCCCGTGCCGGCCGAGGAGGGCACCGACATGAGCGCAAGCAACGAATCGCTGGAGCAAGAGGTCAAGGATTTGCGCCAGGACGTGGCGGCCTTGCGGAAGGCCCTCCGCGAGGAGGCGACGAAGCGCAAGGAGTCGACCCGCGCCAAGGTCGAGGACGCCGCTGCGGAGGCGCGCGCCAAGCTCGAAGGCGTGGCGGCCGAAAACGTTGAGCGTCTGCGGACGGCGGCCGGCGACGCGGGTGGCAAGGCGCAAGAACAGCTCGACCAGCTCGAGAAGCAGATCGAGGCGAACCCGATCCCGAGCGTGGCCGGCGCATTGTTCATCGGCTTCGTGCTCGGCCGATTGCTGGGCCGCTAAACCACTTTGGCGAGCATCGACCCCATTCGCGACGCGCGCATCTTGGCCGAGGCGGAGCTGCTGAGAGCCCGGGCGGGCGCGCGTTCCCTCGTGAAGCAGAGCCTCTTCCAGGTCGTCGCCGTGCTGCTCGGGGTGGGCGGTCTGCTGATGTTGATCGTGGCCGGCTTTCTGGCCTTGTCCGATGCGTTCGGCAGTCTGTACGCCGCGTTGTTGGTGGGTGGCGTGCAATTCCTGCTCGCGGTCATTCTCATCTTCGTCGCCCGGCCGCTTTCGCGTTCCCCCGAGCTCGGCGCTGCGGAGCGCGCGGCGAAGCAGGCTCGTGAGGATCTGCGCAGCGACACCGAGGCGCTGCAGTCCGTGGTTCGGGTCTTGTCCGGCGACCTGTCCGAATGGACGAGTGAGAAGCGACTCTCGATCCTGGTCGCGGCCTTTGGCGCGGGGATCGGCCTCGGCATCCGCACCACCCCGCGCAAGCCCCGCGATGGCAAGGAGTCGGACTAGTCCGACAGCTCGAATCGCGCGCTGGATCGAAGATCCCCTGCCGAGCGCCCGGCCCACAGTTCGAACGCACCGGCCTCAGCGCGCCAGCCGCCGGCCTCCGGGTCCCAGAAGGCGAGAGCCTGCGCGGGAAGGTCGAAGGAAAGCGTCCGACTTTCGCCGGGTTCCAGCTCGACTTTCGCGAAAGCCTTCAGCTCCCGAGGCGGCCGGGGAACGCTCGCGTCGAGGTCGGCCAGGTAGAGCTGGACCACCTCGCGGCCGCGGCGGCCGGAGGTGTTTCGGATCTCGATTTTGGCTGCGACGGCCTCGCCGGCCGCAACCTTCGCGTTCGCAACTCGCAAGTCGCCCCATGCGAACTCGGCATAGGAAAGGCCGTGTCCGAACGGCAGCGCCGGCACGCGACCCGCGGCGTCGTAGCCGCGATAACCCATGAAGACGCCCTCGCCATAGTCGACGCGGCCTTCGCCGCCCGGGTAGTGCGGGTGGCTCGGTGTGTCTTCGACCCGCACCGGCCAGGTCGTCGGCAGTCGGCCGCCGGGGTCGGTGTCGCCGAAGAGGACGTCCGCGAGGGCATGGCCGCCTTCCTGGCCCGGGTACCAGAACTGCAGGAGCGCGGGCACGTCTTCGAGAAAGGGCAGCTCGACGGGCGCGCCGGCGTTGACGACGACGATCGTCTTCGGGTTTGCAGCGGCCACGCGTTGGACGAGCTCGACCTGTCGGCCCGGCAGGGCCAGGGTCTCCCGGTCCCGGCCCTCGGTCTCCCAGTCCGCGTTCAAGCCGACGACCACCACCGCCGCGTCGGCCGAGGCGGCGGCGTCGACCGCGCGTTCGAGCAGCCCTTCGGGTTCGGGGAGCAGGGTGCCGCAGCGCAGGCCGACGATCCCGCGCGCGCCTTCGCTCGAATAGAGGATCTCGAGCTCGGCCGCGCGGCCGGCTTCGAGTTCGACCTCGCCGGTGCGTTCGGCACTGCCCGTGCCGTAGAAGGACTCGCCGGCTTCCCAGCTCTCCCAGTTCTCGACGACTTCCTGTCCGTCGATGAGCAGGCGCGCGCGCCCGCCGACGATGAGTGAGAACGTGTAGACGCCCGTCTCCGGCGGGTCGAGGGTGGCGACGACTCGGGCGCGGAAGCCACGCTTGCGATCGAGCTCGCGAGAGAAGGTCCCGATGGAGGAGAGATCCAGGCGGTCGAGTCGGTGGCGTCGCACGACCTCGCCCGGCGCGTCGGCATGGGCGTACTCGACTTCGAAACGGTCGAGGCCGAACTGCGGGGCTTCGAGTGGTGGCAGGGATCGATGGTTCGAGCACCCGCGTTGATGCAGGACGGCCTCGCCGAGGCGTGCCCGCAGGCCGGCCAGGGGCGAGACGGCGTGGTGCGGGTTCACGCGAGAGCTGCCGCCGCCCTGGATCACGGCGAGCCCGGCGTTCGGGCCGATCACGGCCAAGCGGTTCAGGGAGTCGATGGAGAGGGGGAGGGTGTCGCCCTCGTTTCGAACCAGCACGAGGGCATCGGCGGCGAGCTCCCGAGCCAGGGCACGGTGTTCCGGGCGGTCGACGGCGACCTCCTCCGCTTCCGGGTCGCCCTCCAAGGCCCCCCAGCGAACGATCGCTTCGAGGAGCCGGGTCACGGCTTCCTCGATCGCGGCCTCGGGCACCTCGCCCGCCTCGACAGCCTTCACCAGCGCTTGGTCGAAGAAGCGCGCCGGCCCCGGCATCTCGAGGTCGAGCCCGTCGCGCGCCGCCGCCACCGTGCTCTGGGTGGCGAACCAATCCGAGACGACGAAGCCGCGGAAGCCCCACTCCTCTTTGAGGATGCGCCGCAGCAGGTCGGGGTGCTCACAGGCGTGGACGCCGTTCACGCGGTTGTAGGCGCCCATCACCGAGGCCACGTCGGCTTCGCGAACGGCCGCTTCGAAGGGGGGCAGGTAGAGCTCGCGAAGCGTGCGCTCGTCGATCTCGGAGCTGATGGTGTGGCGTTCGAACTCGGAATCGTTGCAGACGAAGTGCTTGATGCAGGCGCCGACGCCGGCGTCCTGGAGTCCACGGATCAGGGCCACGGCGATGCGGCTCGTGAGCCACGGGTCTTCGGAGTAGCACTCGAAGTGACGGCCGCCGAAGGGGTGACGGTGCAGGTTCACCGTGGGGCCGAGCACCACGTGGGCACCCTTGGTTCGCGCTTCTTCCGCGAGCACGCCGCCGAGGCGGCCCACCAGTTCGGGGTTCCACGTTGCGGCCAACGCGCTGCCGCACGGGAAGCACGCGGCGGTGGCTCCGCCCGAGAGGCCCGAGCCGCGCACGCCCGTCGGCCCGTCGCTGACCTTGAGCGGGGGGATGCCGAGCCGCGCCACGCCGCGGGTGCGCCAGAGCTCGGCCCCGCCAAGGAGCAGCGCCTTCTCTTCGAGAGTCAGGTCTGCAAGCCAGCCCTCGAGCGGGTCCGGGTTCATCGGGTTTCCTTCGACGTGTCGGGTTTGCCCAGCCATTCTTGCACGAGCTGGCCGAAGTCGGGCCGCTTCTGTCGATCGGTTTCGAAAGTGCGGCACGGGAAGGGAAGGGCCGCGACCCACGCGTCGGCGCACTCTCCGTACCGGGCCCAGAACTCGACCAGGCCCTCGCTGCCGCGCCACCCGAGACGCTTGGCCCGAGCCGTTCCTTCGACGTAGGTAACGAGCTTTGCGGTCCACTCGGGGCCGCGAGTCGGCAGCACGAACTCCCGGAAATAGCGAGCGCGGTCCCGCGGGCGGAGGTGGAGGAGTGCTGGGCGCGCGGGTTCGAGGGCCCGCGCCAGATCGTCGAGGTAGCCAGGGATTTCCTCGTCGCGATCGGCGGCCCAGAGAAAGCGCGCCGTGGATTGAAATGCCGTGCCCTCGAGGATCTCGGTCTGATCCGGCGGGATCGAGCGCGCGAAGCGTTCGAAGCTCGCCGTACAGCGCGCCCCGAAATCGGCCTCGCGCCACTGCTTCAAGAGTGGCCTCGGCATCACCGGGTGCCCGTGGTCTTCTTCCAGGTACCAACGCGCGCCCACGCCCGCGCGCTCGAACCCGGCGACGAGGGCCTTGGCCGCGGTGGTCTTGCCCGTGCCGGGGATGCCCTCGACCAGGATGCAGTGGTGAGAAAGGGCTGCCCTCACTCCGAAGCGTCCCGGGCCGGGAGCCATGCGAGCGCCACGAAGGTGATGAGGCAAACCCCGGCCGCGAGCAGGTCGGCGGGCCAGACCATGTCGACGGTGGAGAGCGCTGCCCACGCCACAAGTCCCACGATCATGCTGCCGCTGGCCGCCCAGCGCCCGGGCCGTTTCCAGACCATCCCTCCCGTCAACGGCACCAACAGCGAGACGAGCATCACGGCCCACGAGTTGACCATCAGGTCGTAGACGTTCTCGAACAAGAGGGCGACGGCCAGGGACAGGGCACCGAAGGTCGGGACCACGGCGCGAGAGATCCGCAGCCGTGCCGCCCCCGAGAGCCCGGGGCGAAGCCACGGAGCGAGGTTCTCGCTCACGATGCCGGCGGGGGCCAACAGCGCGCTGTCCGCGGAACTCATGATCGCGGATAGCAGCGCACCGAGGACGATCATGACTCCGATGGGGGACAGCCACTCGAGGCACAGGCGCGGGACGACGAGTTCGGGGTTCGCGAGGTCGGGCAGCAGCACGGCACCCGCCATCCCGAGGAGCACCGGGATCATGCCGACCGTGAGGTAGAGCAGTCCGGCACCATGAGCGCTCGCGCGCGCGACGGAATCGCTGCGGGCGCTCAAGACGCGCTGGAGGAGATCCTGGCTGGGGATCGCGCCCAGCCCGATCACGACCCAGGCTTGGACCCATGCCAGTCGTTCCGGCCAGCCGGGGTCGGGGAGAACGCGCCAGCGCTCGGCGGGGATCTGCGCGAGCACGCCTTCGCCTCCGGGCGCCGTGAGGACGACCCCGAGCAGGAAGGCCAGGCCGACCGTCAGGACGATCGCCTGGACGGCGTCCGTCAGGCTCACCGCCCAGAGCCCACCGGCGAGGGTGTAGAGGATCACGAACGCCGCACCGCCGACGATGGCGAGGGTCGTGTCGACGCCGGTGAGGGCGTTCAGGATGAAGCCGAACGCGACGAACTGGGAGCCGACCCAACCCACGTAGGCGGGGATCAGGCACAAGGCTGCCAGGGGCTCGGCGTGGCCCCCGAAGCGATGCCGGAAGAAGTCCGCCACGGTCAGCAGCTCGAGCCGGCGAAGCACCTTTGCGTAGAACGCGCCGAACAGGAAGAGGCAGAGGGCCGCTCCGAAGGGGTCTGCGATCACGCCCAGCAGCCCACTCTCGTAAGCGGCGCCCGCGGCTCCGATGGCGGTCCCACCGCCGAACCAGGTGGCGAAGAGCGTGAACGTGCACAGCCAGAGCGGGAGTCGACGCCCGGCCACCAGGTAGTCGGCGTTGTCCTGGACGTGGCGAGCGGCGTGGAGGCCGAGTGCCAGGACTCCCGTCAGGTAGACGGCGACGCCTCCCCAGATTGTGAAGCTCGCCTCGCCCCCCGCCATGCGGGCGACCATACACCACGGTGGCGCCGGCTCGGGAGCCTGCGTCGGGCGTGACCTGGGTTCGTGGCGTGGCGAGCTAGCGGCGGGGTGTGCGTGGGCCGCGGTGCGGGCTGCCGGCGATCCAGATGCCGCCGAGCCCGGCGAAGAGCATCAGGGCCACGCGCAGCTCGGGGACCAGCTCGATGTTGTCGACGATGACCGCGGTGCCGAGGTCACTATCCAACACGTCCACGATGCCGACGCCCAGCGTGTACGTGCCGGGGGCGAGGTCCACCCACTCCACGAGCAGCCAGCCCGTGTCGCGGTCGAACACCGTGCCCGGCGACGCCACCAAGGGGTCGAGGACATTGGTTCGCTCGACTACGCCCTCGCCGGTGAGCGTCGTGAAGAAGAAGTCCGTGTAGGCGGGAGCCCAGGCGTCGGTTTCATTCGTCAGCAGGATGACTTCCAGCCGCAACGTCATGGTCGCGGTCGTGGTGAAGGCGACCTGGGCTGCGGAACCTTCGACCACCGCGCCGGTCGGTGAGGCTGCGTCGAGGTCGCCGCCCGTGAGGCCGAGGAAGGTTTCCAGCGTGCCGACCGGGACGGCTGGCGTCGCCGTCTGGTCGATCGGCGTGCCCGTCAGCGGGCCCAGAAGACCGGCGCCGTTCGGGAAGGTCGACATGAACAATCCCCAGTTGCCCTGGGGGATTCCGGCACCAAAGGAGTCGTCGACGCGATAGACGTCGCCCACGGTCGTGAACCCGTCGAAGCCCGCTTCGAAACCCCCGACCACGGTGGCCTGGGCGGAGGTCGCGAGGCCGAGCGTCGCGAGCAGGGCCAAGAGCGGTCGGGTGAGCGGGTTCGACATGTCAGAGGGCTCCGGTTCCGTCGGTGGGCCGCCGTTCGATCTCGGTGGGCCTACGTAGCCTCGTGTCGGCATTCGAGTGCCCTAGCTTGACTCTCGGGTGCAAAAAACGTTCCTAGTGCCGACTTGTTACGGCACTTCGAGTGGAAGGGGAGTGACCGGTGTTGCCGGTTTTGCACGCTCCCCGCCGGCGGCCTTCCGCCTCCCTGCACGCGGCCTACTCGGGTGTTCCATTTGGTGCACACGCCTGTGCGATTCGTACGGGATGGAACGGCGTTTCTCATTCGCAACCGGACGCGAAGCCCTCGTGCTGCCGCCCGGCTGCCGCGGTCTGGCATGCTGCTTGCTCTATCGACTTCTCGTCAGCACGGGTTCGTTGCGGCGTCTCCGACGCAGGAGACGGCAGGCAACGAGCCGGAAGGCTCCCGGAGGTCGGGGGCTTGGGGTCGCCGGAGGGCCCGGTCTCGGGGGGAGCCCGAGGTTCTCCGGCGCAGCCCCAGGGCCCAAGCGACCCCGGGCGTCGAGGCTCGCCATGAAGGGATTTCATACGAGAGCGCCGGTTTCGCCCGCGTTGCCTTGCGCCTGGTGCGGCGTGGGGCTCGAGGCGGGGCGGCTAGTGAACCGACTCGTAGGCCCCCGCCTCGCGAGTCATGGGCTGTGTCGTAGCTGCAGTGTCGATCTGTTGGCGTCGGTGGAGGCACTGGAACGGGTCGAGGGCGACGCTTCGGCGAAGGGTGACCTCCGCTGCTTCGGCGCGCACGCGCTGGGGCAGCGCGATCTCGCGGTGGATCGTTGTGAGTCGGCGCTCGCGATTGAAGTACGTCCGTTCGGGCGCGCAGCCGTCGCGCGCGCGGGAACCCGAGAGAACTACGCGGGTCTCGTCGCCAAAGACGGCGAGGTCGGCCTTCTCGAAGCCGGGGAGGTCGCCCTCCACCACGATGTGTCGATCTTCTTCATAGATGTCGAAGCACCACATGAGCGAGCACCATCCTTCTGCCGTGGGCAGCGTCCGTTGCCATGGAGCAAGGGACTGCACGGTGCGTGCCAAGGTGGATGGCTTGGAGGGCGCGTCTTTCGGGCGTGAGCTGGCTCTGAAGCGCCCGATGGTTCCAAATGGTTCACCCTGGCCGGGTCACACCCGAGAGTGTCACTCCATCTTCATCTGGCGATCGAGCAGGCGCCCGCCGGCCTCGCGCCAAGCCGAGATGGCCTGGCCCGCGAGGCCCGGGTGGTACATGTCCTGTTCATAGCTCCACAGCTGGTCGCCGGCGTAGTGGATCTTCGACCAGGTGGGGAACTGGAAGGGCGGGCCCTCGGGGTCGGTCGGGTGGGCCAAGCGGTTCTGGCACTGGAACACGACCCAGCCGTTCTCTTCGTCGAGGACCTTCCAATCCATGGGGAAGTCCATCTGGGGATAGGGCGACATCACGCTGCTGATCCACTCGCGCACGTTCTCCCGCCCATGGAACTCGCCGAAGGCGCACTCCACGTAGTGGACGTCCTCGGTGAACTTGTCGGCCCAGGCTTTCCAGTCGTGGTTCCGGGACGCCTGATCGTTGACGGCCACGTAGTGGGCGAAGGCTTCTTCGAGCTCGTTGCGCGTGAACTTGGGCATCCCGTCTCCCGTCGCGGTGGGCCGCGCAGGGTATCACGAGGCCGGGTTCAGGCGGCGCTCTCGAGGATGTCCAGCATTTCCTTGCGGCGTGGGCCCTCGCGCGCGGCCTCGCGTTCGTGGCGCTGGTTGTAGCAGGCGACGATGCGGCCGAAGAAGGCGGGGTCGCTCATCAGGTCGTTCGGCGGGTCGAGCAGATTCATCAGTCGCATGAAGCGCCGCATGACGGTCACGTCGCTCCGAATGGCCGGGAGCAGCCCCTCGCGGATCACGGAACGCATGAAGGCCTTGGGGTTGTTCGTTCCGTCTTCGCGCACCACCTGGAAGGGGTCTTCGCCGCGCCGCTGCGCTTGATTGACCTCGATGGCATCGCGATCCTGTTGGACCTGCAGCAGGTACCAAGGCACGACCTCGCGTTCGACGGCGGCGTCGTAGGCGAGCACGACCGCGCGGGGGTCTTCCGGGTGCTCGGCCAGCGCGGCCGCGAGCTCGAACGCACTCACCCAGGCCAGGCTGCAGCCGCGTCCGGTGATCGGGTTGGCGTGGAGCAGTGCATCGCCAATGGCTGCGAAACCCGTGACGCAGGGGGCGCCGTCCTCGACCAGGAAGCGCCGGGTGTTCTTCAGGTTCGCCATGGCGTGGACGTCGGAGATCGGCTCCGAGATCGCCGGGTCCACCCACGCGGCGATCTGGGGGAGGGCCGATGCGGCCGCTTCGAAGGCGGGTTTGTGCAAGACCGCGCGCAGGGCGTCGTCATCCGGCGATGCGGCGAGGGTGATGGAGAAGATCCGGGCATCGCCGGGGAAGAGGCCGATCTTGAGGTAGCCGAGGTCCTCACCGACGATCGGGCCCTCCATCATCGGTGCGTCCACACCGTCGCGGAGGCGATAGAAGCGCGAGGTGTAGAAGATCCCGCAGGGCTCCGACTCTTCGCGGATGGGTGCGGAGCCGACTTCTTCGAGCCAGTCGCGGAGCTTCGAGCGGCGACCGCTGGCATCCACGACGAAGTCGGCCTGAAGGGGCGCCTCGCCTTCGATGCGGACGCCCGTCACGCGGGGCGGGGAGCCGGGCTCCGCAACGAGGCCCGCGGCGCGCACGCCGTCGCGGAAGTCCACGAGCCCGGTGTCGAGGACGTGGCGGCGCAGCACCCATTCGAAGGTGACCCGTCGGCAGGCGATCAACACGACGTCCTCGTCGCCCGGCAAGAGTTCGGCGTCCGGGGCGACCCGTCGGACCATGTCCGAAAAGGCCAGCTCGCCGGCGCCGCACGCGCGCAGCTTGTCGAGCAGCTCCGGCGCGTGGTCGCGGATCAGGTTCCGCAGGCGCGCGAGCAGGGCGTGGCTGTGTCGTGTCTGGGGCGAGCCGCGGCGCTCCCACTGCTCGAAGGCCTCGACATGGCTCTCCGGCATGGGCGCGGAGTCGCCCTCGAGGATCGTGACCCGATGTCCGTCCTTGGCCAGGGCCAGGCCGGCTCCGAGGCCCGACACGCTTCCACCGATGACGACGACGTGTTTCTGCTGCGACATGACTGGACTAGGAGGCCTTCTTCGAGTTCTTGGCCGCCTGCTCCTGGTTGTGCTTCTGCATTTCGCTGCCGATCGCCTGGGTCAGAGCACCGATGAAGGCGGGCCGGTTCTCGACGGCCCAATCCATGCTCGCGGTAAGCGGCTCGCACAGGCCTTGGAACTGCGGCGCCACGTAGCGTGCGAAGAGTTCGAAGCTGTGCTTCGTCTTCTCGAACGTCGCCCAGTTGTGGGCCAGGAGAAGGAAGGTGCCGAAGCCGCCCGACTGCTCCCAGCACTTCTCGATCTGGTTTGCGGCGTCGTTCGGGTCCCCGATCACAGCGAAGCCCGAGGCGTTGAGCGCGTCGATCGCATCGTCCACCCCGCCAGCGGGTGCGAGCGGCAGTGCGGCTACCTCCCTGAAGTAGTGGAGCCATTCATCGAGCCCGTGGCGCATGTCTTCGCGTGCCTGGTCCCGGGTCTCGGCGATGTGCATGGGGCCCGTGAGGCGCCAGTTGGGCCGGTCGATCGTCTTGCCATGCTCTTCGGCCTTGTCGGCGCAGATCTGCCAGTTCGTGGCCAGGGCGTTGAAGCCGCCGGTGGTCGTGGCGCCGATCGAGAGCAGCGACAGCCCGTGCTTCCCCGCCGCGCGCGCGCCCGCGGGCGAAACCTGGGATGCGACGGCGATCTCGATGTGAGGCTCGGTGAACGGCCGCAGCTGCAGACGCGCGTCACGAAGGGTGAACCAATCGCTCTCGTGGGTCACGGTCTCGCCCGAGAGCAGCGGGACGAGCACGCCGATGGCCTCGTCCATGCGATCGCGCTGGGTCTGCACGTCGATGCCCATCATGAAGGCGTCCGAGGGCAGGGAGCCCGGCCCGACGCCGAACATCACGCGCCCGCGCGTCATGTGGTCGAGCTGGTTGATGCGATCCGCGACCATCAGCGGGTGGTGATACGGCAGTGAGACGACACCCGTGCCGAGCTTGATGTCCCTCGTCCGCTCGGCCGCCGCCGCAATGAAGAGCTCGGGAGAAGCGATCAGCTCGTAGCCCGCGGAGTGGTGCTCACCGATCCAGGCCTCCTCGAAGCCGAGGCGATCCAGGTGCTCGACGAGCTCCACGTCGCGTCGGTAGGCGAGATAGGGGTTCTCGTTCGGCGGGTGGAAGGGCGCGATGAAGGTGCCGAAGCGCAGACGTCGTTCGGGGCTCATGAAGCGTCTCCTCGTTGGACGGCTTGGCTCGTGTCGAGCAGGCCGCCAAAAATCACTTGAAAGAACTGGTCGCGAATCGCCTCCACGGGCAGTTCGCCTTCGGCGAAGACGTTGCCCGACAAGATGGCGCCCGCCGTGGACAGCACGACGGCGCTGGCGAGTCGGGCGTCGATGCCGGCGCGGAACTCGCCGCGCGCCTGGCCGCGGCGCACGATGGCTTCGATCAGGTCCGGGAATTCGCGGCCGCGCGCGTGGGCGGCCTGGATCGCGTCGGGGTTGCTGAAGAACTCGCGCACCATGGCGCGCATCACGCCCGCGTGGGCGACGAGGTGGCCGGTCATGCGGTCGACGAGGCTACGCAGTTCGTCGGCGGCGCTGGCATCGGGCGAGATGTCGCCGCTCGAGAACTCCGCGGCCACGCGGTCGCTCAACTCGTAGAGCAGGGCGGCCTTGGTGGGAAAGTGAAGGAAGAAGGTGGCGCGGGCCACGTCGGCGGCGTTGCAGATGGCCTCGACCGTGACGGCATCGAAACCCTGGCGTTCGAAGAGCGTCATGGCGGCGTCGAAGATCTCGCGCCGGGTGCGCTCCTTCTTGCGGGCGCGACGCGAGGGCTCAGGGGGGCGGGCTTCGGGCTCCATGGTTGATGGATCTTAATCCAAGAGTAGACTTGGGTCTACCGAATCAAGGAGAGGTCCATGTCCCAGATCCAGGAGAAGCGCGTTCCGGTGAACGGCCTGCACCTGAATGTCCTCGAAGCCGGGGAGGGGCCGCTCGTCCTGCTGCTCCATGGCTGGCCTGAGCTCGCCCACTCGTGGCGCCACCAGCTTCCGGCGCTTGCCGAGGCCGGCTACCGGGTCGTCGCACCGGACATGCGCGGCTACGGCAAGAGCGACTCGCCCGAGGCAATCGACGCCTACACGATCTTCCACACCGTGGGAGACGTAGTCGGGCTGGTCGACCACTACCGCGAAGAGCAGGCCGTCGTCGTCGGCCACGACTGGGGCTCGATCGTCGCCTGGGGCGCGGCCACGATCCGCCCGCAGCGCTTCCGCGGTGTGTGCGGGATGAGCGTCCCGTTCGTGCCGCGCATGCCCGTCGCGCCCACGGCCATGATGAAGGCGATGGCCGGTGATCGCTTCGTCTACATCCTCTACTTCCAGGAGCCGGGCAAAGCCGAAGCGGAGCTCGAGGCCGATGTCCGCACGACCATCCGCAAGCTCTACTACACGGCCTCGGGTTCGATCCCTGCGGATCACGAGTTCGATCTGAACCACCCGAAGACCGGCCGCTTCCTCGACCCCATGATCGAGCCCGAAAAGTTCCCCGCGTGGCTTCCCGACGCCGACCTCGACTTCTACGTGGAGAGTTTCGAGCGCACGGGCTTCCGCGGCGGCCTGAACTACTACCGGAACCTCGATCGCAACTGGGGGCTGATGGGAGCCTGGCTCGGTGCCAAGGTGGAGATCCCGGCGTTCTTCATCGGCGGTGCCAAGGATCTCGTCGTGACGGGCCCGCCCGGTGCGGGGGGCAACCCGATGCTCACCGCGATGCCGTCCTTCGTCCCCGACCTGCGCGGGCAGGTGTTGGTCGAGGACGCGGGCCATTGGAACCAGCAGGAGAACCCCGAGGGCACGAACGCCGCGCTGCTGGAATTCCTCGAAGGGCTCGACTGAGGCCCGCCGGCGCGGAGCAGACGGGTCGACTGAGGCCCATCGGCGCGGAGTAGACTGGGCCCGTGCCCACACCCGTTGTCGATCTTCCCGCGCGTTGGCTTCCGGCGCCGCGTCGCGATGCGCTCCCCGAGCCCGTGGCGCTGCGGCGCATGCTCGGGCCGAGCGTGATCCTGGTCGGCTTGTCCATCGGCAGCGGCGAGTTCGTGCTCTGGCCGCGCCTCACGGCCGAACATGGCTTCGCCGTCTTCTGGGCCTGCTGGGTCGGCGTGACGATGCAGTTCTTCCTCAACATGGAGATCGAGCGCTACACGCTCGCCACCGGCGAGAGTGCGGTGACGGGCTTCCTGCGTCTGTGGCGAGGCTTCGGTTGGGTGTTCCTCGTCTGCGCAACGCTGCCGTGGATCTGGCCGGGCTGGGCGACGGGCGCTGCAACGCTGGTGTCGTGGCAGTGGGGCGGCGACGCCACCTGGCTCGCCGTCGCGGGGCTGGTGGGGTGCGGCGTGGTCTTGAGCGTGGGCCCGGTGGTCTACCGCACGATCGAAACGCTGCAGACCGTGCTGGTCGGTGCGGTCTTCCTGCTCGTGCTCATCCTTTCCTTCTTCGTGATCGACGCGGAATCCGTAGCCGCCCTCGCGGCGGGCGCGGTGCGTTTCGGGCATGTGCCCGACGGGATCGAATTGCCCGTGCTGCTCGGCGCCCTGGCCTTCGCCGGGGCCGGGGGCAGCGCGAACCTCGCTCAGTCGAACTACATCAAGGACAAGGGCTACGGGATGGGCCGCTACATCGGTCGCATCACGAGCCCGCTGACGGGCCGCGACGAGGCCGAAACGGAGCTCGGCGTTGCGATGGAGGGCAGCGATGAGGACCTCGCGCGCTGGCGCACGTGGTGGCGGCGGGCCAACCTCGAGCACGCGCTCTCCTTCTACTTGCTGTGTCTGCTCTCGCTCGTGCTCTTCTGCCTCATCACCCATGCGCTGCTCGGCGAGGGGCACGGCGGCGGAGAGGGCCTCGGCTTCATCCGTGACCAGGCCGACGGGCTCGGCGAGCGCTTCGGCCCGAGCGCGCGGCACGCGTATCTGTGGGCCGGCGTCGCCGTTCTGTTCTCGACCGAGATCGGCATTCTCGACGCCGTGACGCGAGTCGCCGTGGACCTGCTCAAGGTGCGCTGGCTGCTCGACGACGAACGCTTCTCACCGTCTCGCCTGTATTTTGCGGTCCTCTGGTCGCTGATCGGCTTCGGCGTGTTGGTGCTGGCGGTGGGCTTCGAGCGGCCATTCGAGCTGATCGTGCTCTCGGCGTCGCTCAATGCGTTCGTGATGTTCCTCTATTCCGGTCTCTTGCTCTGGCTCGGGCTGCGGGTATTCCGCGGGCCGCTGCGGCCGGGCCCGGTGCGGATCGTGGCGCTCGCCGCTGCCTTCCTCTTCTTCGGCTATTTCAGTCTGTTGACCCTCGCCGACCAGCTCGGCGGCTAGCCCTCCCAAACGTGTCGAGGGGTCGGGTGCTAGCCCTCCCAGACGTAGCGACTGGTGGGGTGCGATTCGACGCGGCCGATGTCGAGGAAGGCCTGCACGCTTTCGATCATGGCGCCGCGGTTGCGGTCGAGGCGCTCGGGGTCGTCGCCGGCGGCGTACCACTTCATCGGGTCCGTGACCGCATCGTCCGCGAAAACCTCCTCGACGATCCCGCGCCAGGGCGGTGCGTCCGGAGTCAACGAGCGAAGCACGACATTGCGGACGTAGTGGTAGGTCGCCTGGGTTTCGAGGGCGACCTCGCGGTGGTGGCCGTGCCAGTGCTCGATCCATGCGTCGAAGGAGAGGCGCTCGGGCTTCTCGATCAAGGCTACGAGGTTCGTGCCCCAGCGGCGTTCGCCGTCGGGCGCAGGGTGTTCCGCATCGCGCAGCGGGACGGACTCGGCCACGAGGTATCCGGCGAGGCGTGACGACGCCGCGACGAGCGTGCCCTCGAGGGTGCCGCGCTCGTCGGCGCAGTCCATCCAGAACGACACGGTCCCGGCGACCGGCGGGTCGGTGTGGCTGAGCCTCACCTTCTGGGCCTCGGCCACGTGCTCGTCGGCGAGATTCATCTGGAGGTGGTGGGCGCCGAGGCCGATCAGTCGAGGCGCCAGCTCGCTGCGGAAGCGCGCGCCAAGGGCCTGGCCGGCTTCACCCGGCTCACCCCAGGCGACGTAGACGAGTTTCTCCATTTCTATTCCTTCGGCCCCGCGCCGAACAGGTGCTTTCGCGATTCCGCGTCGGGGCCGCCTTCGAAGGTCGCCTTCTTGATGTCGCGGCCGACGTCATAGCCGCGCCGGAGCGCGGGCCGCTGCTTCAGGGCGTCGTACCAACGACGGACGTTCGGGAACGCATCGAGGTCGATCCCCTGGCTCTTGTACGTGATGATCCACGGCCAGCACATCATGTCCGCGATGGAGTAGTCGCCGCAGATGTGTTCGCGGCCCTCGAGTCGCTTGTCGAGGACGCCGTACAGGCGGTTGGCTTCGTTGCGGTAGCGCTCGATGCCGTACGGCACCTTCTCGGGGGCATAGAGCTTGAAGTGGCCGTGCTGGCCGAGCATCGGCCCGAGCCCGCCCATCTGCCACATCAGCCACTGGAGGACGTCGCTCCGGCCGCGGGGGTCGGTGGGAAGGAAGCACCCGCTCTTTTCCGCGAGGTAGATCAGGATCGCGCCCGATTCGAAGATGGCGAGGGGTTCGCCGCCGCCCATGGGTTCGTGATCGACGATGGCGGGCATGCGGTTGTTCGGGCTGATCGCCAGGAACTCGGGCTCGAACTGCTCGCCGCGGCCGATGTTCACCGACACGACGCGATAGGGGAGCGCCATCTCCTCGAGCGCGATGGAGGCCTTCCAGCCGTTGGGCGTGGGCCAGTAGTAGAGGTCGATCATCGAAGACTCCGGCGCGGCCGGGGTGGTACCCTGCGCGCATGAAGGCGGCAGTCTACTACGAGACCGGCGAACCGGATGTGTTCCGTTACGAAGACGTCCCCGACCCCACGTGTGCCCCGAACGGCGTGGTGATCGAAGTCGAGGCGGTGAGCATCGAGGGCGGCGATGTCCTGGCCCGTGCGGGGGGGATGCTCTCCGCGAAGCCCCACATCGTCGGCTACCAGTGTGCGGGCGTGATCCGCGAGGTCGGGGCCGACGTGTCGGGCCTCGAGGTCGGCCAACGCGCGGTGGCGATCAACCTCGATGGTTCGCACGCCGAGCTTCGGGCCGCGCCCGCGCTCTCGACCTGGGCGATCCCCGATGGCGTCGAGACCGAGGCGGCGGCCTGTGTGCCGATCCCGGTGGGGACGGCGGACGACTGCCTCTTCGAGTTCGGGCGGCTGCAGGCCGGCGAGACGGTGTTGGTCCACGCGGGCGGCGGTGGGGTCGGCATGGCGGCGATCCAGCTCGCCAAGCGCGCTGGTGCCACGGTGCTGGCAACGGCGGGAACCGACGAGAAGCTTTCGCGCCTCAAGGAGTTCGGCCTCGACCACGGCATCAACTACCGCGAGGTCGACTTCGTGGAAGCGGTGCGCGACATCACGGGCGGCCGCGGGGTGGACGTGGTGGTCGATTCCCTGGGTGGCCAGATCCTCGAGAAGAGCATCGAAGCGGCGACCTATCGCGGTCGGATCAGCAGCGTGGGGGGCGCGGCACGGGACGAATATCGGCCCGATGTGACGCTCCTCCGGCCCACCAACAAATCCCTGACGGGTGTCTTCTTTGGCGCGGAGCTCTTCAACAACCACGACCGGGTCCACCCGATGGTGGCGAAGCACATCGCCGACGTCGGGAGCGGAGCGCTCCAGGTCGTGGTCGATCGGCGCTTCCCGCTCTCGGAGGCGGCCGAGGCCCATCGCTACATCGAGAGCCGCCAGGCCTTCGGGCGGGTGCTGCTGATCCCTTAGTGCCTCGTCGGGTTCTTCGGGCTCGACGCGGCCGTCCCCGGCTTCCTACAGTCCGAAGATGTCGCGAACCACCACGCCCCTGCGCGAGAACGTCTGGCGCATCATCTTCGGCTACGACACACCCGCCGGGCGCGCCTTCGACGTGATCCTGCTCGTCGCGATCGTGGCCAGCGTGCTGTGCGTGATGCTCGAAACCGTCCAGCCCATCCGGGAAGCGTGGGGGGCGGAGCTCCTGGTTGCCGAGTGGGTGTTCACGGTCCTCTTCACCAGCGAGTACCTGGTCCGCCTCTGGGTGGCACGCAAACCCATGGCCTACGCGCGGAGCTTCTTCGGCGTCGTCGACCTGCTCTCGATCCTACCGACCTACTTGAGTCTGCTGATTCCGGGGAGCCAATCTCTGCTGGTGATCCGGGCGCTGCGGCTCCTGCGGGTCTTCCGCGTGTTGAAGCTGTCGCGTTACCTCGGCGAGGCCAACGTGCTGACGACGGCGCTGCGTTCGAGCGGCTACAAAGTCACGATCTTCCTCGGGACGGTGCTCGTGCTGGTCACGATTCTCGGCACGCTCATGTACCTGGTCGAAGGCGCGGAGCACGGCTTCACGAGCATCCCGCGCTCGGTCTATTGGGCCGTCGTGACCTTGACCACCGTTGGCTACGGCGACATCGCGCCCTCGACGACGCTCGGCCAGGTGCTGGCGAGTGTCGTGATGCTGCTCGGCTACTGCATCATTGCCGTGCCGACGGGGATCGTGTCTGCGGAGATGGTGCGCTCGACGCGATCCGGAGAGTGTGGTGAATGCGGCGTGCGTGGCCACGAGGAAAACGCCCGCTACTGCCGCCTCTGTGCGGCACCGCTCGAATCCGACCGGCCCTAGGGGCCGGGCGATGGGTTCAGGCCGGGCGCGGCGCGCCGAGCACATCGCGGAGGCACTGCTCGAGGTCTCCTTCGCGAAGCCGTTCCCAGGGGGCCTCGCCGGAGGCACCGAGCAGGGGCACCGTCGGCCGGCGGCGTTCCACCCCCGGGGCCATGCGGGCCGAACGCGCCCGGGCGGGGGCAGCTTGCGGATGCGGCGCGAGGGCATCCCATGCCGAGAGCGTGTCGCTCGCCCCGGGGTCGAGACCGAGGTGCCGTGCGACGGCCTGCCAGTGAATCGCGCCCCAGCGGCCGCGTAAGATCCGTTCAGAGACACAAGCGTCGAGGGCGGAGCCGATATCGATCAAGAACGCGTTGCGTAACCGACCGTGGAGAGAGAGCACCCACTCGGCAGCAACCAGGCCGGCGTGGAAGAGGTAGACGACCGGCTCGCCTCGGAAGACGCGATGGCCTTCTTCGATCTCGGTGCCCAGGGAGTGCCGTTGGGCCACCGCGTCCTTCTGGCTCACGGCTTCGAGTCGGAAGCTCGGAAGGCGGAGTCGCTCGCCCAGCTCTGCCAGCCGTGCCGGCCCGACGGCGACGACGTGCTGATGGCGCAGCGTCGCGAGGAGTGCGCGGATCGATCCATCGAGTGTCGCGCGGCGGAAGAGGGCGCCGTCCTGGGCAATGCATCCCGTGGGGAGAACGCTCGCGAGCCGAGCCCCGAGCGCCGCGATCTCGGCCGGGTCTTCGCCCGGCGCGGCGTCGGCGCCAACGAACCAACCCGGGTCGGGCGCGGGGAGTTGAGAGAAACGCACCTCGACGTCGCGCACGAGTCGGGTAGCTGCGGCACCGACCGGGTTGGCGAACCCCGAGTCGAGCCGCGCGAAGGAGAACGGTTGCCGCCGTTGAAGCCGTTCGACGAAGTAGCGAAGCGGCGTGCGATGGACGGGCAGGGCGTGGTGGGGCGACCAGGGCGAGGTCCGCCAGCTCGGGTCGGCCCGTCTGGACGGGTCGGCCGGGCTGCGTGGATCTTCGGTGAGGCGGGTTTCGGACAAGAACGGGCCCTCCACTTCGCCCGAGGCGGACGCAGTCCCTCTCTGATCGGCAAGCGAGAGGCAGTCTTGAAGCAGATGGAGATCCGGAAGCGCAATTGGAACGTTGTGAAAACACATCGTCGACGGGGTCCTGGAAGCCCGGTTGCGCCTCAACCGCAGCTCACGCGGAGCCGAAGAGAGTTAGGCGGAGGCCTGCCCGAGTCGGCACGCCGCCAACCGATCCGTCTGGGAGCGCCCGTCTGATGTCGCAGTCCGAAGAGCCTGTCGAAGAAGCCGCCACCGCCGCCGCCGCCGAAGCGCCTACCGAGGAGGCGGCCCCGGAGCGCTGGCCCCTCGCCGCACCCTTGGTGAAGCGAACGTTGGTCCAGAGTTTCGTGCTGGCGCAGCTCGCGGGCATCGTGACCCTGCTCTGCATCAACGCCCTGACCCGAGGTGGAGCCTCGGCCGAGGGCTGGGAGCTCGGCCTCCTGGCTCTCGTTGGGGTCACTCACCTGGTGGGCGTGCTTCTTCTGCACGCCGGCTTCTTCCGCGACATCCTTGCGCTCGATCCCCAGCGCGAGCGACCGGAGCCCGACTTGGCCGTCGTCGAGCGAGCCTTCGGTCGCGTGGTGAACGCGCCGCGTTACTGGTTCCTGCGCGCCAATTTCTGGTTCGTGATCGCGGCGTTCAACCTCTCGCTCGCCCGCCACTGGGTGGACCCGGACGCCTTCCCGTGGATTCACGTCATCG
>JAFDDA010000097.1 GCA_019311105.1 Deltaproteobacteria bacterium
TGACGGAGTGCGATCGCTGCGACAACGACGAGGCCGAGGGCGACCAAGAGGACTCTGAAGAGGATGCGGGCCATGGGGCCTCCCGAGGACGTGGCGCACCGCCCCTCGTGGTAATATTGGCATATACTATGCCACAATAGGCGCAACGCCCCCTCGCCTTCGTTGGGGCTCCGTGCCAGAATGCCGCCTGAAGGAGCCCCCGCTTGCCCGCCCCCTATCGAATCTTCGGAGCCGAACTCTCCCCCTACTCGGTGAAGGTCCGCTCCTACTTCCGCTACAAGGACATCCCGCACCAATGGGTGCTCCGCAATGCCGAGGCGGAGCCCGAATACAAGAAGCACGCGCGCATCCCCATCATCCCCCTGGTGGTGACGCCCGACGAGCAGGGGCTCCAGGACTCGACGCCCATCCTCGACCGCATCGAAGCCGAGCACCCCGAGCCGAGCGTCCACCCGGGCGACCCGGTCGCCGGCTTCGTCTCGACCCTGCTCGAAGAATTTGGTGACGAGTGGGGCAACAAGTGGATGTTCCACTACCGCTGGGCCCGCGAGGTCGACCAGGTCGCCTCGGCCGGCCGCATCGCTCGCAACATGCTGCCCGCAGACGCCGGCGAGGATCAACACGCGGGCGTCGTCCAGATGGTCTGCAAGCGCATGGTGGACCGCGTCTGGTTCGTCGGTTCGAACGAAGTGACGGCGCCGCAGATCGAAACGTCGTTCCGCGACGCCGTGGCGTTGCTGGAGGCACACCTCGCCGAGCGCCCCTACCTGTTTGGCGCGCGCCCGGCCTACGGCGACTTCGGGCTCTGGGGCCAGCTCTACAACGCGTGGACCGACCCGACACCCTGCAACTGGATCGAGGCGAAGGCACCGAATCTGCTCGCCTGGATCCATCGCATGACGTGGCCCCGCGCCGAGGGCGACTTCGAGTCGTGGGGCTCGCTCGAGCCCACGTTGATGCCCTTCCTCGAGCAGCAGGTCGGCGGGCTCTTCATGCCTTGGACCCTCGCCAATGCGGCCTGCGTCGCGGCGGGCGAAGAGGAGTTCAGCGTCGAGCTCGCGAGTGGGCTCTGGACCCAGAAGCCCCAGAAGTATCACGCGAAATCGCTCGCGACCTTGCGCGCGAAGTACCAGGCCGTCTCGGACAAGTCGGCCCTCGATCCGATCCTCGAACGCGCCGGATGCCTCGACGGCCTCCGCAGCGCCTAGCGAACCCAGAAGGAGACACGATGAAGCTCGGAACCGGTGCGATCGGGTTTGGCCCGAAGGCACGCATCAACCTCGACCTCCTCCGCCACGCAGAAAGCCTCGGCTATGACACCGCGTGGACGGCGGAGGCCTATGGCAACGACGCGGTTTCGACGGCAGCGTGGGTGCTCGCTTCGACCACCACGCTCAAGGTCGGCACGTCGATCATGCAGATGCCGGCCCGCACGCCCGCCATGACGGCAATGACCGCCATGACGCTCGACCACCTCTCGGGCGGGCGCTTCATCCTGGGCCTCGGACCGTCGGGCCCCCAGGTCGTCGAAGGTTGGCACGGCGTGCCCTACGGCAAGCCGCTCGCCCGGACGCGCGAATACATCGAGATCATCCGGCAGATCTGGGCACGCGAGAAGCCGCTCGAGTTCCACGGTGAGCACTACAACATCCCCGCCGCCGGCGGCACGGGCCTCGGCAAGCCGTTGAAGAGCATCCTTCACGGCAACCCGGACATCCCGATCTACACCGCATCCATCAGCCCGAACGGGCTGCGCTGCGCCGGCGAGGTGGCCGATGGCGTCTTCCCGATGATGATGGACCCCGAGAAGGTGGACGAGGTCTACCTGCCGTACCTCGAAGAGGGCTTCGCGAAAGCGGGCAACGGCAAGAGCCTCGACAACTTCGCCATCGTCCCGGGCGCGACGATGATCATCGCCGACGACGTCGACAAGGCGCGCGGCGCGGTGAAGGGCCACATGGCGCTCTATATCGGCGGCATGGGGGCACGCGGCAAGAACTTCTACAACGACCTGGCGAAGCGGCTCGGCTTCGAAGAAGCCGCGGTGAAGATCCAGGATCTCTTCCTCGACGGGAAGAAGATGGAGGCCGCCGCCGCCGTGCCCGACGAGCTGGTGGACGCGTGCCACCTGGTCGGCCCCAAGGAG
Source organism: Deltaproteobacteria bacterium (assembly GCA_019311105.1). Classification (GTDB taxonomy): domain Bacteria; phylum Myxococcota_A; class UBA9160; order UBA9160; family JAFDDA01; genus JAFDDA01. The sequence goes on from JAFDDA010000097.1 coordinate 2,147, forward strand.
CGCATCCGCGATCGTCTCCAGGCCTGGAAGGAGGCCGGCGAGAAGCGCTGGGTCGACACGCTCAACATCGGCTCGCCCCAGCCCGAGGCCCTCGAACTCGCAGCCGAGGTGCTGCTCTAAGCAGTCTGCGTTCGTGTCATGATGGCGCCCTCATTTCGGAGGGCGCCATCATGGAACGCTATCGCTCATTGATGATCGGCCACGGGGCCATCGTGTTGTTCTTCGGTCTGTTGGCCGGGTTCTCCTTCGCCTTCGCGCTGATCGACGAGGTGACGCTCTGGCCCTTCCCGGGGATCTGGAGCTTCACGCTGCCGGGCAGCCCCTAGCCCGAGCCGCTACTCCACGACGAACCGGACCGTCGCGCTCTCTTCCCAGCCGTAGCGGATGGCTCGCGCCTCGAGCTCTGCGCCGGCGCTCGCCTGAAACGGAGCGCCGTAGATCTGCCAGGGCCCTCGCCCGCTTCGCCAGGCGATGGAGGCACCTTCGGTCGAGGATTCGAGTGCGATGGCCCCGGTTGTCGCGTCGGGCCGGAAGCTCGGCGCCGCGGTCGTCGGGGACTCGCCGCCCGGCCAGCCGCGCTCGACCAACTCGGCCTCCGGGAGGGCGCCGAGGTCCGGGACGCGCGCGAGCCACGCGTCGAGCGCGGCGCTCAGCCGAGTCAACGTCTCGGCGTGGGCCGGATCGCCGGCGAGGTTGTCGACTTCGTGCGGATCGACGTGCGTGTCGTAGAGCTCTTCGCGAGGCCGCGGCTGGAACCATCGCTCGCCGGCCGGCGGCAGCCCGCCCGCCTCGTGGAGCCGGCGCAGTTCCCTCATGATCGGCAGACGCTCGCGAAAGGCCGATCCGTCGGATGCCGGTGTCTCGGGCAGGAAGTTCCGCACGTAGCGGTACCGGGCGTCGCGCACGCTCCGCACGCGATCGGGCTGCTCGTCGATCCGATCACGAGCTGCGTAGACGTAGCGACGCGGCGCAGCGGCACGCGGCCCGAGGAAGACCCGACCGTTCACGAACTCCGGGGCCGGCAGCCCCGCGAGTGAGAGGATCGTCGGCGCGAGGTCGACGAAGCTCACGAGCCGGCCCTCCACACCGCCCGGCGTCGCGCCTTCGGGCCTGAGACTCTCGGGCCAACGAACGATCAACGGGACGTGGGTCCCGGAGTCGTACACCTCGCGCTTTGCCCGGGGCAGCCCATCGCCGTGATCGGTGGTGAAGATCACGATCGTCGACTCGCTCAACCCGCTCGCGTCGAGCCGCGCGAGGATCTCGCCCACCTCCTCGTCCATGCGATGGATCTGATCGTAGAAGTGCGAGAGGGTCTCGCGCACGGCCGGCGTGTCGGGGTAGTAGGGCGGGAGAGCGACATCGGCAGGCGCCACGCGGCCGCCTTCGTGGCCACGCATCAGCCACATGTGAAGCGCCTCGAGCGGGCTCGTCGGAAGCCCGCCGCGCTCGAACAGGGACGACTCGTGGGTGACCATGAAATTGATCATCCCGAAGAAGGGCGAGCCCTCCGGCGCGCCGCGCTCGTCGACGCGAAACCCCTCGTCGCTCCAGATCGTGAACGGGCCGCTGCCCGGCAAGGGGCCGCTGAACTGATAGTCGAGCTTGACGTTGGTGAAGGTGTGGTAGCCCGCAGCACGCATCAGCTCGGGGAATGCCTTCACCTCCGCCGGTGGGACCGCTCGATAGCCACCCTCGGGTCGGGACGAGGTGCGCATGTGGCCCGCACCCAGGGCGTTCGGGTGGACGCCGGTAATGAGGGCCGCGCGGCTGGGCGCACACACACCGGCGGCCGTGAAGACATTCGTGAAGCGGGTCCCCTCTGCGGCGAGCCGGTCGAGGTTCGGCGTCACCGCGAGGTCATCTCCAAATGCCCCCATGCGCGGGCCGAGGTCCTCTGCCACGAGCAACAGGATGTTCGGCCGCTCGCCCGATGAGCTCCCAACCGGCGCCGTCTCTTCGCCGCAGCCGAGAGCGAAGAGGACCCCGAGTGCCAGCACTGCGCGTTGCATCACTCGCCGCCGAGCCCGCGAAGCTTCACACGCGCCATCAAGCCCGCCATTCGGCGCGGCGAAAGCGCGCGTAGCCAGAGAACCCCGCGGTAGCTTCGCGGCACGATCGCCGAGCGCTCGCCTCGCTCGAACGCCCGCAGCGTCTCCTTCGCGAAGGCCTCGGGTGAAATGAAGCGCTTCTCCGAGCCCTTCGGCATCCGCGCCATCACCTCCGGCGTGAACATCTCGGTCCGCACGAGCAGCGGATGCACCGCCATGACGTGGATGCCATCCCGATCAACTTCGTAGGAGAGCGCTTCGCTCAGCGCCGTGACCGCAGCCTTCGTGGCGGAATAGGCTGCCTCGTCCGGTTGGGGTGCGACGCCGGCGAAGGAGGAGACGTTTACGATGCCTCCGCGTCCGGCGGCCTGCATGGCGGGCAACACGGCCTGTATCCACGTGACGGTGCCGAGGTAGTTCGTCCGCATCATCCGTTCGATGTCTTCGGCCGCATGGTCCGCGAACAGGACGTGCCGCACATACCCTGCAGCGTTCACGAGGTACTCGACCGGGCCGAGTGCCCCGGCGATGGAGCGGTGGGTCGCGCCGACATCGGTCGCGCTCGCGACGTCGCACACGTAGGTGGAGGCGGCGCCGCCGGAGGCCTCGATCTCAGCAGCCACCGCTTCGAGTCGATCTCGACGACGCGCCACTAGCGCCACGCGTGCACCGCGCGCCGCCAACTCTCGCGCCAACGCCGCGCCGATGCCGCTCGAAGCGCCCGTCACCACCGCGACGCGCCCGTTCGGATCGAACGAACTCAAGGTCGTAGAGCCGCCATGGCTTCGTTCAAGAAGAGCCCCGTCGGATCGTAGGCGTCCCGCACGCGCCACCAGTCGTGCCACTGCGGGTAGCGCTCGGCCAGCGTGTCGCCCCCGAGGTAGTGGACCTTCCCCCAGTGCGGCCGCCCCTCGTGGCGCAGGAAGACCTCTTCGCAAGCACGAAAGACGGGCTCATCGTCGAGGCCGACGTCCTGGTGAACCGAGATCGTGACCGTCGAGCGACCGTGGGCCATGGAGAGCCACACGTCGTCCGCCGCCACGGTGCGATATTCGAGGGGCCAGGTGAAGTCCGGGAAGTCTCGGGTCAGGAGGTCGCGGAGTTCTGCGAAGCAGGCCGGGCCGCGCTCGGCCGGCACCGAATACTCCATCTCGGTGTGTTTGTCGGGGCGATGGCTCGGCAGGACCTCGAAACTCCAGCCCACGCGCGCGCCCTCGCGCATCGGGTATTCGGGCGGATCCTGGGTCTCATCGATGTGTTTGCAGACCGCTTTCGCACGGCCCGGGAACCAGAAGAACTCGAAGTGCCGATGAGCGGCACCGAACTCTGTGGTTCGAGCGAGCACCGAATCGAGGTCTTCGAGCCAGATACCTTCGCGCAGGCGGTAGGCCTCCCGCACCGCGAGGTTCGCGGAGAGGACGACACCCACCGAGCCCAGGCCGAGTCGCGCGGCCTGGAATAGCTCACCGTCGTGTTCGGCGTCGCACTCGACGACAGGACCGTCGGCGAGCGCGATTCGCAGGCCCACGACGGCCGACGAGAAATTTTTCAGCGTCTCGCCCGTGCCGTGCGTGCCCGTCGCAATCACGCCGGCGATTGCCTGACGATTGATGTCGCCCATGTTGACGAGGCCGAGGCCCTCGGCGCGAAGAGGCACTCCCAGCTGGTAGAGACGTGTTCCCGCGCCGACGGTGACGATGCGTCGATCGCGGTCGGCTACCGCAACGCCGGCGAAGGCCTCCATGTCGAGCAGATGGCCGTCGGTGACGGCGAGCGGCGCATGGCTGTGGGCTGCCCCGACGCAACGAACGCTTGCGCCCGCGTCGTGCGCGCGAGCGATCTCGGCGACCACGGCGTCCTCGCTCGCTGGGCGCAGGATCTCGCGCGGCTCGGCGTGGAGCTTCCCCGACCAGTTCCGCCAGCTTTCCATGCGGGCCGCCTAAGCCGGCGCGTAGGCGGCGCCGCCGTCGATCTTCAACACCGCGCCGGTGGTGTAGCTCGAGGCATCGCTCGCCAGATAGAGGGCCGCGCCGACGATCTCGCCCGCCTCGCCTCCGCGCCCGAGGGGAACGGCGCGCTCGAGGCCGCGGAGCGTCTCGGGCGACCACGCCTTGCTGATGTCGGTCAGGAACGGGCCCGGCATGATGCAGTTCACGCGGACCTTCGGCGCAAAGACGCGGGCGAGGCCGACCGTCAGCGTGTTGAGGCCCGCCTTGGCCGTGGCGTAGGGGATCTCGACCGGCGAAGGCTGCACCGCCGCGATGCTGCTCACGTTGATGATCGAACCGCCCTCGCCTTCGGCCATGCGCGTGGCGACGAGCGACGAGAGCCGGAAGGGCCCGCGCAGATTCACGGCGATGACCTTGTCGAACAGTTCTTCGCTGACCTCGGGAAGGGATGCGTAGAGGGGGGACATGCCGGCGTTGTTGACGAGCACGTCGACCCGGCCAAATCGTTCATAGCTGCGGTCTACGAGGGCGTCGCAGTCGGCCCAGCGGCCGGCGTGGCACTGGACGGCGAGCGCCTCGCGCCCGGTCTCCTCGCGCACCTCGCGGGCGAGGGCTTCGCACGCGTCGATTTTGCGACTCGCAATCACGACGTCGGCGCCCTGGCGCGCGAAGGCTCGCACCATCTCGCGGCCGAGGCCACGGCTTCCGCCGGTGACGACGGCCACCTTGCCGGAGAGATCGAAGCCGGCTGTCGGGTCGGGCTTGGACACGCTCGCGCTCCTCGTCAGGCAGCCAGCGTGCCACGCCCGGTTGCCAGGGTCACCCCTCGGGTTGCCAGGGTCACCCCTCGGTTTCGGACCGCTCGCCGATCAGTGGCCGGCGTCCGGGTCTGCCTGTTCGGCGGTGTGAGGCACGGTCTTGCCCCAGGAGCCGCTGCCTCGCTCGATCACCCAGGTCGCGAACACCAGAACCGCCACCAGGCAGGTGACGATGAACACCGGCCCTGCGGAGTCGAGAACACCCTCGTCTTTCATGCCACCCTCCGGGCCGGGGGAACGACCCCCGGCGAGCCTCCATCTTGCCCTCTCACAGGCGTCCGCGTCCAGCACTCCGAGCGAAACGGGTGGTGGTACCCTGGGCCTGGACACGAAAGGAGACCCAATGTCGAATCGATTCGAGGGCAGGGTGGTGCTGGTGACAGGGGGCGCCTCAGGGATCGGCGAGGCCTCGGCGCGGCGCTTCGCCGACGAGGGCGCGCGGGTCATGATCGGCGACCTGAACGAAGGCCTCGCCAAGGACGTGGCGGCGTCTCTTTCGAACGAGGCCGCATCCCAGGCGGTGGACGTCTCGGATCTCGATCAGACCCAGGCCTTGGTCGATGCCACGGTCGAGCGTTTTGGTCGCCTCGACGTGCTCTTCAACAACGCGGGCATCGGGAGCTTCGGCCAGACGCCCGACCTCGACCCCGACCAGTGGCATCAGGTGATCGCGGTCGATCTGCATTCCGTCTTCTACGGATGCCGTGCCGCGATCCCGCATCTGCGGGCGGCAGGGGGCGGCGCGATCGTGAACACCGCATCGATCTCGGGGCTCGGCGCCGACTACGGGTTCTCGGCCTACAGTGCGGCCAAGGGCGCCGTCGTGAACTACACGCGCACGTTGGCGATCGATCACGCCGCCGAGGGGATCCGCGTCAACGCGGTCTGCCCCGGGACGATCCGGACCTCACTCACCCAGATCCTGATGGATCAGCCGGAGCTCGTCGAACAGTACGAGCAGGTGATTCCCATGGGCCGGGTCGGCGAGGCCGACGAAATCGCGGACGTCGTCGCCTTCCTCGCGTCGGAAGACGCCCGCTACGTGACGGGCCAGTGCATCGCCATCGACGGCGGCCTGACCTGCCACACCGGGCAACCGAACTTCACGCGCTACTTCCAGAAAATGCTTGCTGGACCGCCGAAGGCGGAATCAGAATTGGCCTGACCATCCAAGATCTGCTCAGGACTCAGGTGTTCTTCAGCTCGATCAGGTACTCGTCGTAGGTCTCTTCGCCGACGTTGTAGGCCCACTCCGTGCCGCCCTTGGGCACCGGCACGGTGTTGCCTTCCTTCGGGATGACACCCACGAACGAGTCGACCGGGAAGTCCTTCTGGGTCACGCCCGCCACCAGGTCGCCCGACATGATGATCAGGTAGTAGTCATGCGCGTGGGAGTGGAGATCGCTGGCCTCGCCGGGCTTGAGCGTCATCCTCCAGATGCGGACGTTGTCGTCCTCGAAGAGGATCTCGTCGGCGACGTTCCCGATCGGATCGTTCTCGTGCTCGTCGCGGAACTTGTCCAGACGCTCGACCATCTCGGGCGTCAGATCCATCATTACGGGCGGGCTGTACTTCATGGTTTTCCTCGCTTCGGAACCGCGCCCGCGATCCTATCTCAGTAGGACTTGCTCGGCATGAAGTCCCCGCGGCCCTCGGGCGTGAGATCGAGGTAGTGCCAGAGCGGACTCAGCAGATCCATGCCGCGGAAGCCGGCCTCGCCCAGGAACGCGCACTGGCTGTAGGTGTGCACGATTGTCCCGTCTCTGCGCCGCAGGAAGACCGACACTCCAGGATGTTGGCCGCCGTCCTCACCCTCGAAGCCAAGCGCCCGCTTCAGGCTCGAATCGGCGGCGGAAACGATCGGCAGGTTCTGCCAGCCGCGGGAGCGCGCGTAGGCTTCGAACTCCCCAGCGTCGCCCGCCACGAAGACGACGAAGTTCACGTTCTGGGCGAGGTGCTTCTGGATCCCATCGTACCCGTCGGCCCAGCCCGAACACATCGGGCAGGGGCTCGACTGGGCCTTGCCGTACATGAAGTGCATCAGGATGAGCGGCTTGCTCGGGTCTTCGAAGAGTTCGGAGAGCTTGACCGGCTCGGAGACGCCGTCGCGCACCCGTGCAAAGACTTCGTCCTCGACTTCGGTGTCTCGCGGAAGCGCGCGGCGCAACTCCGCCACGCGTTCCCGCTGGTCGCGCAGGGCCACCTCGGCTTCGAATAGCTCGGAGCGGAGCTTGGCGTACTCCGGAGATTCATTCGGGTGAGTTCCGATCATGTCAGACCTCCTCGGGCTTTTCGCCTGCCTCGGGCTCCAGCAGGACGGGGATCAGCAGGCTGCGGAGCGTCGTGCGCAGCTCGTCCTCATTTCGGACCCAACGACTCGGCAGGGTCAGCAGCGAGATCACGATGCGGTAGATCCACTCGACGAGAAGCTCTTCGCGGACATCCGTGCGAAGGCGCCCTTGGGCGCGGGCCGGCGCCACGGCATCCTGGAGGAACTCCTTGCCCAGATCGATCATCGCCCGCGAGGTCCAGACCTCCTGTCGCGGCAACAGCTCGACCAGCAGGCGACGCCTCGGCAGCATGCGCAAGGCCAGGACGTAGCCCTCCACGATTCGCTCGGCCGGGTCGTCGATGGCGTCGAGGAGCGGCGCCATGTCTGCGTTGATGGCGGCGAGCTCGCGGCGCGCGAGCCCCTCGGCGAGGGCTTCGCGATTCGGGAAGTAGCGATAGACGGTGCTGCGCGCGACGCCGGCCTCGATGGCGATGTCGGACATCCCCATCGCCTCCATGCCGCCCCGTTGCCAGCAACGCACCGCGGCGTCGAGCAGGGTCGCGCGGACCTCTTCGACTTCGAGCTGCGCCATCTTGCGCCGCGCCACGCCGCTAGCTCCAGAATCCGCGCACGAGATAGAGCGTCATCAAGGCCCCCAACAGACAGACGACGGCTACCAGCACAAGATCCGTTCGAGACGAAGCGAACTCGCGTTCGTGGCTGTCGGCAATCAAGCGCTTGAAGGTCAGATAGCGGGCCGTCGAGACCGTCAGGACAACGATGCCGAAGAAGATCAACACGAGGCCAGCGATCTTGGCGGTCGGATCGGCCGCCAACACGTCGGAGCCGCTCGCCGCGAGATACTGCACGAAGAGATCGAAGCGCTCCACGACGAAGCGAGGCCCATCAGGGCGACGGCGGTGCGAATCCAGGCGAGATAGGTCCGCTCGTTGGCGGCGTGGTCGGTGAAGCTTCGGATCATCGGTGAGTCCGGGTCTGCATTTGGCAACCGAGGGTAGATCAACTACGTGTCGGGGCGCATGGATCTCCTCCTCGTCCGCCACGCACGGCCCGAACGCATCGAGAATGCCGACGGCAGCCCGGCCGATCCGCCCCTCGACGCCAGTGGCCAAGAACAGGCGGCCCGCGTCGCGGCCTGGCTCGCCGACGAACCGCTCGATCGGATCTATGCGAGCCCGATGCGGCGCGCCCGCGAAACGGCGGCACCGCTCCTGGCGACGCGCGGCCTCGAAGCGCTCCTCGAGCCCCGGGTCGCCGAATTCGACCAGCACTCCGAGATCTATATTCCCCTCGAGCAGCTGAAAGCCGAAGATCCGGAGCGTTGGCGCGCCTTCGTCCAGGGGGGATACGGCGACGGCGTCGACTTCGAATCGTTCTGCGCCGACGTCGTGAACGGGCTCGAAGAAATCATCGAACGCCATCCGGGCGAGCGCGTGGCGGTGGTGTGCCACGGCGGCGTCATCAACGTATGGACGGCACACGTGCTGGGGATGCCCATGCGGCTCTTCTTCCAACCCGACTACGCGAGCGTCCACCGCTTCGTGGCCGCACGCAGCGGGGAGCGCAGCGTCTTCGCCCTGAACGAACGAGCACGCTAGCCCGGCGACCCGCCGCTACTTGTCGCGGTCCACCATCGACATCACGTCCGCCACGCCGCCACCCTCGGGTGCGGGCACTTCGCTGATGCGCTCGTCGACATCGTCGAACTCGAGGCGCAGGGCGCGACACATGGTGGCGTGCAGGTCGTACATGCACGTCACGTAGGTGAGCTCGAGGATCTCTTCGTCGGACAGCTCCTTGCGGAGCGCAGCAAAGATGCCCTCGGGCGTGCGCCCCCCGTCGAGCACCAGGCAATCCGTGTAGGCCAGGACCGCTCGCTGGATCGGCGAGAAACAGTCGACGGTCTGCCAGTGCGGGATGGCTTCCACCTGCTCGTCGCTGAGCCCGACGGAACGGGCCGCCTTGCAGTGCTGCGAGAAGACGAAGCGACTGCCGCGGGCGAAACCGGCGCGAATCTGGCCGAGCTCGCGGAGCTGCGGATCGATCTTGCGCTTCGAGCTGCGATAGAACTGGAAGCCGGCCACTGCGTGGTCGAAGCAATCCGGCACGCCGGCGAACACCGTCCACCAATCGCCGGGGGTCCCGGTCGCGGTGCCGGGCTCGGCCACCGGATCGCGGTCGCCGAAGAGCATGGCGTAAACGGTCTTCGCACTGTCGTGAGCTTCGTCGCGGGACACCTGACGCAGGCGCGGCATCTCATCTCCTTCTCATCGTTGGCGCTTCGGCGAAGGCCGGGCGCGGGTGCACAGAGTGTTGCACCTTTGGGGCCCTTCTTGCAGCGGGAGACATCATGACCGACGGAAAGACCGGCGCCGTCGTCGTCGGGACGGGCTTCGGGGTCCTCACCCACCTGCGCGCAATGCGTGCGGCGGGGTTCGAGGTCCAGGCACTCGTGGGTCGCGATCCGACAAAGACCACCGCCCGAGCCGAACAGTTCGACGTGCCTCATGGCCTGACGGACCTCGGCGAAGCGCTCGCGCTCGACGGCGTCGAAGCCGTCGCCATCGCGACGCCGCCTCACACCCATGCCGAACTCGTGCTGGCCGCCGTCGCCGCGGGCAAGCACGTGGTGTGCGAGAAGCCCTTTGCGCGGGAAGCCGACGAGGCGCGCCGGATGCTCGACGCCGCCGAAGCCGCGGGGGTCGTGCACATGCTCGGCACGGAGTTCCGCTTCGCCACCGGCCAGGCCCTGGCGACGCGCGCGGTGAACGAGGGCACGATCGGCGAGCCGCGGCTCGCGAGCTTTCTTCTCCAGATGGGCGCGCTCGCCGACCCGGCTGCCGAGACCCCGGCCTGGTGGGTCGACGCGGGCCAGGGCGGCGGCTGGCTCGGCGCCTACGCCTCCCATGTCGTGGACCACATGCGGGTCATGCTCGGCGAATTCACCGGGCTCTCGGCCTCCTTGGCGTTGCTGTCGGATCGCGACTGGACCGCCGAAGACACTTACACGGTGCACTTCCGCACCGAGCGCGGCGTGGACGGCATCCTCCAATCGAGCGCTGCGACCTACGGACCCCCGGTCTTCTGCTCGCGCGTCGTGGGCTCGAAGGGCACGCTCTGGATCCAAGGCGACGACGTGTTCGTGGCCGACGCGAGCGGCGAGCGAAAACTCCCCGTTCCCGAAGACCTTCGCCTCGGCCCGCCGGAACCGCCGCCGGGAGAGCTGCTCGTGACGGCCTACGACATGATGCACGCCATGGGGATCGATCTTCCGCCCTACACGCGGCTGTTCGAGACCTTCCGGGATCGGATCCAGGGCCGCCCCGTGGCCGCCGACCCCGCGGCGGCGACCTTCGCGGACGGGGTCGCCGGCCAGACGATCCTCGATGCCATTCGAGAAGCGGCCCGCACACACACCTGGGTGACGCTCAACTGAGCGGCGCGAGCTAGAGTTCCGATGATGGGTTCCTACTTCTCCTACGCCGAACAAGCCGGGCACTACTTCGCTCGCGGGCACGAAGCGCCGCTGCACGAGCCGCTTGAGACGGCTGCGGCATGGTGCGGGCCGGACTTGGCAGGGCGGGACGACTGGCGCTTCCGGGTCGATGCCGCCCAAGTAGAGGAACTCCGCGCCGCCGTCGAGCACGCGAAGCGATCGGGAAGACCGACCGGCGAGCTGAAGGCCGCCGACTTCCCGTTGCCAACCCTGAGCGCGGCCATCGATGGCTGGCGTGAGGAACTGCAGGCGGGCCGCGGCTTTCAGGTCGTCTCGGGAATCCCGGTCGAGAGCCTCGGGCGTGACGACTCGGAGCTGCTGTTCTGGTGCCTCGGCCTCCACCTCGGCCGGCCGGGCGCCCAGAACCCCCAGGGCGACCTGCTCGGCCACGTCACCGACACCGGCGACGACTCGACCGACCCCTTCGTGCGGCTCTATCGCACGGCGTCGAACATCGCCTACCACTGCGACGCCGCCGACGTCGTGGGGCTCCTCTGCCTGAAGCGCGCACGCAAGGGTGGGGCGAGCCGGATCGTGAGCTCGGTGGCGGTCTACAACGAACTGCTCGCGCGCCGGCCCGACCTCGTCGACCGCCTCTACGAACCCTTCCTGCTCGACGTACGCAACGAGGACAGCAAGGGGGAGATTCGGTATCTGCCGATTCCACCGTGTCGGCATGCGGACGGTCGGCTGCGCACGTTCTATCACAGTGACTACTTCCGGTCGGTGCAGCGCTTCGACGACGTGCCCGACTTCAGCAGCGACGAGCGCACATTGCTCGACCTCTACGAGGAGATTGCCGCGAGCCCCGCGCTCTACTTCGACATGGATCTCGAGCCGGGTGACATTCAGTGGCTCTCGAACCACGTCATCCTCCACGCGCGGACCGCCTATGACGACCACGATGACCCCGCGGAGAAGCGCCACCTGTTGCGCCTCTGGTTGTCGATCGAATGATGGCGCTGAAGTCTCTCCCGTGGGACCTCCCGGATCCCTTCACCGAGGATCGGAAGGTCGAGGCCGATGAGGTCGATCAGCTCGGCCACGCCAACAACGCGAACTATCTGCGCTGGTGTGAGGATGCGGGCTGGGGACACACAGCCTCGGTGAACTGCAACTTCGAAGACTGGGTCAAACTCGGCCGGGCCATGGCGATCGTTCGCGCGGAACTCGAATTCAAGACGCCGTGCCGTGCTGGCGACGAGATCAGCACGGGCGTGTGGCTGGTGGACAACGACGAGCGACTGACCGCGACCCGCCGGTTCCAGATCATCCGCAAGAGCGATGGGCTCGTGGTGTTCCGCGCCAACGTGATCTACGCGACCATCGACCTCGAGTCGGGCCGCGCGCGGCGCATGCCGGACGAGTTCAAGCGCGCGTATGCAGTGTTGCCATCGGTAGCGAAGGCGTTGGTAGAGGCACCGCCGCCGAGGCTTCGCCGGCGGTCGCGCTAGCGGCTCACCACTCCCCCGTGTTCTCCATGGAAGCCCAGGGCTCCTGGGCGGGCAGGGCCTTGCCGTCTTGGAGCAACTCGATGGAGATGCCGTCGGGCGAGCGCACGAAGGCCATGTGGCCGTCGCGGGGCGGGCGGTTGATCGTGACGCCGGCGTCCATCAGGCGTTGGCAGACCTCGTAGATGTTCTC
>JAFDDA010000098.1 GCA_019311105.1 Deltaproteobacteria bacterium
GGGGAGGAGGGCGTCGCCGAGACGTTCGCGAAGCTCGCGTAGGCCGGCGGGAGCCACGGCGTCTTCGTAGACGAGGCAGTGTTGGCGGCGGGGGCCGAAGGCGCAGAGTGCGGTGTCGCCGTGGTAGTGGGCTTCGAGGGTGAGTTCGATGCGCAGGGTTTCCTTTGGCGCCACGATCGGGGCGAGCACGGCGTCGAGCGAGCCGTCGGTGCGGAATCCGTAGACACGTTTCCACGGTGGGAAGGCGAGGGCAGGGACGAAGCGTTGGCGCTCGATGCCGCCGTGGGTCAGCAGGTAGTGGTCGCCGACGGGGAAGAAGTCGGCCTCGCCCTCGAAGCGGCGTGCGCGGTCGATCTCGCCGATCCGAAAGCCTTCGGCGCGCAGGATGCGCTCGTAGTGCGGGCGTTCGCCCGCGCGCGTCGGGAGCAGGTTCGAGAGGTAGAAGGTCTTCTCCGCGATGGGTTTTGCGGCGTCGACGTCGGTGAGGAAGCCGGCGTTCGCGGGGTAGACGAGGCCCGGCTGGGCCGGGTCGGGCGGCACGACGACGACGCGCACGCCGAGTTCTTCGAGTACGGCCTTGAGATCGTGCCATTGGCGGATCGCGGTCTGTCGGTCGACGGCCCGGCGCGTACCCCAACGCGTCCTCGTGTGCGGGTTCGCGCCGCCCTTCACGCTGAAGTGCGACGGGTCGCCCATGAGCACCGTGCGTTGCAACTCGCTCACGGCTTCGGGAAGCCCGGGGGCAGGCTCGTCGGGTCGAGCTCTGCCTCGTTTTCGAGATGCGCCTGGGGGACGGTGCAGTAGAGGCTCGCCGTCACGCCCGCAGGCCGGTCGTTGCCGCTCTTGCCGATGCCGCCGAAGGGGAGCTTGCCGCTCGCGCCGATGGTTCCCTTGTTCCAGTTCAGGATGCCCGTGCGGATGCGGCCGACGGAGTGCTCGTAACGTTCGCGATCGCGGGTGAAGACGGCGGCGGCGAGGCCGAAGTCGGAGTCGTTCACCGCATCGATGGCCTGGTCGAGGTCGTCGACGGGGTAGAGCGCGGCTTCGGGGGCGAAGAGTTCGTCGCGTTGATAAGGGTGGGACTGGCGCAAGGTGTCGAAGCGGACGAGGGCCGGGCCGACGAAGGGCGCGGGCAGGTCGACACGGAAGTCGATGCGCTCGCCCCCAGCCTCGCGCGCCGTGGCGCGAACCTTCTCGACGCGATCGAAGGACGCCTGGGAGATGAGCGGGCCCATGAAAGTGTGTTCGTCCCTGGGGTCGCCGACGCGCAGGCCACCGAGCGTGTCGGCGAGTCGCTCGGTGAACTCGTCGGCGAGGGGAGCCTCGACGAACAGGCGACTCGCGCAGGTGCAGCGTTGCCCGGTGCTAGCGGCGATGGAGAGCGCCGTCTCCGCCACGGCCAGCTCGACGTCGGCATCGGCCAACACGACGATGGCGTTCTTCCCGCCCATCTCGAGGGCCAGGATCTTCGAGGGCTGGTCGAGGGTCGCTTCGCGGATGGCCCGTCCCGTCCCGTAGGAGCCGGTGAAGAGCACGCCGTCGACACCCGCGTAGCCCGCGAGGGCTTGCCCGGTCTCGGCCGCGCCGTGCACGACCTCCAGCACTCCGTCGGGCAGCCCCGCTTCACGCCAGCGCGCGAGCATCCACTCGCCGACGGCCGGAGTCTGGTCGCTCGGTTTGAAGACCACGGTGTTGCCGCAGGCCAGGGCAGGGACGATGTGGCCGTTGGGCAGATGCGCCGGGAAGTTGAACGGGCCGAAGACGGCGAGCACACCGCGGGGGAAGTAGGTCGCGCGCGCACCGCCCCCGACGCTCTGGTCCGCAACGAGTTTCATCCCGGCGCCGAGCGACACGTCGACCTTGGCCGGGACGAGCCCCGCCTCGGCGCGTGCCTCCCAGATTGCCTTGCCCGACTCGCGCACGATCAGACGGGCCAACTCGTCCTTGCGTTCTGCACACGCCTGCTGGAAGCGGCGGATCACTTCGCTGCGGCCGTCGAGACCGAGGTCGCGCCACGCCGGGAAGGCTGCGCGTGCACGGCCCACGGCGGCGGCCACCGCAGCGGCATCCGCCACGGGGAACTCGCCGACGACATCATCGGGTCGCGCCGGGTTCGTGCTCTGGAGCGAATCACTCACGGGAGGGGCGTCACGCTCACGCGGTCGCCGGCCGCGACGCCGAGCGCCTCACGCATGGCTTTGGGGACCGAAGGCGAACCATCCACGTCGAGCCGTACCACGGTGGCTCGAAAGCCGAGCACGCCCTCGGCCGAGAGCAGGGCGAGCGGCCCTTCGTGGTCCATCGGGTCGCGCGGCACCTTCGGCAGCACGAGCTCGCGCCGTTCGCGCACGGAGAGGATCGCGTTGCGTGCCGCGCCGTAGTAGGGGCCGCCGTCGAAGGGGTCGACCTGGCCGAGGTAGCGGAAGCCCACCTTTTCGAGGATGCGGATCGCCGCGGGCGCGTCGGCCTTGCCGATCTGATCGCGCACGTCCTCCGGGAAGAGCGTTGCGTAGACGGGGTCGCGCGGGAAGAGGTCGGCGATGAAGCGGCGGTTCTTCGCCGAGAGGTGATCGGCCTCGCGATAGGGGAGGCCGGTGAAGCGTCGCCCGAACGCCTCCCAAAGCCGATTCTCGCCAGACTCTTCGAAGATGGAGAGCATCTCGGCGATCACTTCACGCTCGAACCGATCGGGATGCGCGGCGATGTAGGCAAAGCGCACGGTCGAGAGCGCCTTGCCACACTTCTCGGCGTGGCCGCGATACGAAGGGTCGAGGATGAGCCCGCCAACCTCGGTGGGCCCGTCCTCGGTGGATCGGAGTTGCAGACGCGTGTGGCAGAAGCGTTCGCCGAGTTCGGCGCTGCGCCGCTCCTCGGTCGAGACCTCGAGCCAGTAGTACGGCTCATCCGGGCGGCCGACCTTGCCAAGGATCAACGACGTGCCGACACAGCGGCGTGCCACGGTGTCCTCCAGCACGAAGACGTAGACGCCATCGCGCCAGTCGCGCACCTCGCCCCCGAAAGACCACTGGCTGCGCACGATCCGCTCGCGCAGAAAGTCCGCATCGCGCGGCAGGTTGACCGAGTCGAGGGATTCGGAGAGTTCGACGAGCGCGTCGAGATCCTCCGGGGCGACGGGCCGCAGGATCAGCACGAAAGGCCCCGGGCCTCCGCCACGCTGACGAGGGACTTCTCGAAGATCGTGAAGCCCGCTTCGAGTTCCTCGTCGGTGACGTTCACCGGGAGGAGCATTCGCACGCGCCCCGGGTTCGTGCCGGCGCTGAAGACGAGCAGGCCTTCGTCGAAGCAGGTGTGCAGGACGTCGCGCATGACCTCGGCGCTGCCGTCGAAGGGGATGAAGCCGTGCATGGCGCCCGTGCCGGCGTTGGGGCCGACGGCGCCGGGCAGCCGCTCGCGCAGGATTTCGAAACGTCGCTCCACGCGTTGCTCGAGCACGGTGATGCGGCCCTCGGGGCCGAGGTAGCCCTCCGCCTCCATGCGTTCGATGATGCGTGCGCCGACGGCGAGCCCGACGGTCGCACCCGCGTACGTGCCGGCCACGAGCCCGGGCTTCGGGTTGTACGCCCGGCGGAAGACGACGGCGCTGCCCTGCAACATCTTGCCCACGGTCGCGAGGTCGACGAGGTCGTCGAGTTCGAGGCTGCGGTACGCGAATAGCTCGTGTGTCCGCCCGAAGGTCTGCACTTCGTCGACCCAGACGGCGAGGCCGGCCTCGCGGCAACGCTCCATCAACGGGCGGAAGAAGCTCGCAGGCGCGGGGCGGATGCCCGCCTCGCCCTGGATGAGTTCGAAGAGCATCGCTGCGATCCGGCCGGGGTGGCGTGCGAGGTGTCGGTCGAGGGCGGCCAGCGCGCGTTCGGTCGAGCCGGCGTCGTCCGCCGGATCCCAGAACGGCACGTGCAGGACGTTGCCGCGCAGGGGCAGGCCTTCGCGGAAGGCGGGCTTGTCCGTGAGTTCCGACAGCGCCCAGGTGCGGCCGGCGAACGCCCCGTCGAAGACGACGATCTGATCCGCCGGCGCGTGCTTCTGCAGCACCATCTTCAGCGCGTTCTCGTTCGCGATCGCGCCCGAGACCGAGAGCCAGGCGTGCTTGATCTTCGGGCCCGTGTGGCGCAGCAAGGCGCGTGTGAGCCGCAGGTACTCGGGGCCGGGCGCAAGGTGGCCCTGGTAGACGGTGTCCGCCGCGGCAGCGACCACGGCGGTCTCGAGCAGATCGGGGTCCGAGTGGCCAAAGCCATAGACGCCGATGCCGCTCGCGAAGTCGAGCTTGCGCGTGCCATCGGCGAGGGTGATGCGCACGCCTCGGCCCGGGCCGGCGGTCATCAAGGGAAAGACGAGCGGGCGACCGCGGCGTCGCTCCAACTCCTTCAGGGTTTTCTCGTAGCTGCGCGCGTCGAGGGTGCGGCCACGCGACTCTTCGGCCACCGCAGCGATCAACGCGGCGGCCGCCTCGCGCACGGCGGGGGTGTCCGTCAGGGCCTCGATCGGGGTCCGAGTTCGCTTCGCCATGGCAGAAAGCGTATCGGCATGCGGAGCCAGCCGCTTGGGTCCAGAACCCACGCGAGCATCGACAACGCCCCTTTCGGCCGGAAGTTGCCCCCTGGATGCCACCGGGATTCCATCGGTTTGCCCCAAGGGTGTGGGCTATCCTCCCCGCCTGCGCCCCCCTCAGGAGCTCCCGTTTGGCTCGAACACGTCGTGCAGGCCGCTCCCTCGTAGAGGGTGGGGTCAAGGCCGCCGCAGCGGTGCGCAAGAAGGCAGCGAAGGCCACGGCCGACCGCGCGAAACGCACCGCGGACCGCAAGAAACGTACTTCGGCTCGGGCGAAGCGGCGCGCCGACGCGGAAGCTTCCTATTTGTGCTTGGTCCGCGCTCCGCGAGTGCCGATGACACGGGTGGAGCATTCCCTAGACGTGCCCAGCGAAATCACCGTCGCCACGTACAACGTGCATCGCTGGATCGGCCGCACCGGCCGGCGCAAGGCCGACCCCGGCCAGGCGGAGTTCGTGCTCTCGGAGCTCGGCGCCGACGTCATCGCGCTGCAAGAGGTGCTTCGGCCGGTCGACGCCCCGGATCTCCTCGAAGAGCTCGCGGATCGGCTGGGCCTGCACGTCGCCTTCGCCGTGGCGCGGCGACACAAAAAGGGCGAGCTCGGCAACGCCATCCTCTCGCGTTGGCCGATCCAGAGCGCGAGCACGCTCGACATCTCCCACTCACGCATCGAACGGCGCTCGGCCGTGGCCGCGCGCTTCTCGGGTGCCATGGGGCGCTTCGCCGTGATCGCGACGCACCTCTCGCTCGTGGACCGCACGCGCAAACACCAGGTGAAGTCGCTGATGGGCCATCCCGAGCTCGCGGTCACCGGGCCCGCGATCCTCATGGGCGACATGAATGCCTGGCGCAACTGCCAGGCCACGCGCGCCCTGGACGACGAACTCGAAAAGCACGGCAACCCGAAGTGGCCGGCCTCCTTCCCTTCGACCAAGCCGCTGCTGGCCCTCGATCGCATCTACGCCCGGGGTGCCCACGTCCAGAAGGTCTGGTCCCACGACACCGAAGCGTCGCGCACGGCATCCGATCACCTCCCGGTGATCGCTCGCATCACGTTGCCCGACGCCGAGGATTGGGAGCAGCCCTCCGAGCTGCCCGACCCCAACTCGGCCTAGATCCGGATCCGCTGCCAGGCCCCACTCTGGAATCGCCAGAGCAGGATCACCGTCAACACCGCCATCGCCGCGGCAAGTGCAGCCCAGGCCCCGAGCACGCCGTAGCCCAGATACACCCCGACGAACCACGCGAGCGGCACCGAGACGCCCCACGCGTTCAGCGACTGCGCGACGAAGGGCCAGCGCGTGTCGCCGGCTCCGCGCAGCGAACCGCTGGCGATGATGTTGAGCGCGTCGAAGATCTGCACGAGGGCGCCCACGCGCACGAGGGGCGCACCGATCCGGATTACCTCCGGGTCGGTCGTGAAGAGCCGCACCAACAGTTCGGGCGCCGCGAGCAGCAACGCCCCGACCGCGGTCGCCAACCCGCAACCGAGGCCCACCGCCGTGCGATGTGCCCGGGCGGCCGAGCCGGGATCCTGCGCGCCGATGTACCGGCCCACCAACGTGGCCGACGCCACACCGATCCCCACCGCCTGCATGAACGACAGCGAAAGCAGTGAGATCAACGCCTGGCTCGCCGCCATGGAGGCGTCGCCCATCACGGCCACCAGCGTCGAGAAGATCGAGAAGGACGACATCTCGATGAACCACTGGCCGCCGATGGGCATGCTCGTTGCGAGGAAGCGCTGGATGTCGATCCGCGACGGCGCCACCGGGCGCGGCACGAAGCGGGCGAAGCGCTTCCGCCCGAAGGCCACGAGCAGGAGAACGGCGCCCGTCCACTCTGCGATGGCCGTCCCCACGCCCGCACCCTGAACGCCCAGCTCGGGGAAGCCGAAGTTCCCGAAGATCAGGCAGTAGTTCGAACCGATGTTCACGACGGTCGCGACCAGCGATGCGATGAGCGGCGTACGCGTGTCACCGATGCCTCGGAAGAACGAGGTCAGCACCATCCAGACACCGAGGCCCAGGCAACCGAGCGAGCGCGCGCGGGTGTACTCCACCGAAAGCTCCTGCAGGCCTTCGGACGGGCCGAGGAGCGACAGCAGGGTCGGGAACACGGCGACGAACAGAGCGACACCCAACACGGTGATCGGCGTGACGGCATAGAAGCCCTGCCACGCCCAGCGGCCGCACAGGTGGTGGTCGCCCGAGCCGTCGGCCTGGGAGACGAAGGTCTGCACGCCCGTCGCCGTCCCCATGAAGAGCGTGAGTGCGGTCCAGAGCCAGATGCCGCCGTAGCCGACGGCCGCCAGCTCGGTGGCGCCGAGCCGCCCGACCATGATCGAATCGATGACGTGCATGGCCGAGCCGCACAGGTTCGACAGCACGACCGGGTAGGCGAGCCAGGACAACTCGTGATAGCCGCCGCGCGGGCGGGTGGTCTCAGTGAGGTTTCGAGCGAGTTCGGACACGGTGAGAAGCTCCAAGGTCTGAAAGTCCGAAGGCCACGGACGCTCTCGCGTCCGTGGCCTTCGGGAAACCACTGGGCTCCGTCACTGGGTCATGGACGGACGCGAGAGAATATCGGGTTCGTTCGCGAGGAAGGCATCTGTCGCATCGGCATCAGGCCTCCCTGGATACCCGCGATCTGGGCGCGGGCCGCGGCACGAACGTGCCGGTTCTGTCGGTTGAGGATTGCCATCAAAACTCCGGTGAACCCGAGAGTTAACACTCCGCGTCCGCCGGAGCAACGGTGGCACAGCGCGAAGCGTCGGCAGGCCCATGCGAGCGACGGCCGCTTCGCGGTACCCTCCCCACCGGGCCTCGCGATCGAACCCGCGCGGCCCGGGCCACGGAGAGCCCCGCCATGAGAAAACCGATTCGAGAGTCAATCCCGCTCGCGTTCCTCGTGCTCGCCTTCGGCTGCACGACGGTCGAGGCTTCGCGCCTCTACGCCAGCGGGACCGATGCCCTCGAGCGCGGCGACTCCGCCCAGGCCGTGGCCGATCTCGAGCAGGCCGCAACCCTGATGCCCGAGGCTTCGCCCGTGCACAACCACCTGGGCCTGGCCTACGCCGGCGCCGGGCGCGACACCGAGGCCACTGCCGCTTTCCGCCGAGCCGTGGAGCTCGATTGCAGCAACGACGCGGCGCAGCACAACCTGCGCGCCGCCGAGGCCGGGCGACTGCGCCCAGCCGAGGGCCCCGATGAACTCTGACGACCGAGAGAAGCTCTCCTTCAGCGAACTCGACCGAATCCGTCGTGAAGGACGGGATGGGGGCGGCGAGCGCCGGCCCCGCGGCAAGGCCGCCGAGGCTCGCTCGAAGCAGGCCACCGAGGGCTACCTGAAGGAGGCTGGGAAGATCTTCACCGACGCCCAGGGTGGCGCCGAGGGCGATGCGCTGGCACGCGCCGTCGAAGCGGCCCATGGCACCCCGGAACTCGCCGAGGCCTGCCGGGCCTATCGCGAGGCCGTGGGCCTGCCCGGAGGCCTCGCCTTGTTGTCGCTCTTCCTCGATGCCGACGATCCGGCCATCGTTGCCGAAGCGATCCGAAAGCTCGCCGAAGGCCACGAAGCCGGCGAGGTCCAGGTCTCGCGCGGGTTGAAGAGCCAGCTCCGCGTGCTCGAACAGAGCAGCGACGACGACGTGGCCTACGAGGCCGAGGAGCTGCTCGCGCGCCTTTGAGCCACGCACTGCCAGCGCGGTTGCTCCGCCTCAGGGTGGGGGGTAGGGTGGGTTGCGATGTCCCACGAGGTCGAAAAGCGGGCGCTGGCGCTCTATCTCGAGAGCCACCAACTGAAGCAGACGAAGCAACGCGAGGCGATCCTCGACGTCTTTCTCCAGGCCGGCCAGCACGTCACCAGCGAGGACATGTTCCAGCGCGTCCGCAATGATCACCCGAGCATCGGCTACACCACGGTCTATCGGACCATGAAGCTTCTGTGCGATGCGGGCCTCGCCGTCGAGCGGCACTTCGACGACGGCGTCACGCGCTACGAGATCGAGCACGAGCACCACGACCATCTCGTCTGCACGAAGTGCGGCAAGATCATCGAGTTCGAGTGCAAGATGATCGAGTCCGCCCAGAACGAGATCGCCGAGCGATACGGCTTCCTCACCCTGCGTCACCGTCACGAACTCTATGGCCATTGTTCGAGCTGCCGAGACGACTAGCCCCGTGAAACCCCTGGCTCCCTCCGGTTGGCTCCCCGGTCGTTCACTGCTCGCCGCCGCCCTGGCGCTGGCGCTGGCTTGCGCGCCCGGCGGGCCGAGCCCCACCGAGGGCACCAGCGCCTTGCCGGGCGCGGCGCGCCCGATGGCCGAGGGCCTGATCCTCGTGATCGTCGTGGACCAGATGCGGGCCGACGAACTCGACATCCCGTCCGGGGATGGCTTCGGTTGGCTCAAGAGTCATGGCCGCGTCTTCAGCGAGGCCTACCTCGACCACGCCCACAGTGAGACGTGCCCCGGCCACGCGGTGGTGCTGACCGGCCGGCAGCCCGGGCCCGCCGGCATCACGGGCAACGTCTTCGTCCTGCGCGACTCGGGCGAGACTCGCTATTGCGTCGAAGACCCGCGGCCCGAGGCGGCGCAGCTCTCGGGCGATGGCGGGCGCTCGCCCCGTTGGCTGCGTGTCACGGCTCTCGGCGATTGGTTGCACGCGGCGGACCCCGAGGCCCGCGTCCACGCGGTCTCGTCCAAGGATCGCGCCGCCATCATGCTCGGCGGCCGGCGCCCCGACGGCGCCTGGTGGATGGACCGGACCCACGGCACGGGCTTCACCACCAGCCGCTACTACCGGGAGCGCTTGCCGAGCTGGGTGAAGCACTTCAACGACCGCAAGTTCTTCTCGCGGGCACCGTCGGTTTGGCGCCACCCGAAGACGGGGCGCAAAGGGGACCGCATGGATGCCTACCCGGCGGAGTCGTCCCGCTTCGAACGCGAGAGCCCGCACCCCGTCCATACCGGCGACGATCGGGCCTCCGATCTCGAACGCCTCTTCTGGTCGCCCTGGGGCGACGAGGTGACGATGCGCTTCGCCCTCGAGATGGTGAAGGAAGAGAAGCTCGGCACGCGCGGCCACCTCGACCTGCTGGCGGTCTCGCTCTCGAGCCTCGACCTCGTGGGCCACCTCTACGGCCCCGAGAGCCGCGAGGCGCTGCACGCCATCAAGAAGATCGACAACTGGCTCGAAGACTTCCTCGAGGACGTGGAAGGCGAGGTCGATGACGATCGTCTTTGGATCGTGCTCACCTCGGACCACGGCGTTTCGCCCGTCCCCGAATGGCTCTCCGAGACCGGACGGAGCGAATGCCCCATACCGGGCGGGCGCGCCGATTCGCGCGCCCTGGCCGGATCCCTGAACTCGCATCTGAACGAGCGTCTCGGCCCTGCCGACGGCGAGTGGGTGCGCCGCTCGGGCTATCGCTTCACGGTGAGCCGCTCGGTGGCGGCCGAGCGCCACGTCTCGGTCGACGCCGTGGTGAAGGCTTCGCGCGAGTTCCTCGAGGCTCAGCGTGGTGTGCGGCGGGTCTGGACTGCGGCCGAGATGGGGGTGGGGGAGGGGCCCGAGGCCTTCGCACGCCTCTATCGAAACTCGTGGGACGCCGAGCGCGGCGGCGACTTCGAGTTCCAGCCCGAGCCGACCTGCCTCTTCACCACCTACCCGACGGGCACCAACCACGGCTCGCCCTACGTCTACGACCGCCACGTTCCCCTGGCCTTTGCCGGGCCGGGGATCGCCCGGGGGTCGAGCGATGAGCCGGTGGCCACCGTCGACCTGGCGCCGAGCCTCGCCCTCCACCTCGGGATCCCGGTCCCCACGGAGTTGGACGGCCGTGCGCTCAATCTCCGAGGCTTGGAGCCCACGGAGTAGGCGCCCCAGAGCGTCCTGCGAGCTTTTTCCCCAGCTACCGCCAGCGGTTGACAGCACCCTGGCTCCAGCGTAATCTGCTGATCTAGTTGAAAACAGTTTTCAATTTCATCTTGAACCCAGCCCAGGAGACGACGTGGAGTCGCCCCGCCCCCGCCGAGCCGCCAAGGCCACCCCCCAGAGCGAAGACGACTGCCGCTGCCGCTGCGGGAGCCTGGTCGCCCGGATCGTCGAAGGCGGCGTCGAGATCAAGTGCCGCCGCTGCAAGCGCGACCTGCTCGTCCCGTGGAGCGCCCGCCAGGGCTGGGTCGAGTGCGTCGACCGCGAAGCCCCGGTGTTCGCAAGCCAAAGGGGCCGCTCGTAGACCCAAGCGGGGAGGGTGCGAACGCGCCCGCCCGACAGACCGATTCCAACCCAGAGGCCAGAGACCCCCGAGTCCCGAGCCCCGATCCGCACCGCCACGAAGCAGGGCGAACGCCCTTGCTGGCTCGACGGCGCGAACCGGGAGAACCCGATGACTCGATCCTTTCTGACCCTGACGCTGGCCGCTCTCGTGGCTGGCAGCTTCCCCGCGGCCGCACGCGCCGCAGCGGACGAAGCCGACGCCATCCGAGCGCGCGACGACCGGATCGCCCACCTCGAATCGACCCTCGAGACCGTCGTCGACGAGCTCGGTCGCTTGCGGGACCAGGTGGCCGTACCCGACGACGCGGAGCTGGTGAGCGCCTACGGCCTCGGGCCGGCGGCGTCGAAGATCTATGGCATCGAGCGGGGGCTCTCGATCGGTGGCTACGGCGAGGGCAACTACCGCACCTTCATCGACGACAAGGACAGTGGAGACCACGACCGCAGCGACTTCCTGCGTCTGGTCCTCTACTTCGGATACAAGTTCACCGAGAAGCTCGTGTTCAACTCGGAGATCGAGTTCGAGCACGCGAGCACCTCCGACGTGAAGAACGGCTCGGGCGATGGCAGCGCGTCGGTCGAACTGGCGACGCTCGATTTCCTCCTGAACGAGAAGATCAACACGCGCGTCGGCCTGCTGCTCGTGCCCATGGGCTTCATCAACGAGGTCCACGAGCCGCCCTTCTACTACGGCGTGCAGCGCCCGGAAACCGAGGTGCGGATCCTGCCCTCGACCTGGCGCGAGAACGGGGCGGGGATCTTCGGCAACCTGACCGAGACCCTCGAATACCGGCTCTACGCCGTGACCGGCTTCAACGCTTCGCGCTTCTCCGATTCGGGTGTGCGCAGTGGCCGGCAGAAGGGCAACCGGGCACTCGCGGAGGACTGGGCCGGGGTGCTGCGTCTCGACTGGCGGCCCGAGGCCGTCGAAGGCCTGTTGCTCGGAGGGTCGGTCTACTACGGCGAAGCGGACCAGGATTTCGAGCTGATGCCGAACATCGACGTCAACGAGACGACGGTGCTGATGAGCGAGGTGCACCTCCAGTACCGGAGCGGGCCCTTCCACATGCGGGCGCTGGTGGCCTACACCGACATCTCGAACCCGGGCCAGCTTTCCGTCTCGCTCGGTCGCCCGGTCGATGCGCCGGTGGCGGGCGCCATGATCGGCGGCTACGTCGAAGCGGCGGTCGACATCTGGAACATGCTCTTCGATAATCACTCGAAGAAGCTCGAGCCCTTCCTACGGGTCGAGTACGTCGACACCCAGCGAGACATTCCGTCGGGTTTCACGGCGAACAAGAACCGCGCCTATTGGCTGTACAATCCCGGCCTCCAGTTCTACCCCCACCCCAACGTGGTGCTGAAGCTGGAATACCGGAACTTCGATCCGCAGGAGGGCGAGAAGCCCGATGAGATCGCCCTTGGTATGGGCTTCGCGTTTTAAGGGGAGGGGGCTCGGCCTTCTCCTCCTCGCCCTCGTCCTGGGCGGAAGCGTCGCGGCCCCCGCCGAGGCGAAGGTCTACCTGAGCCGCAAGCAGGCTATTGCCTGGGCCTTCCCGGGCGCGGAGGTCGCCGAGCGAACCCTCGTCCTTTCCGAGGCACAAGCCCGCGCGGTCGAGACCCACGCGGAGGCCCCCCTCGACTCGCGCATCGTGAAGCTCTACACCGCGACCCGGGAGGGCGCCGTCGTTGGCTATGCCGTCATCGACATCCACGAGGTCCGCACGCGCCCCGAGGCGTTGCTGGTGGTGATGACCCCCGATGGGGCCGTGCGTTCCGTGCGGGTGCTGGCGTTCTACGAGCCGCCGGAGTATCTCGCTTCCGAGCGTTGGCTCGAGCAGTTCGAGCGGGGGCGCCTCGAGACGGGGCTCGACCTCGGGGGTGCCATCCATGGCATCGCCGGCTCGACGCTCTCGTCGCGGGCGGTTTCGGCCGGCGTGCGCCGGGCCTTGGCGCTACACCGCGTGCTCGTGGTTCGCCCCAAGGGCGGCGCAGCGGCCGAAGGAGAGAAGTAGTGCGTTTCATCGTCACCGGAGAGTGGGATCGCAATCGGCTGCTCCAGCTGATCGTCGTGCTCTATGCGATCTACGTGATCGGGCTCTGGTTCACGAACGGGATGCTCTACTTCCACAAGATGAGCCTCGACCCGGCCTCGGTGGTTGCGTATTACCTCGGAGACGAAGCGAGCTTCCGCCAGCCGCGGAGCTACCAGGGGATGGTCGAGATCGCGCACTTCCACCTGTTCGCCATGGGGATGTTGTTGCTCGTGCTGACCCATCTGATTTTGTTCGTGCCGGTTCGCAACGGCTTGAAGGCGTTGCTGATCGTGGTCCCGTTCGCAGCGGCGCTCGTCGACGAGGGGGGCGGTTGGCTCGTTCGCTTCGTTTCGCCGGGCTTCGCCATCGTCAAGGTTGCGGGGTTCGTCCTGCTGCAAACGAGCCTTGCGGCGCTGATCGGAATCTCGCTCTGGTCGGTCTTCGTAGGAAGCTCCAAGAACTACGTTTCGGGCGAGCTGCCCTTCGACGAGGACGAGTTCCGCTGAAACACCCCGCCCTGGTCATCGCCCTCGTCTCGTTCCTCGGCGCCGCATCGGCCCACGCCGAGATCGTGCGCGATGGCCGCCCCGTGATGGGGACCGTTCTCGAGATCACCGTCGACGCCGAAGACACCGCGGCTGCTCGGACGGCCATCGAGGCATGCTTCGCCCGGGCCCTCGAACTGGAGGCGATCTTCACCACCTGGAACGAGGAGAGCGAACTCGCTCGGCTGAACGGCGACGCGGGAGGCAAGGAGCGGGAGATCTCTTCAGACCTGGCGCGCATCCTCGGCGATGCGCTGGAGCTTGCTGCGCAGACCGAGGGCGCCTTCGACCCGACGGTCGGCCCGCTCGTGACGCTCTGGCGCGACGCGCGTCTCTCGGGCCGCCTGCCGGAACGCCCGGAGATCGACTCCGCCCAGGCGGCGGTGGGCTACGGCGGGATCGAACTCGATGGCGAGAAGGCGCGCCTCGCGCGCCGTGGAATGGCCGTCGACCTCGGCGGGTTCGCCAAGGGATGGACGCTCGATCGACTCGGCGAGCTGCTGGCCGAGCGCGGCATCCATCGCGCGCTGCTCGACTTCGGGCAGAGCAGCATGTACGGCCTCGGCCGGCCGAGCGACGCGCCGGCCTGGCGCGTGCTCGTTCGCGACCCGCGCGGCGGCTACGCCGGCGTGGTGAGTCTGCGGGACCAATCGCTCTCGGTGTCCGAAAGCTTCGGCGAGTCGGCACTCGTCGCCGGGCGGCGGCTCGGCCACGTGATCGACCCGCGCAGCGCCCGACCCCTCGACCGCCAGACCGGCGCGGTCGTGGTGGCACCGAGCGGCGCTGCGGCGGAGGCTTGGAGCAAGGCGCTGCTCGTCCTCGCGCCCGAGCATGCGCTCGGCATGCTCGAGAAAGCCGAGGGCACCGAAGCGATGCTCCTCGAACCCAAGGGCATCCGTGCGACACCGGGCTTCGTCGCGGCGGTCGACTTCGTGGTCGGCGAGGG
>JAFDDA010000099.1 GCA_019311105.1 Deltaproteobacteria bacterium
TCCTTGCGGGTGCTGCCGCCGGAATGGAGTTCGAGGCTGCGGTAGTCCTCGAGGCGCGCAATGCGGCCCTCGCCGAAGACCTCCAGGTATTCCTTGCCCTGGCGGTTGTCGCCCATGGCGGTGTAGAGGAGCGTCGCGATCGACCCGTCTGCGAAGCGGATCGTGATGCTGACGTTGTCGTCGCTGCGATAGCGGGTGTCGCCCGCGATGCATTCCGCGAAGACGCGGACCGGCAGCGAGCCGGCCAGGTGATGACAGAGATCGATGAAGTGGCAACCCTCGCCGCGGATGCGGCCCCCGCCCTCTCTCGGGTCGTGGATCCAGTGATCGTTCGGCAGCGAGCCCGCGTTCACGCGGTAGTACATGGCCAGCGGGTGGGTGCGGCCCTCGAAGTGCTTCTGGATTTCGCCGACCAGCGGCGCGAAGCGGCGGTTGAAGCCGACCATGACGCCACCCGGCGAAGCGTCGTGCGCCTTGGTGATCGCGTCGAGTTCTTCGCCCGTGAGGGCGAGAGGCTTCTCGGTGAAGATGTGCTTGCCGGCCTCGAGGCCCTTCACGATCAGCTCCGCATGAAGGTCGTGGCGGGTGAGAATGAACGCCGCGTCGACGTTCGGGCTCTCGAGCACCGCGGTCGAGTCGGCGGTGGCGGTGCGGAAGCCGTATTGATCGCCGATGCGGCGCGCCGTGGTGCCGCCGGCGGAAGCGATGACCGAGAAGTCGACGCCTCCGGCCGCCTTGAGCGCCGGCAACAGAACCGTCTGACCGAAGCTACCCGCGCCGATCATGCCGACACGGACGTCGCCCGTGAGTGGTTCGGCAGAAAGCTCAACGCGGTCGGGCGGCACGACGGCGGCCTCGTCGTCGGCGCCGTAGGAGAGGGTTACTCCTAGGTAGGGCTCGCGGCCACTCGAGATCAGCTCGTAGGCATCCAGGGCATCGCCGATCTCGTAGCGATGCGTCACAAGCCGCCCGAGGTCGAGGCGTCCGTCGGCGATGAGGTCGAGGAAGGCTTCGAGGTTTCGCTGCTCGGTCCACCGGACGTGGGCGAGCGGGTAGTCGAAGCCGCGCTCCTCGAAGTCGGCGTCGTATCGACCGGGGCCGTACGACATCGACATCCGCAGGTCGAGTTCCTTGCGGTAGTAGACGGACCGGTCGATCTCCATCTTTACGAGACCGACGACGACCACGCGGCCACACATGCGCGCAATCTCCCCCGCCTGGGCGAGAGGCTCCGCACTCGGCGCCGACGCCGCGACGATCACGGCATCGAAGCCACGGCCCTGCGAGAAACGCTCCGCCGCTTCGACGAGGCCTTCGCTGACGGCTTCGTGCGCTCCGAGTTCGACGGCCAGGGCAGCCCGCGACGCGTTCGGGTCGAAGCCGAGCACTTGGCAGCCGTTGGCGCGTAGCAGCTGGACCGTAAGCTGGCCGATCAAGCCGAGGCCGAGCACCGCCACGCGTTCACCGAGCGTCGGCGCGGCCTGCCGCACACCCTGGAGCGCGATCGCGCCGACCGTCGCAAAGGAAGCGTCCTCCATCGAGACGCCGTCCGGGATTCGCGCCACGAGGTTTCGCGGGACGTAGGCGTAGTCGGCGTGGTTCGCGTAGCCCGCGCCGCCGCACGCGACGCGCTCGCCCACGTGGTGGTCGGGCACGCCCTCGCCCACCTCGACGACCACGCCCGCGCTCGAGTAGCCGAGCGGAATCGGGGTATCGAGCTTGGTCTGCACCTTCTTGAACGTGTTCATCACGCCCTGCTTGCGGGCGGTGTCGATGACCTTGCGCACGAGGTCGGGCCGCGCGCGCGCCTTGCCGAGCAGGCTCTTCTGGGCGAGGTCGACGACCATCTTCTCGGTGCCCGCGGAGACGAGCGAGCGGACGGTGCGCACCACGACGCCGCCGTGGCGCGCGCTCGGCGCCGGGACGTCGGCGACTTCCATCTCGCCGGTCTTGTAGGACTGGATCAGCTGCCGCACGGTTGGCACCCCGAGGGCACGAGCGGGGAGAGGTCGTTGGGCTCGCGCCAGCACGGGTTCATATCACCGTCACTTTTCGGCTGCAAGGACGGGAGCTTGAGCCGGCCGCGGAGGCACAGTCAGGCGACGTAGGAGACGCCGTACACGCGCTCGACGGCGATCTCCAGAATGACGCGGCCGGCCGCAGCGAGCTGCTCGTCGCTGGGGGCCGGATCGGGGGCGTTGCCCGTGATCTTGCCCAGCAGCGCTGCGGTGGCCGGCCCGATCCCCTCGCGCACGACCCGTGCAGCGCCTTCGAGGGTGCAGCTCGGCCAGGGTTTCTCATGGCCCATGACGCACAGGGATGCCCAGCCGGTGCGCTCGACATCGCGCGCCTTGCCGCGAGCGGCCTCCGTCGAGATCCGGATCACAGCGCCCGTCACGTCGTAGTACACGAGCGTGTGACGGGCCTTTCCGTCGGGCCGAACCGTCGCGAGGGTTCCGACGGACTGGCGCTCTAGGAATTCGTGGACCGGAGCTTCGATCAGGCCACTCGCATGAACTTCCCCCACTGGGTGCCGAGGACGACGCTGGGCTCGTGGTAGGCGGCCGGTGTCGAAGCGTTCAGCAGGTCACCATCGGTGAAGTGTTCGACGACGTTGCCCCAGGGGTCCTGCCAGTAGTCGAAGACCTGGGAGCCCAGGAAGTGCCGCCCGATCCCCGCGTGGTGGCCGTAGCCCGCCGCCGCGAGTTGGTCGTGGCCCGCCATCACCGCATCGAAATCCTCGACTTCGAAGGCAGCGTGATCGAAGGCGGCTTGGCCGGCGCCGACGCAGAGGAACGTATGGTGATCGACGTATTCCTCGCCCCGGTCGCAGCGCAAGAAGGTCGCGAGGACCTTTTCGGGGTCGCCGAGGCAGGCGTGGTCCGACGGCAAGAAGCCGAACCGGGAGCAGTACCACTCGTTGCTGATGGCGTAGTCCGTGACGCGCAGGACCATGTGGCCGAGGCGCTTGACCTGGGCGGGGCCCGCAGGAACCCGCTGCAAGGTGCCGAGCCGCGCTTGCTCGCTGCCCCGGTTGAGCGGGCTGGCGGCGCGGACGGGGAGCGGCTCGAGCAACTCGCGGCCGTGGACGACCTCGATTCCGAACCCATCGGGGTCGGTGAAGCGCACACACTGGCCGCCGCCCGGAGCATCGAGTTTCTCGATCGCCGACGCGCCCTCGAGCTTCGCTGCGGCAGCGAGGTCTTCCGCCGTAGCGGCTTCGAATGCGACCCCGCGGAAGCCCGGGTCGCCCAGCTCGGTCACGTGCACGTAGGGCGAGGGGTCGCTCCCGCGGGCAAACAGACGGCTGTCGTCGCGGGTCGTGACGGCCAGGCCGAAGTCGCCGAGGAACTTCTCCATCCCGTCGAGATCCGGGGCGCCGAATCGTACGTAGGCAATGTCGCTGACTTTGATCATGAGTCCTCCTCCACGAGGAAGCGACGGAGCGCCGCTGTCACTACTCGACGCGCGCGGTTTCGGCCGGCTCGTCGATCACGGGGTTCTCGATCTGGCCGATGCCCTCGACCTCGATGCGTACGACATCCCCCGCCACGAGCAGCTTCGGCGGCTTCATGGCGATCCCGACCCCGCTCGGTGTCCCGGTTGCGATGACGTCGCCCGGCTCGAGAGTGAAGGCCGTCGAGAGATGCTCGACGAGCGTGTAGCAGTCGAAGATCAACTCTTTCGTATTCGAATCCTGCCGGAGTTCGTCGTTGACCCAGGTGCGGAGGCGCAGTTGATGGGGATCGGGGATCTCGTCTGCGGTCACGATCCAGGGGCCGATGGGCCCGTGGGTGTCGAACGACTTCCCCACGGTCCAGGTCGGGATGCGAAGCTGCCAGTCGCGCACCGTCACGTCGTTCACGATCGTGTAGCCCGCGATCACGTCGGCGGCGTCGTCGCGCGAGACGTGGCGACAACGGCGTCCAATCACGAAACCGAGCTCACCTTCATAGTCGAGGACGTGAGACACGCGCGGCAGGTGGATCGGATCGGTCGGCCCCGTCACACAGGTGGATTGCTTGTTGAAGATGGTCGGGTGGGCGGGCGTGTCGATCCCCGACTCGGCCACGTGGTCCGCATAGTTCAGGCCCACGGCCAGGAACTTCGGCGGGCGCGCGATGGGGGCTTCGAGCTGGACATCGGCCAGGGCAAGCCGCGGCCCCGCGTCGACGGCGGCGCTCGCTGTCTGCAGCGCGTCGGGCCCGGCCTCCAGCAGGGCCACCATCTCGGTGGGAAGTTCAGGGGCGGCGGCGGCGAGGTCGACGACGGCGTCGCCAGCGACGATGCCGACCCGGCTTCGTCCATCGTGGGTGAAGGTCACGAGCTTCATCGAGGAGTCTCCTTGGAGGGCGGGCCGAGGAGCAGGGTCTCGACCGCCGTTGCGTGTTGTTCGATCACGGCCTCGTCGGCGGGGTTCACGCCGGTGAGCCGTTTGCATTCTTCGCCTTGATGGAAGATCAACGAGGTCGCGCCGACCACGATGTAGTGGAAGTGCACGACGTCGATGTCGGCCGGCAGTCGGCCTTGCTCCTGGGCGCGGGTGAGCATCCCGCAGATGCCGTCGTAGAGCGGGCGGACGTGGTTGTCGACGAGCCAGCGCATGCGCGGGCTGTCGCGCCGACCTTCGTCGTGCATGAGATGGACGAACTCCGGACGGGTCGCGACGAAGCGCACCCACGCGCGGATCACGCTCCGGGTCCGGGCGTCTTCGTCGGTGAGGGAGGGGTCGCTGAGGACCGGCGCCAGGCTTTCGCGAATCTGCTCGAAGGCACGCTCCACGGCAGCGCGCCAGAGGTTCTCCTTGCCCTCGAAGTAGTACTGGATGAGGCCGAGGTTCACGCCCGCCCGGGTGGCGATCTCGCGGGTGGTCGCGCCGTCGAAGCCCTGGGCAGAGAAGGCCTCGAGGGCCGCCGCCAGGATACGTTCGCGCTTGTCGTCATCGCGCGGGCCGTGCGAGGCTGCTTGGGCGGTGGCTCGGGGCATCGGGGCTTCCAGGGCTCCCCCTGGAGTGCCGGCCCGGGGGTTCCGGGGCAGCGGCCAGGAATTTACTCGTTCGACCAATCGGGTTATACGCTTGACCAACTCGAAGCGCAACCCTCGCCGGAGCCCGGAAATGCCGCCCAGCAAGGACCCCGATGACGTCGTCCTCGCCGACTTCGGCCCGACCCCATCCCCTTCGGCGTGGCGAAGAACCCCGCGGAAATCGCCGCGCTGCTCGACGAACTCGAGGCCGTGATCGCGGGCTAGCGAGAACCCCTCTCCAGGTCGATCCGAACGACCGCAATTTCTTCAGCGAGCTTCTCGACCTGCTCGGCCGAAAGGCCCGCCCGGCGGTCGAACTCGACCCCGAAGACACCGCCGAGGCCCGGCACCCGGCGCAGCGCATACTCGACGCGCTCGCGATAGTCATCGCCTGTGGCCGGCAGGACGAGCGCCGCTTCACCTCTGCGCGCGCGACCGCGGAGAAAGACCTCCACAGGCCTCGGCTCGGTGTAGTTCCGCCACCATTGCTTCTTGCGCGCTTCGGAGACCAGCACCGTCACGTCGTCGCCGCGCAGCTGATACCCGACCGGGATCGTGTAGCGCCGGCCGCTCCGGCGGCCGGTCACCGTGACGAGCATCAGGAAGGGCGAGAGAACCCAGTGGAGCCCGGGCGCGCGCAGCACGCCCTGCACCAGGGGGTTCATCCGCGACATCACGTCGTCGACGGACATCGGGCGACTCAGTCGGGTTCGACGAGCGCGCCGTC
The DNA here is from genome assembly GCA_019311105.1 of Deltaproteobacteria bacterium. Taxonomy (GTDB): domain Bacteria; phylum Myxococcota_A; class UBA9160; order UBA9160; family JAFDDA01; genus JAFDDA01. Next base: position 5,753 of record JAFDDA010000099.1, read on the forward strand.
GCGCTTCAGCTCGCCCAATTGATGGATCGGTGCCAGCACGTCGTCGAGGTAACCCGGGCCCTCGGCGGTCGGCACGAACCATCCGGTCGGACACATGGTGAGGATCTCGACGAAGGAGAAGCCTTCTCCCTTCATCTGTGACTCGAAGGCTCGCTCCAGGTAGCGCCGCGCGCGCGCGACACCCGGCGCGTCGTGGACACTCGCACGTGCCACGTAGCCCGCACCTCCGAGGCGCGAGAGCAGGTCGGCGATCAGGATCGGATGGCCGTGATAGGCCGCGTCGCGGCCCTCGAGCGAGTTCTTCGTTCGTTGGCCGAGCACCGTGGTGGCGGTCATGTGGCCCCCCGTCTCGCCGAAGACCCCGTTGTTCAAGAGGATGCAGGTCACGTTCTCACCGCGGGCCGCCGCATGGATCACTTCCTGCAGGCCCTCGTTCACCATGTCGCCGTCGCCCTGCAGGGTAAAGAGGAGGGAGTCGGGCCGCATCCGCTTCGCGCCCGTGGCCACCGAGGGGGCGCGGCCATGGAGCGCCTGGATGAGATCGAGATCGATGAGGCTCGTCAGGGCCGTGTAGCAGCCGATCCCGACGACGCCGATCGCACGTTGCGCGAGGTCGAGGGTCTCGACGGCATCGAGAATTGCGCGCAACGCAACGGGCTCCCCACAGCCGGGGCACAGGTCATGCTCTTCGCTGAGCTGCAGGGGCGAGCCGAAGCCCTGAGTTCGGCACGCTCCCTCGGCGGGCGGCGAATCGGTCTGGATCACCCGAAGGTCGTCACTCATACCACCACTCCCGTGTCGAGTTCACGCCCTGCGAGGGCGGCCTCGACTCGGCCGCGCACGACGGCCGCGTCCAGCAGGCGCCCGATCCCGAACCCCGCCGGGTCGGTGGAGATCCCTCCGATGGGCACCACCGGGGCGCGCCCGAGCACGGCGAGCCGGACGTCGTCGATCATCTGCCCGGCGTTCTGCTCGAGACAGGCGACCCGCGTCGCGCCGGCCGTGCAGGCTGCGAGGGCTTCGGATGGGAAGGGCCAGAGCGTGATCGGCCGGAAGAGCCCGACCTTTGCGCCTTCGGCCCGCAGCTCCTGGACGACGTAGCGGGCGAAGCGCGCCACCGTGCCGTAGGCCACCACGACGAGCTCGGCGTCTTCGGTCGCGAAGGTTTCATGCCGGGGCTCCGCGGCCTCGATGCGGTCCTGTTTCTCTTGCAGGCGCCGCCAGAAGCGATCGGGATCGATGCCCTTGCTGCCCTTCTCCATGCCGATCGGGTTCAGGTTGCGCGAGCGGCCGCTGCCCCCGAGGCTGCCGTCCACCGCCCAGTCCTTGCTCGGCTGCGGATCGAAGGCGACACGTTCGACGGCGACGGCCTCGCTCGTGTGGGCCAGCAGGTAGTCGCCCATCACGAGCACGGGGTGGCGCCAGCGGTCGGCGAGGTCGAAGGCCAGCTGGGTGTGCGCGACGGCTTCGCTCGCGTCGATCGGGGCGAGCACGATGTGGCGATAGTCGCCGTGGCCCCCGCCGCGCGTCGCCTGGAAGTAGTCGCCTTGGCCGCGGGCCATGTTGAAGACCACGAGCGGGATCTCCGCGCGGGTGATCTCCGAGAGCGACTCCTGCATGAGCGAGAGGCCCTGGCCGGTCGAGCCCGTCGCAGCGCGGGCACCGGTCGCGGCAGCGCCCCAGGCCATGCCGATCGCTTCGATCTCGCTCTCCGCGTTGATGCAGGTGCCGCCTTCTTCGGGGAGGCGACGCGCGAGATGCTCGAGCAATTCGGTGAAGGGCGTCATCGGGTAGCCCGCAAAGAAGCGACACCCCGCGGCGATCGCGGCTTCGGCGATCGCTTCGGAGCCTTCCATCAAGCGGCGGCTCGTGGCTGCGCTCACGGCGTGCCTCCTTCGAGCACGATCGGCTCGTCGTAGCGGTAGACCTCGAAGCAGAAGTCGGGACAGACCATCAGGCATGCACCGCAGCCCGTGCAGCCCGGCAACAACTCGGGGTAGGCATAGCCAGAGCCGTTGCGGGCTTCGGACATCCGAAGCACGGCCGGCGGACAGGCCGGGATGCAGAGCTCGCAGCCCTTGCAGCGTTCGCCGTCGATCACGAGGGTTCCGCGGATCTCGACCCCACTCATGCTGCGGCTTCCTCCCAGGCCTGGGTGCGAACCGGTGCGACGGAGGCGTGGCCCACCGTGAGTGCGCGGGTGTTCGCTTCGACATGTTCTTGGCGATAGCTCGGGACGAGCGCCGTCATCGCATCGACGAGGGCGGCGAGGGGCACGAGCCCGGTTGCGCTACAGAGCCCGCCGAGCAGCACGAGAGCCGCGGCGCGAGGCGCGTCGGCCTCGCGGGCGAGCGCCTGGGCGGCGAGGTCGATGCGGGCCGCTCCCCGAAGTTCGAGTTCGACGCCGGCCGTGGCGAAGACGTCCGAATCCACGAGCGCGAGACTCGACGGCGTGAGCTTCTCGCAGGTCGGCGCGGCGAACCGCGGATGCATCACCAACGCGGCCCAGCAACGCGAAACCACCGGCGGCGACACCACGGGGCGATCGGCCACGACGACCGTGGCATCGGTGTTGCCCCCGCGCATGGTCCCACCATAGGTACCGAGAGAGAGGACGTGTCGACCCTCCCGCGTCGCGGCTTCGGCGAGGATCCCCGCCGCGAGCTGAACGCCCTGGCCGCCGATGCCCGCCATCAGGACCTCACGCTCCATCGGGCCCACTCCCTTCTCGTGCCAAGCCAGCCCCCGCGAGGGCGAACGATTCGAGTGCTTCCGCGTCGCGCCGGCTCGGCCCGCTTTCCCGTGTGCGGCTCGGCCCGCCTTCCCGTGTGAGCTGGGCCTGGACGAAACCCATGGCCAGCCAATAGAGAGCTTCTGCATCGCGTTCCGGGTCGCCCGCTCGCAACTCACCCGAAGCAGCGCCTTCGGCAAGGGGCGCGTGCAACAAGCCCGTGAGACGCCGTTCGGACGCCGCGACTTCCGCAGGGAACGCCTCGGCGAGCCGGCCGCGCGACAGCACGAAGGGCCGCGTCGCCTGGGCGCCCTTGGGGTCGAGGGCCTGGGCGAGAATGCCGCGCAGCCACTCGCGCACACGGGCCGCCGGTGTCGCAGCGCGCTCCATGCGATGGGCCAGGTAGCCGGCGAGCAACTCCACCCCGCGGTCGAGAACCGCGACCAACAGCTCGTGCTTGCTGCGAAAGTGGCGGTAGAAGGCTTGATTCGAGAGGCCGGCTTCGCGCACGATCTCGCTCACGCGCGGCTCGAGGGCGCCGGTGCGCTCGGAGAGGGCCAGGGAGGCCGCGACGAGCCGCTCGATCTCGGCTTCGGCGATGGCACGCCGGGCGGCGAGGCCCCGCTCCACGGCAGCCTGGGCGAAGGAGGAAGTAGTTGATTTTTCAGAGAGAACCTTGTTCTCCATGATGAGAATGATATTCTACACCCGACCGGATGGCAACCTTCGAGACACCTCCACGAGCGGAGCCCGACCGATCCGATGACCGCACCCGAACGAGACCCGGGCCGCGCCCTCCTCGTGGGCGAGATCTTCCGGCGCAACGCCGCCGTCGTGCCCGACCGCCCCGCCGCCGCGTTGGGCAAACACGCCCTTACCCACGCCGAACTCAATGACGCCGGCAATCGCCTGGCGTGGAGCCTCCGGGAGCACGGCATCGGCCACGGCGATCGCGTGGTCACCTGGGCCGACACGTCACTCGATCTGCTTCCCCTGTTCGTCGCGCTGGCGAAACTCGGTGCCGTCTTCGCGCCTCTGAACGCACGGCTCGGTGCGACCGAAGCCGCGGAGGTCGGGCGGCTCGCCCGCGGCGCACTGCTCGTCACCGATGCGGAGCGTTCTGCCGAGGCCGACACCGTCGCCAACACTTGTGGCATCCCGAAGACCGCGACGCTCCCCGGTGGACGCGCGGGCTGGGTGCTCGACCCCGCCGTACTTCCGGCCCGCGACGAGGAGCCGACGGAGCCGGCTCTCTGCGAGACGGACCCGCACGTCATCTTCTTCACCAGCGGCAGCACGGGCCGGCCGAAGGGAGTCGTCCTTTCGCATCGTGCGAACTGGCTGCGCGGGTTCCAGGGGGTCTTCCGCGACGAGCCGGAACGTACGGTGTGCATGTTCCCCCTCTTTCACATGGCGGCCTTCACGCTCGCCCTCGCCGCCTGGCAGACCCGTGGCGAGATCATCTTCGTGGCGTCTCCGACGGCGCCCGCACTGCTCGAAGCCATGGAGAGCCGGCGTGCGAACCGCTTCTACGGCATCCCGCTCGTATGGAGCCGAATCCTTGCCGAGGATACGAGCCGCTTCGACCTGTCGAGCCTGCGCGAACTCGACACCGGGACCTCGGCCACACCGATCGAGTTGATCCGCGCCCTGAAGGAACGCTTCCCGGGGACCCGTACGCGGATCTACTACGGCTCGACCGAGGTCGGCTCCGCCACGACCCTGCCCGACGCCGACGTCCTGTCGAAGCCGGGCAGCGTCGGGCCCGCGTCGCCCGGCGTGGATCTGCGCCTGTCCGAAGAGGGCGAGATCCTCGTTCGCAGCCCCTATCAGATGTGCCGCTACTTCGACGACCCCGAAGCCACGGATGCGGCCCTGGCAGGCGGCTGGTTCCACACGGGCGACCTCGGAGTTCTCGACGCGGAGGGGTGCCTCTCCGTCGTGGGCCGCAAGAAGGAGATCATCCGCACCGGCGGCGAGAGCGTCTCGCCCGTCGAGGTCGAACAAGCCCTGGCCGATGCACCCGGGGTCGCGGAGATCTCGATCGTCGGGGTCGCCGACCCCGAATGGGGCGAGGTGGTATGCGCGGTCGTCGTGCCAGCCGACGGAGCGAAGCCAAGCCTCGCCGGGCTCCACGCCCATGGCGATGGAACGCTCGCCGGGTTCAAGAAACCACGCCGGCTCTTCTGCGTCGATGCCCTGCCCCGCACGGCTGCGACGGGCCAGGTGCAACGAACCCTGCTCGTCGAACGCATCGCGAGCGGCGCCTTGGAGGCAAGCGAGTGAGCGACGTGCTGCGAGTGCTCTCCCATGTGCCGCTCGGGCTGCTCGAGCCCGTTCGCGCGGAACATCCGGATGTCGAGCTCGTCGAGATCCCCGAAGAGGGCCCTCTGCCCGCAGCGGCGCAGGGCGAGATCGCCCTGACCCAGGCGTGGGGCAGCCCGAACATGGCCGAGGTCATGACGCGCGGCGTGCGCTGGGTGCACGCCTACGGCACCGGCGTCAACGACTTCCCCTTCGACACGCTGGGCGACGCGACCTTCACGTGCTCGCGCGGCGCGAGTTCCGTACCGATCTCGGAGTGGGTGATGGCGGTGTTGCTGGCCGCGGAGAAGGAGCTGCCCCAGCGTTGGATCTCGGCGCCGCCGCAGCCACCCGAGCGTTGGAACATCGCCTTCCTCGGCGGCCTGCGCGGACGGACCCTGGCAATCCTTGGCTTCGGGGGGATCGGCCAGGCGGTGGCGCAGCGCGCACTGGCTTTCGACATGCGCGTGCGCGCGTTGCGTCGGAGTGGTGGCGCGAGCCCGGTCCCCGGCGTCGAGATGGTGGCAGACGTCGAAGCGTTGGTGGCCGACGCCGACCACCTCGTCCTCGCACTCCCGCTGACCGAGGCGACGCACCACCTCGTCGATGCCCCGCTTCTATCCCACGCCAAGCCCGGCCTCCACGTCGTGAACGTGTCACGCGGCGGGCTCATCGATCAGGAGGGCCTGCGCGAGGCCCTCGACGAGGGCCGTGTCTCCCTCGCTTCTCTCGATTGCGTCGAGCCCGAGCCCCTGCCGGCCGGGCACTGGCTCTTCGAGCATCCGAAGGTCCGGCTCTCGGCCCACATCTCCTGGAGCGGCCCGGGTGCACTCGAGGAATTGATCGCGCCCTTCGTCGAGAACCTCGGGCGGTTTCGCCGGGGCGAGCCGCTACTCGGCGTGGTCGACCGCGAGCTCGGCTACTAGCCAAGACCCTGGCGCCACTCGGCGATCGCGCGGCCGACCTCATCCGGCGAGTCTTCCTGGATGAAGTGGCTGCCCTTTACGGTGAGTTCCTGCTGGTTCGGCCAGCTACGACAGAACTCGCGCTGGTCGCCGATCAGGATGACGCCCGGGTCCGCGTTGATGAAGAGCTTCGGCAGGTCGCTCCCGGCGAGCCATGCGCCGTAGGCATCCACGATCTCGACGACGTCGGCGGGGTTGCCGTCGATCGGGATCTCTCGCGGCCACGTGAGCGTGGGGCGGCGGCTCTCCCCGGGCTCCGCGAACGGGCGCCGATAGACGGCCATCTCCTCGTCGGTCAACCCGCGCAAGACCGAGGCGGGCAGGACGTTGTCCACGAAGATGTTCTTCTCGAGCACCATCTCTTCGCCAGCGGGCGAACGGAAACCCTGGAAGAGCGGGCGCGCCATCTCGGGCCACTGATCCCAACTCATGGGCTTCACGATCGCTTCCATGTAGGCGATGCCGCGGACGGCGTCGCGGTGGCGGTTCGCCCAGTCGAAGCCGAGGGCCGACCCCCAATCGTGGATCACGAACGTCACGTCGCTCGAAACGTCCAACGCGTCGAGCACGCCGTCGAGGTATTCACGATGCTCGACGAAGCGGTACCGATCGGGCCCGCTGTCCTCGAGCTTTTCGGAGTCGCCCATCCCGATGAGATCGGGCGCGATGCAGCGACCCTGGCCTTCGAGGTGCGGGATCACGTTTCGCCACAGGTACGAAGACGTGGGGTTGCCGTGCAAGAAGACGATCGGCGCGCCTTCGCCGACTTCGACGTAGGCCATGGTCTTGCCCTTCACGGAAATCGTCTTCTTCGTATAACGCTCGGCGGTAGAAATCGTCACGGGGCCTCCTCGTTGCGAGCCGGATTCGTAGCGCAGCCCGCCACCGGGGGCCGTGATAGGCTGGGCGCCCGATGTGCGAACGAGTTTCGCCGGAGATGCCCGTGCTCACCACCCTCGACCACGTGATCCTCGCCGTTGCAGATCTGCCTGCCGCCACACGGACCTACAGTCGCCTGCTCGGCTGCCGGCCCTCCTGGGTCGGCGAGCACGCGGGCTCGGGCACCTGCAACACCCTCTTCCGTCTCGAGAACATGTACCTCGAGTTGTTGGCGCCCGAAGGGCCCGGGCCCGTGGGCGACTCGCTCCGGGGCGTGCTCGCCGCGCGGGGAGAGGGGCCCGTCGGCCTCGCCTTCGGGACCGAGGACGCCGAGGCGTGCCACGCCGCACTCGCGGAGCGCGGACTTTCGCCGGGCGACGTGGAAAAGGGGCTCGGGCGCGACGTCGAGTCGGGCGCCTTCCGCGAGTGGTTGCGGGTGCCGCTGCCCCTCGACAAGACGCGCGGCATCGTGCTCTTCCCGATCGAGCACCGTTCGCCGTCCGAACTCCTCGCCCAGGCGGGAGCCACCGGCGACGAGGCCGCGACGATCTTCGCCCTCGATCACGCCGTCGTGCGCACGAGCGAGCCCGAAGCCACGATCGCGCTCTACGGAGAGAAGGGCCTGGGTTTGCGCCTCGCGCTCGACAAGACGTTCGAGAAGTGGGGTGCGCGATTGATCTTCTTCCGCGTCGGCGGCGTGACGGTCGAGATCGCGGCTTCTCTCGATGGCGCCGACGAAGAGGCCGGAGGCGATCGCTTCTGGGGCCTGTCCTGGCGCGTTCGCAACGCGGACGCGGCGCGGGAGCGGCTCGCCGGCGAGGGGTTCGATGTCTCCGAGGTTCGCACGGGCCGAAAGCCGGGCACCCGCGTCCTGACCGTGCGCGAGCCCACCCACGGCGTCGCGACGCTGCTCCTCGAGCCCGCGCCCCGTGAGGCCAACGCCGACGGCCGGCGCGCTTGAGACCGAGCCTGGCTCCGAGCGAGTGCCCGCATCGACCGCCGTGCCCAGGCTGCCCGCGGCTCGGTGAAACGGGCCCTCCTCCTTCTGCGCTCACCCGCCTGAACGCACTCGCAGACAAGGCGGGCCTCGGAACGGTGAGCGTCGAACGCGGTGCGAGCGAAGGTTTCCGGCACCGGGCGCGGTTGATGGTCCGCGGGCGATCCCGCTCGCCGAAGATCGGGCTCTTCCAGGAAGGGTCGCACCGCATCGTCGACACGCCGCGCTGCCTGGTGCATCACCCCCGGCTGAACGAAGCGGCCGCCGCCGTGCGCCGGGCCATCCGCGCCACCGACACGGCGCCCTACGCCGACCGGCCCCATGTCGGGCTCGTTCGCGCCATCCAGGGCGTCGTCGAACGCCCGAGCGGGCGAGTCCAACTCGTCCTCGTCACGAACGACACGACGCCCGACGCCGCCCGGCCCCTCGCTGAGGGGGTCGCACGCGAACTCGGCGACGCACTCCACAGCCTCTGGTGGAACGGGAACCCCGACCGGACCAACGTCATCCTCGGCCCGAACTGGCAGCACCTCTCCGGGCCCCGAAGCGTGCGGGAAGAGATCGGGGGGGTCGGTGTTCACTACCCACCGGGTGCCTTTGGGCAACATCACCTCGAGTTGGCGGATCGTCTGACGGCCCGTGTCTCGGGTTTCATCCCCGACGGCGCCCGTGTGTGCGAACTCCACGCGGGTTGCGGCGCGCTGGGCCTCGGCTCGCTCGGCCGTGTCGAACGCCGAGTCCGGGTTGGAAGGCCTCGCTCTCGGTCTGGAAGAGCGGCCGGCGAACGAACGCGCGCGGGCTCGCGTCTTCCCGGGGCGCGCCGCCGAACAAGGCGCCCTCCTCGACGAAGCCGACGTCGTCGTCGTCGACCCACCGCGGCGGGGGCTCGAATCCGAACTCCTCGCGCACCTGATCGAGAACCCGCCCCAGCGTCTCGTCGCCGTCTCCTGCGGACTCGACGCCTTCGAACGCGAGGCCCACGCCCTGCTCGACGGCGGCCGGATGGAGCTCACTGAACTCCACGCCTTCGACCTATTTCCCTTCACGGAACACGTGGAGACCGTGGCGCTCTTCGAACGCCGACCGGCCTGAACCCCGCGGCGCGACCTCGCTGCCGCTTTCCTGCCGACGATCTTCCCGCCTGTTGCCGACCCTGGCCGATGTGGGTCGTTGCGGCCTGGTTGCTGCCCCGTTCCGGGGATCAAGGCACAACGGTGCAAACCCGATGCAAAGGGTGTGCGGAGGCTCGAGACCCGTCGGGGAGATGGGCTCGAAGCCGCCATGAAGCGCCTTCCCGTGCCACCCGAAAGGATGCTCGTCCGATGACGATGCGAACCACCTGGGCCGTCCTCGCGATGGCCGCCCTCTGTGGCCCCGCTGCTGCGGAGCCCCAACTCGGAAACACCCCGCCGCCCGCCGCTCCGGCGCCGACCTCGAGCGGGGACTTCTCGGTCCATTTGGAGCAGCTGGCCGAGGCCCGCCGCGATGTTCTCGAAGCCGAACGCGAGCTTCGCCAGGCGAACGCGGCTCTCGTCCGCGCGCGCGGCAGTTCGGCCCGTATCGAACGCGCCACCGCCCGGCAGCAGGAGGCCCGGAGTGGCTTCGATGTCGCACGGAGCCGCGTGCCGGAAGTGCTGGCCCAGGCGCGCGCCGCCGGCCTGTCGGCGTCGGTCCTGCGCAGCTATGAGCACTCTCTCTACGGCAACTAGCCCGAGAGCCACTGCCTGAAACGCGAACGGGGCGCCGGTCCGCTTGGACCGACGCCCCGTTTTTCTTTCGTCGCGGCTTGGGCTAGGCGCGCCGCCGTCGGCGCAGGGCCAGCAGGCCGAGCAGCGGTAGCGCTTCGACACCCAGGAGGCCGCAGCCCGTCTGCAGCGCTTCCACGTTGTCCCGCGGGTTCGCGCAGTGGGGGTCGGCCAGGTCGACCAGGCCGTCCGTGTCGTTGTTCACGCCGTCGTTGCACTCCGGGTTCTCGAGCGGCGAGCCCAGGCCGCTGCAGCCCAGGTCGGCCCCGAAATCGATCAGCCCATCGCCATCGTTGTCGATGCCGTCGTTGCAGGCACCGGCGACGGACCCCGGGTTGTCCGGGTCGGTGAGGGCGATGATCTCGTCGAAGTCGTTCACGCCGTCGTCGTCGCGGTCGAGCCCGGCCCGAACACCCGCGCCCGGAGGCACGACCGTGAAGGTCAGGTTTTCCCCGCCGACCGCGATCGCCACCAGGGCGGCACGCGACACGTCCGCCTCCGCGACCGAGTCGGGCTCGTAGAGGTCAGCGACCGGGTCGTAGAGCCAGCCGCGCTTCAGGCCACCGATCGTGCCCTTGACGATCAGGTCGCCCTCCGTGACCACCCCACCCAGGGTGACCGACGTGAAGGCCGTGCCCGCGGCCGTCTCCATCTCGGTGAGGCGCGCCAGCGTTGCGGCGTCCACGGCGGTGACCGTATCGAGGGTGACCTGCTGGCCGACCATCGGTGCGATGTCGGTGTCGAAGGCCAGCATGAGGGCCTCGACGTCGCGCCGCTGGGGGTCA
>JAFDDA010000190.1 GCA_019311105.1 Deltaproteobacteria bacterium
ACGCGGCGCGGCGCTCTATGCCGAGCACGGCTGCGCCGGTTGTCACGAGACGGGCGCCGGGCCCGAGGGCATGGTGGTGAAGCCGCTCCACGAGTTGTCGAGCCGCCACGATCTCGAAGGGCTCACCGCCTTCCTGGCCGCACCCACGCCGCCGATGCCGGCGGTCGCCCTCGACGATGCGGGGCGGCGCAGCCTCGCCGTCCACTTGCTCTCGCGCCACCCGTAGCGGCCGGCGGAGGAGACCCCATGCAGTACGAGTCGATCCGTCTTTCGAGCGAGGGGGACTTCGCCGTCCTGACCCTCGCCCAGCCGAAGCGGCGCAACCCCCTGGCCGAGGACACGATCCGCGAGATCCTCGACGCCCTGCGCCGCACGGGCGAAGGGTCGGCGCGCGGCATCATCCTGGCGGCGGAGGGAAGCGTCTTCTCCGCGGGCCACGACTTCGCCGACATGGACGGGCGCGACCTCGCCGGGATGCAGCGCCTGCTCGGCGTGTGCGGCGAAATGATGCAGACGATCCAAGAGATCCCACAACCGGTGATCGCCCAGGTCGAGGGCCTGGCGACGGCCGGCGGCTGCCAGCTGGTCGCGAGCTGTGACCTGGCCGTGGCGGGCGAGTCGACGCGTTTCGCCGTGCCCGGCGGCCGGGGCGGCTGGTTCTGCACCACGCCCGGTGTCGCCCTGGCCCGAGCCGTCGGCCGCAAGCGCGCCCTCGAGATGCTCCTCACCGGCGACCCGATCGACGCACCGACGGCGGAAGCGTGGGGGCTCGTGAACCGCGTCGTCAGCGACGATGCCGTCGCCGAGGAGACCCGCGCCCTGCTCGGGCGTGCGACGCGCGGGAGCCGCCGCTCCAAGGGCGTCGGCAAGCAGGCCTTTCATCGACAGGTGGATCTCGACATCCGGGGCGCCTACGACTTCGCGACCGAGGTGATGGCCTCGGCCTCCCAGACCGAGGAAGCCCAGGAGGGCATTCGCGCCTTCCTGGAAAAGCGAAAAGCCGACTTCGGCGACCGCTAGCCGCCGCCGCCGCCCGGCCCGTGCCGGCGCTTCGGCCCAAGACGTCGCGCTACACTTCCTCGCTGTGTCCCGCCTCGGACGTCTTCACTTCCTCCTCGGCATGACGCCGCTACTCGTCGCCGCGTCCGCGAGCGCGGAATCCGCCCTGACGTTCCGGTTTCCCGAACGCTTCGAAGAGATCGCCGCCACCACCTACGACCCGGCCACCGGGACGACCCTCGGCGGCGGCTTCATCCGCGTCGAACGGAGCGAGGGGGGAAGGGTTCGGATGGAAGCCGCCACGGGGATCGACGGCGGTGCCAACACACGGGTGGTCGCAGAACTCTCGACGTCGCCAGACGGGACGGGCCTGCGTCTGCTGCGACAGGAGTCGCGCTCCGTGGACGTGTCCGGGCAGCCCATGGGTGTGCTCGAGATCGACCACACCGCGGGTGAGGGGCGCTGCACCGGGCCTTCTCTCCGCGGCGCACCGCCCGAAACCGAAACGATCCCGCTGCCCGACGACGACCGCGTCGTGAACGTCCCGCTGAACCTGCTCTTCCAGCCGATCGTGCTCGGCGAGGCGGGCGAGCTGCGCTTCCAGATCCTGCTCTGCGCCGGCGGGCCCCGAATCGTGACGGCCATTGCCCGGGCCGCCGAGACCAAGGCCACTCGACGCGACGGGGCCCGGCTCGTACGCATCCAGTACGAACTGTCACTGCCGAAGATCCTCTCGCGTGTCTTCGCGCGCTGGCTGCCCGACCTGTCGTTCTGGTTCGACCCCCACGACGCAGGCGCGTGGATCGGCCACGAGATGCCTCTCTACTCCAAGGGCCCGACGGTGTTGCTCGTGCGCCGAGGCTTCACGCCCGCTCTCCTGGGCTTCGAGCCCTAGTGCGCACCCTCGACGAAGGAGTCGAGCCCTAGTGCGCGCCCTCGACGACGGCATCCACGTGGTGGAGGGCCCCGAGAAGGTGGCCGGTCTTCGGATCGGGACACGCATGACCGTCGTCCGCCTCGACGATGGGCGGCTCTGGCTCCACTCGCCCATCCCCTTCGAAGCGGGCCTCGGCGCGACCCTCGAGCCGATGGGGCCCGTGGCCTTCCTCGTTGCACCGAACAAGGTCCACCATCTGTGGCTCGGCCCGTGGGCGGAGGCCCACCCGAACGCGACGGTCTTCGGCGCAACGGGGCTACGAGACAAGCGCCGCGATATCGTCTTCCACCGTGAACTCGACGACGGCCCACCGACGGATTGGGCCGCAGAGATCGACCAGTGCGCCATCGGCGGCGCGCCCTACGTGAACGAAGTCGCCTTCCTTCACCGCGCGAGTCGCACCCTCTTGCTGACCGACTTCGCCATGAACTTCCCGGAGCTGCCGAGCGGCCTCGCGACGCAGTTGTGGCTGCGCGCCATGGGGCTCGGCGGCGGCCTCCGCGTCTCGCGTCTGGTGCGGGCCCTGGTCCGGGACCGCAATGCCACCCGCGCCTCCTTGGAGCGCATCCTGGCCTGGGATTTCGATCGGGTCGTCCCGACCCACGGCGAGGTGCTCGAGACCGGCGGCGCGGCTGCCCTCCGCGAAGCCTGGCAGCCGCTCCTTCGGCGCTAGCCCGCGCCCGACCGAAGCCCGCGAACGCAGCACGGTGTACGCTCCCGGCGTGGACTGGCTCGACCCGACACTCCGACTCGCAACCCTGCCGACGCGGCCCTTCAAGGCGCTGTGTCCGATCCCCGACGACCTCGACGCCGTGACCTCCATCGGGCCCGAGTCCGACCCGGCCGACGCCGACACGACTCACCACGCCGTCGATAGCGTCTTCGACGCAACGCGAAAGCTCTACGCGACGGGCCTCTACCCCGCCGTCCAGGTGTGCATCCGGCGGCGCGGTGTCATGGTGCTGAACCGCGCGCTCGGCTTTGCTTCCGGCGGCGGCCCGGGCTCGGCCGAGTCGGAGCGCACCCCGGTCACGACCGAGACGCCCTTCCGCATCTACTCCGCGTCGAAGGCGATCACCGCCATGGTGGTCCACCTGCTCGACGACCGCGGCGTGCTCCACATCGACGACCGCGTCTGCGACTACCTCCCCGAGTTCCGCCGGCCCGACAAGGAGCAGATCACCCTGGCGCACGTGCTGGCCCACCGCGCCGGCATTGCGAACGTGCCTCCGGGCGTCATGGAGCTCGACCTCCTCAGCCAGCCCGAAGAGATCATCCGCCTGATCGCGGACATCCCGCTGCGCACCCGGCCGGGGCGACGGCTCGCCTATCACGCCGTGACCGGCGGCTTCGTACTGGGCGAGGTCGTGCGCCGCGCCGTGGGCCAGGACATCCGTCACGTGCTGCGCAAGGAGATCGCCGAGCCCATGGGCCTGCGCTGGACGAGCTACGGCGTGCCGGCCCTCGACGTGAACCGCGTGGCCGAGGATGCCGTCACCGGCATGAAGCCCTTCCCCGGCCTCTCGCCCCTGTTCAAGCGAGCGCTCGGCGTCGGCTTCGAGGAGGCGGTTACGATGGCCTCCGACCCCCGCTTCATGGCGGGGATTGCGCCCTCCGCCAACGGGGTCTCGACCGCCGAAGAGCTCTGCGCCTTCTACCAGTGTCTGCTCGACGACGGCGAACACGCCGGCAAGAAGATCTTCGAACCCCGCACGGTGCACCGCGCCACCGTCGAGCAGAGCTATTGGGAGATCGACCTCACCCTGGGCGCACCCCTGCGCTACGGCCTCGGCTTCATGCTCGGCCAACAGCCGGTTTCGCTGTTCGGCTGGGACGCGCCCCACGCCTTCGGACACCTCGGCTTCACGAACATCTTTTCCTGGGCCGACCCCGAGCGCGACCTCTCCGCGGCCATCGTTACGAGCGGAAAGCCCTTCATGAACGTTGAGATGCTGCGGCTGCTCTCGCTGATCTTCACGATCGGGCGGGTGTTCCCGAAGATCGTGCGAGGCTAAGGTCTCGCGCGCCGGCGAGGTTGCGAGGACGACCTGCCGCTATTTTGCGAGTTGAAACGAGGGGTTCCGGACCAGGCCGGCCCATGAGAGAATGCCGCCCGACACCGAAGTGGCGCTTCGAGACACGCAGCCAGAACCCCCTGCCCACTTCGCAGGGCTCGGAGGAAAGAACAATGCGACGGATTTTCGCACTGGCCGCGGCGGCCGCACTGCTCGGCGGCGCGCAGGATGCAGCCAGCGAGCCGGTCGGCTTCATTGCCGTGTCGAACGGCGACGTGAAGGTTCAGCAGGCCGGCGCCTGGAAGGCCGCGAAGCGCGACGGGGGCGTCGAGATCGGCGACACGATCCGCACCGGCGCCGGCGCGAGCGCCAAGATCGTGCTCGTGGACGACACGCTCCTCCAGATCGACGAAGAGACCGAGCTCCGCATCGAGACCTGGCACATCGGCGACGCTGCGACCAAGGAGATCTCGCTCGTGCGCCAGGTGCGCGGGCGGTTGCGCGCGACCGTGGGCGACGCCTTCGGCGGAAGCACGAAGATGGAGGTCCACATCCCGACCGCTGCCATCGGCATCAAGGGCACGGACTTCGAAGTCATCAGCGACAGCCTGTGGGAGGCCTGCCTCCACTCGGGCGGGATCGACGTCTCGAACACGTTCGGCTCGGCGTCGCCGAAGCCTGGCGAGTGCGTCTATGCCTACGGCGACAAGGCCCCGGGCGACCCGCACCCGAACTCGCGACAGCCCCTGGCCGTCGAGGACGACGAGCCCGGCGACCCGAACCTCGCGGACAAGGACTTCTCCGAGCCGATCGTGGTGGACGTCGGTTCGGGGCCGCCCCCGCCGGGCGGCCCAGACCAGCCCAACGGCGACGGCCCCTACGGGGTCGGCTCTGGCGAGAACGACGAGGACGAACTCCAGCAGTTCGAGGCGCCGGAGCTGGAGCCCATCGAGATCGACTAGGGAGACGCCG
>JAFDDA010000191.1 GCA_019311105.1 Deltaproteobacteria bacterium
GGCGAAGCTGGCTTCGAAGCAACTGCGTCAGCTCGGCCAGCGTGTCAGCGTGTGGTGGAACCTCTCGCCCATGCAGCGCGCCGAAGCCTTCGAGTACGTGCGCCACCGTCTGCGTGTGGCGGGAAACTCCGGGCGCTCGCTGTTCAGTGACGGGGCTCTGCGCGAGGTGCACCGGCGTTCCATGGGTGTGCCGCGTGTGATGAACATCCTGTGCGACCGTTCGCTGCTAACGGCCTATGCTGCGGGGGCCCGCGAAGTGCGTGGCCTCCACGTGCGACGCGCCGCCGCAGAACTCGGACCGGGGCGACCCCACGGTGTCGCGAAGAAGGCCAGGCGCTTCCTGTTGCACCCGGGTTGGTTCGCCGCAGCCGGAGCCGTCGCGATCCTTTTCGGTGTATGGCAGCTGCTCGGGGGCATGGCGGGCGTCGCCGGAACGCCGCCGTCGGTCGCCGGTGCGCCGCCGTCGGTCGCCGGTGCGCCGCCGTCGGTCGTCGGTGCGCCGCCTTCGCTCTCCTCGCCTCTGCCGGCTGTTTCGTCGCCGCCTCCCGGGGCGCTCGAGCCGCGACACTCGGAGCCTCTGATCCTGCGCGACGATGCGCCCAACGGCATCGATACGCTGCTTCAGGACGTCGACCCGAGCGCGGCCGACCGAGGCGCCGCGCGCGCCTTGCTGGCGAGCTGGACGCTCGCCTCCGCTGCGCCGGTGGAGACGCTTCCCGAGCTGTTCGAAACCCTCGAGGCCCACGGCCTCCACGTCCGACGCATCGAAGGCGACCTCGCGACGCTTCGCCGCTTGAACCTGCCCGCGGTGGTGCGGCTCGCCGGGCCCGATGGCGCCCCGCGGTCCGCCGTGTTGCGTCATCTCTCCGAGGGCACCGCGACCCTGATCGGCCTCGGCAATGCGACCGTCGTGCGTCTGCCCGAAGGAGAACTGACCGCACGCCTCACGGGCGAAGCGTGGGTGGCTTGGCGAGATTTCGTTTCGCTGCCGCCGGTGCTTCGCGGCGGCCACGCGGGGACCTCGGTCTACTGGCTCCAGACGACACTCGCCGAACTCGGTTTCTACGGCGTGCGGCCGAGCGGCCGCTACGACGGCCGGACGCGGTCTGCCGTCCAGGCCTTCCAGGTCAGTCGGGGCCTCGCGCCCGATGGCGAGGTCGGGCCCGCGACCAAGATCTCCCTCTACGATGCGCTCGGCGACTATCGCTTCCCGCGTCTGCATTCGAGCGCGCGCGGATGAGCACGATCCTGAAGGCGCTGCGCCGGCTCGAGAACGAGCGCGAAGTCGAAGCGCCGGACCTGCGGGATCAGGTCCTGGCCGATGCACCCCCGCGCGACGCGCGCCCGCGCTTCCCCTTGCTCGTCGGTGCGGGCGCGATTGGCGCCGTCCTCGTCGTGGCGGGCTTCATGTCCTTCGACAGCCGATTCGACTCGAAGGAAGCCGTCGCCCCGGCGGCCGTGCCTGAGGCGACGACCCGGCCCCGGCCTTCGGCGACTCCGACCGAGATCGTCTTGCCGGCTCCCAGGCCGGAGTTCCAGGAGCCCACCCGCGCGACCCGGCCCGTGAGGCCGCGGCGTGAGCCTTCCCCGCTGCCTCGTGCCAGGCAGCCGTTGCAGCCCGCCGAGCCGCCGATCATTGCCGACGCGTCCCACCGCGCTGCCTCCACACCTGCGCCTCGCGCTGCCTCTAGGCCCGCGCCCGAGGCTCCCCGCCCCGTCGCCAAAGCGGTCGAAGCCCCGGCGCCGACACCGGCCCGGGTCGCCGCGTCTCCGCCGACACCCGCCCCGGTCGCCGCGCCTCCGCCGACGCTCGAGCCGGCCCCCGCAGCGACGCCCGACCCCGAGGTGGTCGAAGCCGTGGAGAAGATCGCCGGCATCATGGGGCAGCCCGAGGTGGCCACGCGATCCCCTCTGCCCAGAATGATCGTCGAGCGCACGCTCTGGCATCCACGGAGCGAACGTCGGCTCGCGTTCCTGAAGGTCGAAGGCCGCGCGGGCCTCGTCGAGTTGCGCGAAGGCGATGCCGTGGGCGACGCCGTCGTCCAACAGATCGACCCGAGCGCGGTCGTGTTCCTGCACCGAGGGGTGGAGATTCGCCACCGCATCGGAGCGGGCGATTAGACGTGGGCCCGATCTGAATTCGGCGTTCGCACGGGTATCATGGGCGCCCTTTCAGACGGAGCCCCGATGTCCGACCCCACCCAGAACCGAACCGACGCGCCCTATCAATTCCATGCCTTCGAAGTCTCGTACTTCTCGGCGAAGGTGCGGCCGGCACTCCGGTACAAGGGCCTCTGGGTGGACGAACGGCGCGCGGACCTCGGCGAGATCATGCGACGCACGGGCCTCGGCTTCATCCCGATCGTGGTGACCCCGGAAGGCGAGACCTGGCAGGATTCGTCGGACATCTATCGCAAGCTCGAGGCGCGTCACCCGGAGCCTCCGCTCTTCCCGGCCACGCCGCTCCAGCGCGTGGCGGCCCACCTCGTAGAGATCTACGCCAACGAGTTCGCCCTGATCCCTGCCATGCACTATCGCTGGGGCAGCGAGCTCGGCGAGGCGTCCGCTCGCGCACGCTTCAGTGCGATGATTGGCAGCGTCGAGATCGGCAACAAGGCTGCCGACCGCATGGCGAAGGCTCGTTTCGTGGTCGGCGCGGCGCCCGAGGCCGCCGCCGAGATCGAAGCCCACACGGCCGAGCTGCTCGCCGCGCTCTCCGCCCACTTCGAGGCCCACCCGTATCTGCTCGGCGCCCGCCAATCCTTCGCCGACTGCGCGCTGATGGGCCCGATCGATGGCCACTTCTTTTGCGACCTCGTGTCGCGGCGCCTGCTGCTCGAGACCGCGATCCCCGTCGTAGGCTGGCTCGAACGCTGCAAGTTCCCGAACGCGGACGCGCAGGGTGAGTGGCTCGCGAGCGACGCCCTCGCACCAACCCTCGTCGAAACCCTCTCCGCCATGGGGCGTGACGCCGTGCCGATGATTCTCGATCTGTTGCGTGCCTTCGAGGCTTGGGCCGACGAGCGGGGGCCCGATGTCGTGGAGCCACCGCGTGGCATCGGCGCGTGCGAGACCTCGCTGCGGGGTGTGCCCGTGAAGCGCGGCATCATGGCCTACACGCTCTTCAGCGTTCAGCAGGTCCTCGACTACCTCGGCACGCTCGACGCCGGTGAGCGCGCCGCAGTCGAAACCGCTCTCGCCTCGACCGGCTGGACGGAACTCCTCGCCTACACGCCGCGACACCGCCTCGCAAAGGACGGATTCAAGCTCGTCTTCGAGGGTTAGCCTCGCCCTAGAGCGCCGGGTGACCCGTGAGCTGGTAGTAGAGGTACATCCCGGCATCGCGGTAGTCGAAGATCAGCGCCGCCACCAAGACGAAGAGCATCTGCCGGCTCCACCAGCCGTAGTGCGTCATCGGTTCCGTGCGGCCCGGCTCACGGAGCATGACGAACAAGGCCGGCGTCCACCCGATCGCGTGGGTCAACGATACGAGACCCGTCGTGAGGCGCGTGACCTCCGAAGCCTCGATCCCGATGACGAGCACGTGGCTCACCGCGAACCCGATCGCAACGGCCCGAGCGGCGGGCCGATCCCGTACGAAGAACAGCGACGCGAGGAAGCTGATCGCCAGGAGCCCGAGCCAGGCTTTCAGCCAGAGCGGCAGGCCCAGCCGCGCCGCGTTGTCCCAGGTTTCGAGCGAGTGAGGCACCGACCCGTCGGCGAGGGCGGTGCCGGCGAAGCCGAGCGTCAGCACGAATGCGATGGCCCTCATCCGTCGCTCGGGCGGCGAACGAGGTACCCGCGAGCCGACGAGAGGCGGGCCGCAGCACATGGGAGGTAGCCAGCAGGCCGAGGAGCATCGCGGGCGGGGCATACTCCATGACCGGGTCCCCTACGAAGAGATGGGTCGCCACCGCACCGGCGAGGTTGAACGCGAAGCCGGCATAGGCCCACTCCTTGAGCAGCGGCTGCCCCGGCATCAGCAGTGCCACGACGCCGAGCAGTTTCGCGAAGCCGATGATGGTCATGAAGTAGGTCGGGTAGCCGAGTGCCGTCATGGACTCGACCATCATCGGCAGATGGGTGAAGTGGGCGAAGCCCGAGAACCCGAGCACGAGGCTGAAGAGCCCGGTCGCAGCCCAGTAGGCCTTGGTGGACGTTTCCATTCGTTTCTCCTGCAGCCGACCTGGGCGGGCCGGCGTTCGGCTAGTGGCTGCCGAGGAAGAGCAGCTCGATGGTGCGGGTGTGCGCTGCGATTGCGGCGGGCTCGGTCGGGTCGACGCCCGAGATGCGCTTGCACTCCTCGGCCTGGTGGAAGATCGCGTCCACCGCCCCGACGAGGGCGTAGACGAGGTGGATGGGCGGCACGTCTGCCGGGAGCACGCCGCCCTCTTGTGCGCGGGTAACGAGCGGAAGGATGGCGTCGTAGATGGGCTTCACGTGGCGGTCGACCAACCAACGCATGCGCGGCCCGCGGCGCTTGCCTTCGTCGTGCATGATCCGGGCGAACTCGGGGTTTGCGGCCACGAAACCGACGTGGGCGCGGATCAGGGTGCGGAGGCGTTCGCGCTCGTCCGCGGGTGCCGGCTCGTCGAACAACCCGTCGAGGCCTTCACGCAGCTGGGAGAAGGCGCGGTCGACGGCGGCGCGCCAGAGCTTGGGCTTCGCGCCGAAGTGGTACTGGAGCAGGCCCAGCGGGACGTCGGCCCGGGCCGCGATCTCGCGGGTGCGCGCACCGTCGAAGCCCAGCTCGGCGAAGGCTTCGAGCGCCGCGGCGAGGATGCGCTCCCGGGTATCGGCGCTCGTGTCGAGGGCTGCGGCGCGGGGCATGAAGGCTCCAGGGTCGAATCGGTCAGGCGACCAACCGTACTGGACGCCTGACCAACATCACAAGCGCAGGGAAGGCGAAACTCGGCGGCGGCCCGTGTGGGCGCTCGCCCCGTCGCTTCGATCTGTCAGAATGCAGCGATTCACGGAGGGTCGAACCATGAGCGAAGCCAGCCCTGCCCAGCCTGTGACCGAGCCCAGCGAGGCCGCCGCCGCGCCGGCGGACCAGGCGCCCGTGGCCAAGCTGGCCCAGCGGGACGGGGCCATCGCCCTCGCCGCCCTCTCCTTCTTCGCGGCGGCCGACGCATGGCACGCCGCTTCGGGCCTCGGCTTCGCCGCCGCCCTCGCCTTGGCCGATGCCATCGTGGTGGGCGTCGCGCTCGGGACGCTGGCCCACGAGTGGGGCCACTTCGCGGGTGCGCGCCTTTCGGGAGGCATCGCGCCGACCCGCGGCATCCGCTCCTTCTTCCCCATCTTCGACATGGATCTGCAGAAGAGCGAGCCTGCCGCGTTCCGCGCCATGAGCGTCGGCGGGAACGTCGGCCACTGGGCCGTGGTGCTCGTCTTCCTGGCCTTCGTGCCCCTCGACTCGCCGGGTCGCATCGCGCTGCTGGCGTCGAGCTTCGGCTTTGCGGTTTCGGCCAGCACGACCGAGTTCCCGATCATCGGACGCGCCTTCCGGGGCGCCTCGGCTGCGGAGAGCTTCGCTGGCCTCACCGGCGACACGTTGCGCCGAAACAACTGGATTGGCGCTGCGGCCGGGCTCGTCCTGTTCGCCGTGATCTAGGGCGCGGGGGGCGGCCACACCCGAGGTGCCCGAGCGCGGGCGGCGGGCGCAGCCGAAGCGCCTCAGCGCAGCGAGATCGACCCGTTGGATGTGCGCAACCGGATCGCGCAACCGCCGTGTCCGAGCTTCCCGCGCAGGCGGCCTGTTCGTTCGCCCGAGGCGTTGTTGAGTTCGCGGTGGTTCCGGATCACGCCGTTGTCGACCCGCAGGTCGACGTCGGCGTCCACCTTCTCGGGCAACTCGACCACGATTCGCCCGTTGCTGGTGGAGAGCGTCAAGCCGTCGGGCCCAAGCGATTCGACCGAGGCGTGGATCAGGCCGTTGGAGGTCATGGCATCGATCGATCCGTCGTGCTCGTCGATCTCGATCTTGCGGTTGCTCGAGCGCGCGACGAGTCGCCCACACGTGCAACTGCAGCACACCTTGCCGTTCGAGGTCTGGACGTTCACGTCGCCCTTCACGTCCTCGATGCAGATGGAGCCGTTGCTCGATCGGCCGAGGACGTCGCCGCGCATCCCCGCGACGGCGACGGCGCCGTTGGACGAGAAGACGCCGACCTGCAGCTCGCGCGGCACGCGCACCTCGAGGTTCGCACTCCCGTGGCGGTTCCAGCGCTTGGGCACGTCGACCTCGAGCTCGAGGTGGTCGCCCCCCTCGTCGACGTCGACCTCGATGAGGCCCAGAAGTTTCCGCGCCGCCTCCTCCGACTCCGCCCGGGCCGTCTTCGTGACGCGCACCTCGATGTCCGCGCGGTCTTCGCCGATGACGGAGGTCTTGCCGTTCGCGTTCTCGATCTTGAGCTTGCCCGAGGGCGGCGTGGGCACGGTGAAGGTTTCTTCTTCCTCTGCCCGGTCGCTCCACGGCAGCCCCGAGAGCAGGCTCCGAAGGAAGCCGCCAAGGCCCCCACTGGTGTGATGATCGTGGTCGTGCGGTTCGCGGCGTCGCAGACTCATGCGCGCCCCTCCTCGAGTTGGGCGCTCGGGTTTCGTACGTGGTCGAGCAGTCGCGCGAGGATCTCGCCCCCCGGCCCCTGGAGGGCCACGGTGGCGAGCGGTGTCAGCTCGCTCGGAAGCGGGTTCACCTCGATCACGGTGCCACCGCCGCGCAAGACCTCCATGGGGAAGTCCGCGGCCGGGAAGACCGTGGCAGACGTGCCGGCGACGATCATGACGTCGCAGCGGCCGACTTCTTCGTAGCAGCGGCGCAGCACGTCCTGGGGGATGGGCTCGCCGAACTGGACCGTGTCGCCCTTCACCATCTCGCCGCAATCCGGGCAGGCCGGCGGCAGGTTCGCCGGGTCGACGGCAAGCTCGTCGCCGGCAAAGCGGCGCGTGCAGCCGAGGCACCGCAAGAGGGAGTAGTTGCCGTGGATCTCGGCCACGGCGCGCGAGCCCGCCTGGCCGTGAAGCCCGTCGATGTTCTGGGTGATCGTGCAGGCGAGGCGCCCGTCGGCTTCGAGCTCGGCCAGGGCGCGGTGGCCGTCGTTCGGCTTCGCGCGGCCGAGGGTCTCGCTGAGCCCGGCGAGCCACGGCTCCTTCTTCGGGTTGAGGCGTGCCTCCCAGGCGGCCTTCGGGTCTTCGAGGAAGCGCTGGTAGCCATCCATCGGCGGCTCGCCGTATGTCGTCCATAGCCCACCCGGGCCGCGGAAGGGCGGGATGCCGCTTTCCACCGAGAGCCCCGCCCCGGTGAGCGCCACGACGTGCCGAGCCGCACGCACGCGTGCCGCCGCCGCCGCGATGTCGGCGTCCAAGGTCGGGGTCAGCTCGAAGTGGGGGTAGGCTTCGGCCATGGGTTGCCTTAGTGGAGGGGCCCGCGCCCGTCGCGGCCGCGATCCTGGCTCGCACGGCGGTCTTTCTCGCGCACGTCTTGGAGCTGTCGGCGCATCCGCCAACGACGCCAGCGGTACTTGAGTTTCGCGAGCGACAGCACGCCCTGGGTGCGCCCGTCTCGCGAGAGCAAGATCCACCCCACGATCACGCCGCCGAGGTGGCCCACATGGCTGATGTTGCTCGGCCCGGGCATCGTGTATTGCATGAAGAAGATGAACGGGATGAAGTAGATCGCCTTGATCGGGATCGGCGGGAAGAGGAGCATGATGTAGCGGTCGGGCCAGGTCAGCGAGTACGCCAACAGCACACCGAAGACCGCGCCCGAGGCGCCGAGGGTCGCGAAGCCGAGAACCATCCGAGGCTGCAGGCCGAGGCCCACCGCCATGTAGGGCCAGGCCGCGATCAACAGGCCTGCGCCGACGCCGCAGATCAGATAGAAGCGCAGGAACTTCTGCTCGCCCCAGGCCATCGCCATGGCCGAGCCGAACATCCACAACGCCAGCATGTTGAAGCCCAGGTGGGCGAGCCCGCCGTGCAGCCACATGTAGGTGAAGGGCTGCCAGACCCAGCCTTGTTGAAAAACGCGGTAGGGCCGGACGGCGCCGAACTCGGTGAGCTGCGGGGAGACGGCCTGGAAGAAGAAGACCACCACGTTGGCGATGATCAGCTGTTTCACGATCGGCGGTGTCACCGGGGGCCCGAAGCTCATCCCGCCGCCCTGTCCGAAACCACGCCCTTGCACCAGATCTCGCTCCTCGGCCTTGCTCTCCCGTAATACGGGCCAGAGCTGGAAAACGTCTCGAAAATGCTACCCGAGGTCGGCGGGAAGGGCGCGGTCCCGCACGGTGGCATTCGAGGCTAAGTCCTCGATTCGCTGGGGTCAACGACGTTCGACGAGGGGCGCCAGGGCTTCCAGCGTGCGCCGGCTCGCCAGGGCGGCGAGCCCCGTCAGGTCTAGGATCGGCAGATCGATGCCCAGAGCTTGATGGATCTCCATGACGCGCTCGCGGCAACGCACTGCGTCACCGAAGACCAGGCCCTCCGGCAGCTGCTCGGAGGGGATCTCCGGCCCCTGGGTCGAGGGTTCCGAGGCGCGTGAAGACCCATTGGCTGCGTTCGATCCCGGCCGGGTCGCGGCCGAGCGGCGCGCAGGCCTCAGCGAGGTAGGCCTCGGAGCGCGCGACGAGGCTGCGGATCGGGGGCCAGTTCACGTCCCAGCGGTCAGCATGGGCCGCGACCACGGCCATGAGCTTTCGGCCCCGGCCGGCGATCTCGATCGGGATCGGGCCGCCCCCCGTACCGGCCTGGACGCAGGCCCCGTCGAGCCGGACGAAGCGCCCCTCGCGTGTGACGGGCTCGCCCCGCCACAGGGCGCGCACGGCTTCGACCGTCTCCTCGAGCCGGGCCACGCGTTCGGCGCCGCTGCCATAAGCGAGCCCGAAGCGCCGGTCGCTCTTCTGGGCGCCAGCC
>JAFDDA010000001.1 GCA_019311105.1 Deltaproteobacteria bacterium
GTGCAGAAGTTGAGGCTTCGTGGGCCGGAGCGGGGTTCGTTGAAGATGTCTTTCAGGCCGAAGACGATCTTCGTTGGGATGTCGACGCGCGCGCCGGGGTCGGGCACGAGTTCCCAGCGGAAGGCGGCGCGGTACCAGTTGATCGTTGCGCCGAATGCGCCCGGTCGCGCCCAGGCCTGCTTGTAGTACGAGATCACGGGCTCGTCGAACGTGCCCGGCTCGCTCGAGCCCTGGAGGTTCCTCGCCATCAGCCACCAGTCGCCGAACGGCCCGACGAGTTCGGGCAGGACGGGGAGCTGGAAGAAGACTCGGAACCAGTTGACCTGGTCTTTGCCTCGCTCCTCGTCGGGGACCCAGGCGAGCGGGTGGCCGACGTTGAAGACGACGAGGCGGCGGATGCGTTCGGGCTCGTGGAGGGCGAGGTTCCAGGCGAGGATCGCGCCGAAGTCGTGGGCGGCGATCATGGCGCTGCGTTCGCCCGCTTCTTCGATCAAGGCGACGACGTCGCCCCAGACGGCCTCGAGTCGATAGGCCTCGACGCCGTCCGGTTTGTCCGAGGCGTTGAAGCCGCGCAGGTCGGGGGCCAGGACGCGGAAGCCGGCGCCCGCGAGGACGGCGATCTGCTCGTTCCAGGTCCACCAGAACTCGGGGAAGCCGTGGAGCAGCACGACGAGCGGGCCGTCCGTGGGCCCGGCGCTCACCACGTGCAGGCGGACGCCCGGTGCGGTCTCGACGAAGCGGGATTCGAGATCGACGCCGTGGGCCTGCTCGGCGATGGCGACCATGTCGATCGGGTCGTGGCGCCCCGCCAGCACGCCTACGACGAGCACCGCCAGCACGACCGCGGCGACGCCGAGCGCGACCTTCATCGCGGCTTGGCGGTGAGGAAGCTCGCGAGTTCGTCCACGAGCCCGGCGCTTCCGAAGACCACGCCCAGCTTGTCCTGCTCGGGATAGTCGAACGTGAGGCAGCGGCCGCCGGCCTCGGGGACGAGGATCTGTGTCGCGGCCGCGTCCCAGGGGTTCAGGTGCAAGTCGACCATGGCGTCCACGCCGCCCGACACGACCTGGGCGTGGCCGAAGGCATCCGTGTAGCCGCGTAGCATGCCGATGCGCTGGGCCATGCGGTCGAAGGCCGGCCGTTCCTTGCACCAGTCGAAACAGAAGACGTCGCCGTGGGCGACCAGCGATCGCGAGAGGTCGGTGGCCTCGGAGCAGCGGACCGGTTCGCCGTTGCGCCGGACACCGGCACCGCGCCAGCCGATCGTGCGCTCGCTGAGCATCGGGAGGTCGATCAATCCGAGCACAGGCTCGCCGTCTTCGAGCAGTGCGATCAAGGTGCTGGCCAAGGGGATGCCGCGTGAGAAGCCGATCGTCCCGTCGATCGGGTCGATGACCCAGGCGGGCCCGCTCGCCACCGAGCCCTCCTCGCCGAACTCCTCGCCCAGGATCGCGAAATCCGGGTAGGCCTCGCGCAGGACGGCCCGGATCGCCTGCTCGGCGGCGCGGTCGGCCTCGGTCACCGGCGAGCCGTCGGCCTTGGTTTCCGTGGCGACGGAACGGAAGCGCGGGAGGATCTCGGCGCGCGCCCGGTCCGCCGCGGCTTCCGCCACGCGCGCGGCGGCTCTGAGATCGAGGGGTGCCATGGCGCGTAGGATATCATCGGGCCACACAACCGCAGCGGAGACCGAAATGCCCACCTTGGCCGAACGATTGGGGTTCGACGCGAGCGACCGCGTCGCCGTCATCCACACCGACGACATGGGGATGTGCCACGCCGCCAACGAGGGCGCCTTCGAGGCGCTCGAGAACGGCCCGGCCACCTCGGGGAGCATCATGGTCCCCTGCCCGTCGTTCCGCGAGGCGGCGGATCGCGCAAAGGCGAACCCGGGGCTCGACCTGGGCGTGCACCTGACCTTGAACGCCGAGTGGGAGCACTACCGCTGGGGCCCGGTGGCCGGGCGCAGCGCCGTGCCGTCGCTGCTCGACGACCAGGGGTTCCTCCTGCGCACGACCCTCGAGACGGTGCAGCACGCCAAGCCCGAGGAGGTCGAGATCGAGCTGCGCGCCCAGGTCGACGCCGCCCTCGACGCGGGCATCGACGTGACCCACATCGATTCCCACATGGGCACTTGCTTCTTTCCGCAGTTCATCGAGATCTACGGACGCCTCGCCCTCGACTATCGCGTGCCCGTCTTCGCAGTGCGGCCGAGCGAGAAGGACGTAAAGGGGAGCCCGCGCGAGGGCGGCCTCGCGAAGCTCGCGGCGGCGGTGGACGCGGTGGCGGAAAAGGGCGCGCCGATCTGCGACCGTTTCGACGCCGACTCCCTCGACTTCGCCGAAGGCAAGGGCGAGGAGCACAACCGGGCGCGTCTCGCCGCCATCGAGCCCGGCATCAACTACCTGATCTGCCACCCGTCGAAGGGCGGCGAGGAACTCACGGCGATCACGCCGGACAGCGCACACCAACGCGACTTCGAGCGCCGCTTCTATGGCGGCGAGGCGGGCCGTGAGGCCTTGGCCGCGGCCGGCGTGAAGACGGTTGGCATGCGTCCCCTGCGCGACCTGATGCGAGCGGGCTAGGGCGCCGGGCTCGCCTCCGGATCCGCTTGATCGGCCTCGATCGCCTTCCAGATCTCTTCTGCCAGGATCTGGTGCCCGAAGGCGTTCGGGTGCTTGTCGACCCGTACCCCGTCGACCCAATGGGCGAAGACCCGGAAGTAGTCGTCGTGGGTCTCGCCCTCGACGTGGCTCCACAGGATGTCGCGTGTTGGCACGAAACGCAGGCCCGGGATGCTTTCGAGCGCCTCGATCTCGGCCACACTCGGCGGGGTGTACGACATGATGTCGAGGACGTAGAGCCGGGCCCCCGCCGCCGTGGCGTTCTCCAGGATCTCCGTGTATCCAGCGCGAGCGACGGCCGCTCGGTCCCGGAGTGGCCGCGGTTCGCTTCCGATCCGCTCGCCAACGCGGACACGGAGACGCTGGAAGTCGTCGTGGAAGTAGAGCGGGAACGCGACGCGGCGCAGGTAGACGAGCGCGCCAACGGGCCCGGGAGGCCGCGTCAGGTGGTCGGCCATTCGCAGGTCGAAGATCTTCGCCCGGAATGCCGGCGGCGCGATGTCAACGGGTGCGCCATCCCCTGCGACGAAGGGCACGGGGACCGCGGCGAAGCGGGTCGACGAGTAGCGGGTCCCCGCCCGCTGGGGCAGCCAGTAGCCGTAGGACGCGATCACGATGTCGGGCTGGACCGTTTCCATCAGTTGTCGCGACTGCAGGATCATCTGGCTCAGGCCGTACCCGTTCACCCCCGCGTTGTAGCCCCGCCCGCCGAAGTGGCTGGCCACGAGATCGGTGTAGGTCTCTTCGGCCTCGACGCCGAAGCCGAAGGTGTAGGAGCCGCCGAGGGAGAGGATGGTCGGCCCGCTGCGGCCTGGCGGGCGTCCGCCTTCTGGCACGCGAAACCCCTGGGCATCGATACGGATGGCCTGGGTCACCTCGGGCCGGAGGCTCTGACGGCCGCGGAAGCCCGGTACGTGTGCGTATCCGAGGGTGGGGTCGGCTTGCCAGGCCTGGCCCGACCAGGAGTGCTGCCGAATCCTGAACTTGTAATAGGACCAGCCGCCCCGGGCGAAGACCGAGCCGACGTAGAGCGTCGCGAGAACCAGGACGGGGATGCTCAGCATCAGGGCGAAGAAGATCCGGCGCCGCTTGGGGCTGAGGTGCTGGGGTGGGGTGTTCGGCATGGATGTGGGCCCAGCCCTTTGTACCCTGCACGTCGGCGGCTTGCCAACCGCTCGGCCGGCGAGGAGGATGCGTTGGAGTTGCACGTCGAGGCGCATGGCGAAGGCCCGCTCGTCGTACTCGGGCACGGCTTTGGCGGCAGCGCTCGCAACTGGCGGCCTCAGGTCCGGGCGTCGCGCGCGACCCACCGCATGGTCGTCTTCGACGCCCGCGGCCACGCCCGCAGCGCAGCGCCGGTTTCACCGCGCGCCTACTCGATCACGAGCCTCACCGCCGACCTGGCCGGCGTCGTCGAAGCCGAGGCCGGCGGTGTGCCTGCCGTGGTGGGCGGGCTCTCCATGGGGGCCGGCATCGCCCTGCAGTACGCCCTCGATGCGCCCGAACAGTTGCGTGGCCTCGTCTTGATGGCGCCGCCGCCCGCGGGTGATGCGAGCCATCGGGGTCGGGGCTGGGCCGCCGACTTCGCCGCCGCCATCGACCGCGAAGGCCTCGACGCGGCGGGCGAACGGTTCGCTTGGGGCGAAGGCTCGGGTCTCGATCGCGCGGGCGGTCAACTCGTCCGTCAGGGTTTCCTCGAACACCCACCCTACGCCCTCGCCCACGTGTTGCGGGGTGTGCTCGACGCCTGGCCGCCGCTCGACGTGCAGGTCGAGAGTCTGCGACGTCTCCGCATCCCCACCCTGCTGGTCGTTGGCTCGCGCGACGGGCCCTCCCTGCGCCGGGCACAAGACCTGGCGGAGGTGATGCCGGACGCGCGTCTCGAGGTCGCCGCCGACGCCGGCCACGTCGTGAACCTCGCCGCTCGCGAGCGGGTGAACGAGTTGCTGTCGGGGTTCCTGGCGGAGCTGGCCTAGCCGCGGGCCGGCTTCGCGCGCCGTCGCTGGCGGCGTTCGCGGGCGAGCCAGGCTTCGGCGTGCCGGCGTTCGGGCTCGCCCTCCGTGATGCGGAGGCGCATTTCGAGGCGCGGCACGTCCACCGTGCACGAGTCCACCCAGCCTTGATCGACGAGGCGGGCAAAGGTTGCGTTCAGTTGGGCCTGGTTTCGGAACTTCATTCGTCTCGACATGGGAGGCCTTCTTCGGCCAACGGTTTCACTCACCCAAGTGACGTTCCCATGGCAGCGGAGGTGCAAGTCTGCGGCACCTCGCGGCGGACCCTGCGGCGGCCGTGCGTCTCTCATGGCTGTGACCGGATGGTGACGAGGGAGATCTCGGGCGGCACACGAAAGCGCACGGGAAGGATGTTCGTGCCGAGGCCGGACGTCACGAACAGGTCGCGGCCACCCTCGCGCACATGGCCGATCGCGAACCGTTCACCGTGGGCCGACGGAACGATGGGCCGACCGAGCCATGGGAGCGCGACCTGTCCGCTGTGGGTGTGCCCGGCGAGGGTGAGCGCCACGCGCTCGGGGATCTCGGGGAAGATGTCCGGGTTGTGCGTGAAGGCGAGGATCGTGGCGCCCTCCGGCACCCGGGAGAGCGCGCGCTCGACGTCGTGGGGCGCCTCCCAGAGGTCGCTCACGCCCGCCAACCAGAACTTGCAGTCGCCTCGACTTCGCGGCACCGCGACGTCTTCCAACGTCGAGATGCCGCTCGCTTCGAGGGCGCGCGAGATCCGCTCTGGGTCGTCCCACCAGTCGTGGTTGCCGAGGACGGCATAGACCCCCATCGGTGCGACGAGTCGGTCGAGTTCATCGGCGATCGCCTCGGGCGTGACGTAGCTCCCACCGAGCACGCCGCGGATCACATAGTCGCCGAGGAGCAGGACCATGTCCGGCTCGGCCGCCAGCGTGTCGCTGACGATGCGTTCGAGCTTGCCGAGGCCGTTGAAGGGCGAGCCGACGTGGAGGTCGGAGAGGGTCGCGACGCGCAGGCCGTCGCAGGCGTGGGGCCAATCGTCGACTTCGACCTCGTGCTCGACGACGCGCAGGGCGGCGGGCTCCCATGCGAACGCCCAGCCGCCGAGCAGCGCGCTGGCCAGGCCGACGGCGACGACGGCATGGCGAAACATGGGAAGCGATCTCCGGGGCACGGGACTTCCGACGCCCGCGCCGGGCCCCGTGTTCCATTCGGTCGGTGCTAGCGCGCGGTTGGGTCGAGGGAGCGCAGCCGTTCGAAGGGGTAGACCCCGCTCGTGTGGCCATCGCTCCAGTCGATCTGGATCGCGTAGCGGCCCACGGGTTGGATGCTGCGCGGGGCCACGTCCTCGGGCACCGAGGTCGGGTCGAGGCGGTCGTCGCCGGTCCATTCGTCGACACACACGGCGCAGCCGCAGGCGAGACGCAGGTCGCGCACGGCGAAGACGCTGCGGTGGCCGTCGCCCCAGGTGATGGCGAGGCCGCTCGGGCCGTCCTGGCGGATGTCGGAGGGGGTGGTGCGAGCGGTGACGGACACGGGCGGAGCATAGCGGCGGGCTGCCACGGTGCTCCGGCGCCCGCCCGGCGCCGCGCTACCCTGCGCGCCCAACCACGAGAGGCCGGACATGACACAGAACCCCGATGCAATCGCGATCCTCGGCGGCACCGGCGACCAAGGCCTGGGCCTTGCCCTGCGCTTTGCCAAGGCGGGGCGCCCGGTCGTGATCGGCTCGCGCAAGGCCGACCGCGCCGAGCAGGCCGCGAGCGAGGTGCTCGAGAAGGTTCCCGGCGCCGACGTCACGGGCTTCGAGAACGGCGAGGCCACGAAGCGGGCGCCGGTCGTCATCCTGTCCGTCCCCTTCGAGCACACCGCCGGCACGGTGAAGGGCCTGAAGGAAGTGCTCGAACCGGGCCAGATCGTCGTGTCGATGGCCGTCCCCCTCGCCACGGCCGTAGGCGACGGCGCCATGCGAACCATCGGGGTCTGGCAGGGCTCCGCCGCCGAGATGGTGGCCGGCCTCGTTCCCGACGGCGTGCGCGTGGTGTCGGCCTTCCAGAACGTGGCGGCCCACCGCCTGATGGATCTCGATCACCCGGTCGAGTGCGACGTCCTCGTGTCCGGCAAGCCGAAGGACCGCGAGCCGGTCGTGGCCCTCTGCGAACTCATCCCCGGCCTGCGCGCCATCAACGGCGGCCCGCTCGGCAACGCGCGCATCGTCGAGGAGATGACGGCGCTCATGATAGGGTTGAACATCCGCTACAAGGTCCCCGAAGGCTGCGGCATCCGCTTTACCGGCCTCCCGGACGGTTGAGCGAATCGATGTCCGAGATCTCAGCCGATGCCTGGGTGGCGCGAGCACGCGAACTCACTCCGCGCTTCGCGGAACGGGCGCAAACGGTGGATCGTGAGCGGCGCCCCGACGATGCCAGCATCCGGGAGCTCGAGGATTCGGGGCTTCTCTCGTTGCTTGCGCCGCGCACTCGCGGTGGCGCCGAAGTGGGGCTCGCCACCTTCTGCGACGTCGTCGAAGCCCTCGGTGAGGGCTGCACGAGCACGGCCTGGGTCGCGTCTTTCTACATGGTGCACACGTGGATGGCGGCACTCTTCCCCGCCGAAGCGCAGGACGAGCTGTTCGCTGAGAAGCCATGGGTGCTCGCCCCCGCGGCGCTCTCGCCCACGGGCAAGGCGCGGCTCGAGCCCGACGGGAGCTACGTGGTCTCGGGCCGCTGGCCCTGGGGCACCGGTGTCGCCCACGCCGAGTGGATGATGGTGACGGCGATGCTCGAGACCGAAGGCCACGCGCCGGACCCGCGGAACTTCGTGCTGCCCATCAGCCAGGTCGAGGTCCTCGACAACTGGTACACCGACGGCATGCGAGGGACCGCGAGCCACGACGTGGTCGTCGAGTCGGCGCGCGTTCCTGCCCACCGCGCCGTGCGCCAGAAGCAGCTGGCGCTCGGCACCACGCCTGGGCGCGCCATCCACCCCGGCCCGCTCTACGCGCTGCCGCTCCCACCCTTCCTGGCCCTGGTTGCGGCGCTCCCGGCAGTGGGCACGGCCCGTGCGGCAGTCGCGCATTTTCGCGAACGCATGCGAGAGCGCGTGCTCTACCAGTCGACGACGAAGCAGCAGGAGAAGCCCGCAGCCCAGATGCGGCTTGCGCGTGCCGATGTCGATGTCCGCGCAGCCAGCCTGTTGTTGCGGGATCAGGCGGCGCGGCTGGAAGCCGGCGCGGCGTCGGGAGAGCCCTTCAGCCTGGAGGAGCGCGTCGCGCTGCGGATGAACTCGGCGCGCGCCGTCGAACTCTCCCGCCTGGCCGTGCGTTCGATCTGCGAGGCGGCCGGCGCCCGCGCACACTTCGAGGCGTCGCCGCTGCAGCGCATGCTGCGCGACCTCGAGACGCTCTCCGGCCATGTGATCTTCGATGGCGACGCCGCGGCCGAGCTGGCCGGCCGCGTCATGCTCGGGATGGATCCGAACTCGACCCTGCTGTGAGGTAGAGATCGACGAGCGTGTGCAGGTTTTCGCGCTCGTCTCCGGCGTTGGCGATCAGGTAGCCGTAGACCCCGGTCAGATAACAACGAAAAACACTTTCTCAATCATCAGTTTACTTCTTCCGAAACTGTCGGAAATCAGGCTCGCGCTTCTCGATGAAGGCCTTGATGGCCTCCTGGTTCTCCGGCGAGCCGGCCTGCTCCATCATGGCCGCGTCCTCGGTCGCGAAGGCCCGGCGCACGGCTTCGCCATGCGCGGCGAGCAGGGTCCGCTTGGTTGCCTGCAACGACGACACGGGCCACTTCGCGATCTCGCGCGCCTTGGCGAGCGTTGCATCGAGCAGCGCGTCGTCGGCGAACGAGCGTGCGGCGATGCCGACCTCGACGGCATGCGCCGCGTCGATCCACTCGGCGGTGTAGAAGAGTTCGGCCGCGCGCTGGGAGCCGATCACCTGCTGCAGCAGGTAGCTGCTCGCCGCCTCGGGCACGAGGCCGAGCTGCACGAAGGGGAGCCGCAGCCGCACGCTCTCGCCCACGTAGACGATGTCGCAGTGGAAGAGGAAGGTCGCGCCGATCCCGACGCCGACGCCCTTGGCCGCCGCGAGCAGCGGCTTGTCGAAGTCGGCGAGGGCCTGCATGCAGCTGTAGTAGCCACTGGCCTTGCCGTCGGCGCGCGGCTCGCCGCCGCCGCCAAAGGCGGTCAGATCCTGGCCGGCGGAGAAGTCGCCGCCCGCGCCCGTCACCACCATCACGGCGACGGCCGGGTCCTCACGCGCGTCGCGCAGCGCAGCGGTCAGCGCGTCCCACTGCGGGTCGTTGAAGGCGTTCTTCCGGCGCGGCCGGTTCAGCGTGAGGAGCAGGACGCCGTGGTCGTCGAGCTCCTTCAGGATCGATTCGTCGCTCACAGCGGCTCCTTCGGCTCGGGGAGGGGCGATCTTAGAGGGGTTCGGCGGCGGGGCCACCAGGGGTGCCCAGCAGCGCGGGCGGGTGCAATCGGCCTAGGAGACCCTTTCTGATTTGATTTCAGCTAGTTGGAAAGGTGATTTGCGAGTCGACCCCGGGCATGGCAATCAGGGCCCCTCGGCACCCCCACCGTAACCCATTGATACACAACCACTTGTGCCTCTCCCTGCCAGGTAGCCCCACATTTTGTGGATTTTTCGTTGACGCCCCATCAGGCCCGGAGTAAACCAATCTTCGGGATGCGACAGCTCGGAAGAGGCCTGGGGGGGTTCTAGGCGGTCTCTTCATGAGTGGCGAGCCGGGAAGGGATGGAGGACCCGACCTGGCATCGGGGGCGCCGAAGGGTTCTTCGGCGCCTCTCGCAACCCCTTGGTAGATCGTCCTTTTTCACGGACCGAATCGGTGGGAGACAGGAGTACGGCGCTTTCACAAAGAGAGCGTCCTGGGAGACTCGTCGCCACTCGCTTCGGTCATCGCTTGGGGGAAAGCGTGACGCAGATCGGATCCGCACGGGCCAAAGAGAAGAACAACGAAGACCGCAACTCGGCCGAGGGCGTGGCCCCCGGGAATTCGAGACGAGATGGAGTCTCGATCCAGCGGTATTTCACCCAGGCCGGTGACGATCCGATGGACAGCGTCGAGTGGGAAGTCCGCTCCGCGAAGATCACCAACGAGAAGGGCGAGGCCGTCTTCGAGCAGACCGACGTCGAGATCCCGGCGTCCTGGTCGCAGCTTGCCACCAACGTCGTCGTCTCCAAGTACTTCCGCGGCCACATCGGCACGCCCGACCGCGAGCGCAGCGTGAAGCAGCTCGTGGGCCGGGTGGTCGACCGCATCCGCGACTGGGGCGAGGGCTCGGGCTACTTCAAGACGCCCGAGGACGCCCAGGCCTTCGCCGACGAGCTCGCCTACCTGCTCGTGCATCAGCGGATGGCCTTCAACAGCCCCGTCTGGTTCAACCTCGGAGTGAAGGACACGCCCCAGCAGGCGAGCGCCTGCTTCATCAACTCCGTGGACGACACCATGGCGTCGATCATGGACCTGGCGAAGACCGAGGCCATGCTCTTCAAGGGCGGCTCGGGCGCAGGCTCGAACCTCTCGCAGATCCGCTCCTCGCGCGAGAAGCTCGCGGGCGGCGGCACCGCCTCGGGCCCGGTTTCGTTCATGCGCGGCTACGACTCCTTCGCGGGCGTCGTGAAGTCGGGCGGCAAGACGCGGCGTGCGGCGAAGATGGTGATCCTCGATGTCACGCACCCGGACATCCGCGAGTTCATCCACTGCAAGGCCGACGAAGAGAAGAAGGCCTGGGCCTTGATCGACGCGGGCTACGACGGTGGCTTCAACGTCGTGGGCGGTGCGTACGACTCGATCTTCTACCAGAACGCCAACCACTCGGTGCGCGTGACCGACACCTTCATGCAGGCCGCCGAGCGTGAAGACCGCTGGCAGACCCGCGCCGTGACCGACGGATCGGTGGTGGACGAGTTCGCGGCCCAGGATCTGCTGTGCGAGATGGCCGAGGCGGCGCATCTGTGCGGCGACCCGGGCATCCAGTACGACACCACGATCAACCGCTGGAACCCCTGCAAGAACACGGGCCGCATCAACTCGAGCAACCCGTGCTCGGAGTACATGTTCCTCGACGACACGGCCTGCAACCTGGCCAGCCTGAACCTCATGGAGTTCCTCCGCGAGGATGGCAGCTTCGACGTCGAGGCCTACCGGCATGCCATCGCCATCACGATCGTGGCGATGGAGATCATCGTGCCCCACGCCGACTACCCGACGGAGCGGATCGAGAAGAACAGCCATCTCTACCGCCCGCTCGGTCTCGGCTACGCGAACCTGGGCGCGCTGCTCATGGCCTTCGGTCTGCCCTACGACAGCGACGAGGGGCGGAACGTCTCGGCGGCGCTCACCTCGATCATGTGCGGTCAGGCCTACGCGACCTCGGCCCAGCTGGCCGAGGCCATGGGGCCGTTCCCGAAGTATCGGGAGAACGAGGATTCCTTCCTCGACGTGATCCGCATGCACAAGGACGCGGCGCAGTCGGTGCCGATGGAAGGCGTGCCCGAGGAGCTCTACGCGGGCTCGCTCGATGCCTGGAGCCTGGCGCTCGAGCTGGGGCAGGCCCACGGCTACAAGAACGCCCAGGCCACCGTGCTGGCGCCCACGGGCACCATCGCCTTCATGATGGATTGCGACACGACGGGCGTCGAGCCGGACATCGCGCTGGTGAAGTACAAGAAGCTCGTAGGCGGCGGGATGCTGAAGATCGTGAACGGCACGGTCCCGATGGCGCTGCGCAACCTCGGCTACGACGCCGCCCAGATCACCGAGATCATCGGCTACGTCGACGAGCAGGAGACGATCGAAGGGGCACCGGGCCTGCGCGAAGAGGACCTCGCGGTCTTCGACTGTGCCTTCCGGGCGCCGAACGGGGCCCGCTCGATCCACTACATGGGCCACATCCGGATGATGGGCGCGGTGCAGCCGTTCCTCTCGGGCGCGATCAGCAAGACCGTGAACCTGCCCGAGGACGCCACGGTCGAGGACATCACGCAGGTCTACGTGGATGGCTGGCAGCAGGGGCTGAAGGCCCTGGCCGTCTATCGCGACGGGTGCAAGCGCTCGCAGCCCTTGAACGCGGGCAAGACCGAGGACAACGTGATCCCGATCGACTCGGCCCGGCCGGTGCGGCGCAAGCTGCCCGACGAGCGCCAGGCGACGACGCACAAGTTCTCGATTGCGGGCCACGAGGGCTACCTCACCGTCGGCATGTACGACGACGGCAAGCCCGGCGAGATCTTCCTGAAGATGGCGAAGGAGGGGAGCACGGTTTCGGGCCTGATGGACACCATCGCCACGATGACGTCGATCTCGCTCCAGTACGGCGTGCCGCTGAAGGCCTTGGTCGACAAGTTCAGCCACACCCGCTTCGAGCCCTCGGGCTTCACGGGCAACCGGCAGATCCCCATCGCGAAGTCGGTGATGGACTACGTCTTCCGCTACCTGGGCAACCGCTTCCTGGCCGACGAGACCATCGCGCCCGACGAGCAGGAGGCCGACGCCGAGGCGTCGGGCCTCGAGGCGGCGCGGGCGGTGGCGGTGGCCGGTGGCCGCGGGCGCGACGGCGACTCGAGCTACGTCATGGTCAACCAGGCCGATGCACCATCCTGCATGGACTGCGGTTCGATCATGATCCGCAACGGCGCTTGCTACAAGTGCCCGAACTGCGGGAGCACCAGCGGTTGTAGCTGAACCTAGGTTCACCACGACCCGAAGCTTTCCGGTCTCTTCACGGGGGTGAGAGGCCAACGGGGCGCGGGGTCTTCAGCCTTTGTACCGTTGGGGGGAACGGTGGGCGAGAAGGCTCCGCGTTCCTGCTTTGGGCTGCGCCTTACGGCGCGCGCTCCGGGAGGCTCGATGACACGTTCGTTCTGCATGCTGTTGCTGCTCGCCATGGCCGGCTGTTCGGGTGCTACCGGTGACGGCGCCGCACCCGAGGGCGATGCGGCAGGGCAGGGCGCGGCCGGCGGCTACGTCGAGTGCGTCGTTCCGCGGCCCGAGATCTGTGCCCGTGACTACCTGCCCGTTTGCGGCCTGCGCGACACCGGCATCCGCTGCGTGACGCAACCCTGCGACTCCTGGGAGACGAAGACCTACAGCAACGCTTGCACGGCCTGCGCCGACGTTCCGGTCTACGGCTGGCGGCCGGGCGAGTGCGAGGAGGAGGGGATCGTGCGTCGTGAGTGACGGGCTGGTCGGCGTCGCGGATGGGCTCTGGTGCGCGACCCAGCCTCTGCGTTTCCTCGGGATCGAGGTGGGTGCGCGCATGACCGTGGCAAAGCTGCCGAGCGGCGGGCTCCTCTTGCACTCCCCGATCGAGCCACGGCCGGCGTTGCGCGCGGCGGTCGAGGCGAAGGGCCCCGTGGAACACGTCGTGGCGCCGAATCGCTTCCACCACCTCTTCGTTGGGCTCTGGGGCGATGCGGGGCCGCGTGTCCAGGTGCACG
The DNA here is from genome assembly GCA_019311105.1 of Deltaproteobacteria bacterium. GTDB lineage: Bacteria > Myxococcota_A > UBA9160 > UBA9160 > JAFDDA01 > JAFDDA01. The sequence goes on from JAFDDA010000001.1 coordinate 13,074, forward strand.
TGGCGCCGGGCTTGCTCGCCAAGCGCCCCGACCTGGCCGGAGCGCTCGAGCTCGGGGACGTGGCCGACCCAGCCTGGGGGGAGGCCTTCGACACGTGCCGCGTGAACGGGATCCCGATGGCCAACGAGGTGGCCTTCTTGCACCGGCCGACCCGAACGCTCTTCACCTGCGACCTCGCCTTCAATGTCGGCGCGAGCCTGCCTGCCGCGACGCGCTTCTTCTTCAAGATCCAGGGCAAGTACGGTCGACTCGAGACGACCTTTCTCGAGCGTCTCCTGACGCGCGACCGCGGCGCGGCGAAGGCCTCCATCGAGCGCATCCTCGGGTGGGACTTCGATCGGGTCGTGGTGTCGCACGGCGATGTCCTCGAGTCCGGGGGCCACGAGGCCTTCCGTCGCGCCTGGAGCTGGCTCCTCTAGCGAAGGCGCTCGTGGGTGCGGCGCCGATGGAGGCTCAGCCATCGGGCCAGATCGGCCGATGGAAGCTCCATGGCGCGCACCCTTGCTCGCACGAGTTGCCTCCTCCTGGCCCTGCTTCTCGCCTGCGGCGGCGAGACGCCCCGGGACCAGCTGGCCCAGATGGGCGTCCCGTTCTCGGCAGGGAGCTTTCTCGACGCAGCAGAGGATGGCGACCTCCACGTGGTGCGCCTCTTCCTGGCCGCCGAGATGGCTCCGAACGAGAGTGACGCCAGCCGCCGGACGGTCCTGGCCGCCGCGGCTGCCGCCGGTCACGACGACGTGGTGGCAGAGCTCCTCGCCGCGGGCGCCGACCCGAACGTCTCGGACCAACAGATGCGCACACCCCTGATGGCGGCAGCAGAGGGCGGACACGCAGCGGCGACGCGGCGGTTGCTCGAAGCCGGGGGCAACGCCAACTCGCTCCGCATGGATGGCGTGACGGTGTTGATGCGGGCGGCGCGAGGCGGCCACACCGAAGTCATCGACGCTCTGGTCGGGCACGGGGTCGAGATCGATCGCCCGGACCAGTTCGGGAACACGGCACTCCTGCACGCCGCCGAGGCGGGCCATGCCGCCGCCGTGGTTTCACTCCTGGCGGGCGGAGCCGACCCGGATCTGCGGACGCGGATGAAGGGAACTCATGCGCTCGGCCTCGCGGCCGGCGGCGACGACGTCGAAATGGCGCGCGCGCTGCTCGACGCCGGGGCGGACCTCGAACGCCGTGACCTCGAACACGAGATGACGGCACTCGCGGTCGCTTCGCTCCGCGGCAACGTCGAAGTGGCACGCCTGCTCGTCGAGCGCGGCGCAGACCCCGAGTCGGTCGGTCGGGACGGACACACGGCCCTGATGCTCGCCGCCGACGAGGGCCACGCCGAGATCGCCCGGCTCTTGCTCGGACAGGGCGCCGAAGTCGACCGTCCTGAGACGTCGGGCGTGACCGCCTTGATGATCGCGTCGGCGAAGGGCCACGAGTCGGTCGTCGAGGCCCTGCTCGAAGCCGGCGCTGACCCGACGATCCAGACCGAAGGGCGCTATTCCGCGCTGTCGGCGGCTCGGCATGAAGGCCACGATTTGATCGCGGCCGCGTTGCGCACCGCAGCCCGAGCCCGCGTTGCCGCCCGGCCCGGCGCCCGACAGTGGGCGCGCTTTGCTCTCTACGGCGACGCCTACGCCGCGCCCGCGGGCTGGGAGGTCGTCGACCCCTTCCGGAGTGACGACGTCTTCTGGAGCGACTACAGCCTGGTGGGCGTCGATCCCGGCGAAGGCCCGCGGACCCGGCGAGCGTTGCTGCGCAACGGGGCGCTCCACTCCCAGATCCTGCTCGTGCGGGGCCCGACCCTCGAATGGATGCCTCGCTTCGTCGACCGGGTGGCACCGCTCGACGGGCGCGCGGGCATCCGCTTCACGGATCACACGCTGCGCAGCGCCGATGGCGTCACAGTCGACTATCTAAAGATCGACCTCGCGGCGGTCGGCGATGAGCCCGCCCGGCGCCAACTGCTCGGGATCGTCGACCTCGGCCGCGAGGCTCTCATCGTCGACGCGGGTGGCCCTGCAGACCGCTTCGACCCAACGGTCGTCGAGGGCTTGCTGCGTTCGCTCCGCGTCCGCACGGGCCCTGCCGCGGCGGTCCCCACCCAGCCCGCCGCGCCCGAGGCCCATCGATGAACGTCCAACTCGCTCCTCAGGTCGCCTTCGCTCTCTGTGCCGTGGCGCTACTCGCCATGACGGTGCCCGGCTTTGTGCTCTACAGGCGATTCCTGCGCGACTTGCGCAGTCGACACCCGAGCGAGTGGCAACGGCTCGGCCGCCCGACGGTCGTCTACTACAGCTCCCAGCAGGCGAGGCGCGATCTGTCGCGCTGGGTCGCCGACGACGGCTTCGACCAGCTCGATGACCCGACCTTCGCCGCGGCTTGCCGCCGCTATCGTGCGTACGGCCGTGTCTACAGCGCGGTCTTCACCGGGCTGTGGATCCTGTTCGCGTTGGTGGTGAGTCTGCGACTCGCCGGAGCGTAACCCCGACCGAACGGGCACTGGCCCCGACCGATCGCGCTAGTTCTGCTCGACGATCTCGGACACGACCATCGGCGTGGCCTCGCCGGCGTCGTCCGTGCCCGAGAGGGGAAGCGACGTCATGAGGCGCTGAAGCTGGTCGAGCCCGCCGTCGCCCAGCTCGCCGAAGCGCAGCACCAAGAAGGGCCCGTCCTCGCGCGCGACCTGGGCCTGGAGCATCAGAGGCGGGATGCCATCCTCGCCGTAGAGGGCGATCTTGAGTTCGTCGCCGACCTCGAGGTTGGCGTCACGCATCACACGCATGCCCCCCGTCGAGAGATCGCGCCCCATGAGAACCCGGCTTGCCCCGTCGCCTTTGACCAGCACGGGCTTCGCGTAGCGCAGGCGCGGCGAGCGCCGGCGATCCGGTTCTTCGGGGTCGCGGGACGGGAGCATCACTTCCCCGGCCTCGTCCTCGGGCTCCGGTTCGGGCGCTTCGGGTCGTGGCGCATCCTTCCAGGAAGCCGGGCCCTGACCGTACTCGCGAACCAGCGCTGCCACGGTTTCGAAAGCACCCTTCCCGAGGTCGTCGAAGCGCGCAGCGACCTCGGAGGCCTGCGCCTCGGTTTCGTCCGTCGCCGCGGTGGCGCGGACCACCCGCCCGCGAAGTCGCAACGGTCGACGTAGCCCGGTGAGCTCCGTGGGGAGGGTCAGGGAGATCCGCGCGTCGGCGCTAGCGAGGCGATCGACCTGAACGCGACAACCCGTGGTCGAGAGTTCGAGCAACATGGCCGGCCGCTGCCGCCAGCCGAGTCGGACCTGCACGGGCGCGCCGACGCTCACGCGCCGGAAGCGGCGCTTCTCGGGGCCTCGATAGAGGACGTGAAGGAGCAGCAGGCGGAGCGCCCCCGGGTGAACGGGCCGACGCAGGATATAGTCGACGCGTGCCTGGGCGAGCTTCGCGGCAAGCGTCTTCGAGAAGCCGTCACACACCGCGACGACGCTCGCCGTCTCGCCGACGTGGCTCGCCCGGAGTTCGAGCACCCGCTGGGGCGTCGCCAGAACGAGCCGCCATGGCTCGGCATCTGCGGCGGGGCGCACCACGCCCGGGCGCTCTTCGTAGGCGGCGCCGAGTTCGTCCAGCATCCGGCACACGTCGTGGAGTTCGCGACGGTGCAGGACCAAGATCCGCGGTTCTTCGGGGGTGTTCGACACCACTATTCCTCGCCTCACTCTTCGGCGGGCGCGTGGAGCGGCTGGAGCGGGTTGTGATCTGACACACGGCTTGAAGCGCGCCTGCGCAGCGCGCCGGCAGCGGATGCGCAGGCTCGGGCGCTTAGAGCGCCCAGCCCGGCCCGGTGACGTGGGCGACCAGCAGGTTCAGGAGGGAGAGGAAGAGGGCGCCCCAGACCGCCGGCAGGAAGCTATCGATGCGGAAGCCCGGGACCAGGGCGGCGGCCAGCTTCAACATGAAGGCGTTCACCACGATCAGGAAGAGCCCGAGCGTCAGCACCGTGATCGGAAGAGAAAGAACCACGAGTACCGGCCGGACGAATGCGTTCGCGAGGCCCAATACGAGCGCACCGAACAGCGCGGCCAACGCCCCATCAACCTCGATGCCGCGGATCGCGTAGGCCACGACGAGGAGCAGGGCGGCCGACACCACGAGGTGGGCCGCGAACTCGACCATCAGTAGGTCCAGCGGCCGTTCTTGAAGCTGAAGATCTCCGACACCGGCACCGAGCGCGAGACGGTGCAGCGGCTCGCTTCGTCGCGCAGGCAGGTGTAGAGGTGCTCCTTGTAGCGGAGGATGCCGACGAAGGGTGCGCCGGGGTGGCCGGTGGGCTTGACCTGGGTTTCGAAGTCGTCGCTGTAGCCGTCGAAGCGGATCACCGGTTCGGCGGCCACGCTGTAGACCGGCGCCGTCCGCCGATTCTCGGCCTCGTTCTTCTCGAGGCCCGCCATCCAGCTGCGCGCGTGGCGATCGAAGCTCGACTTTGCTTTCGCCAGAGCGCTCGGGACGGCGATCTGCGCGGGGCCGCCCAGGTCATCCGCCGAAACCGCACCCGTGGCGCTGAGCGTGCAGGCTGCGAGCGCCGCAAACGCGAGCCTCAGGAAGAACCCTGCTCTCGGGCGCCGCGATCGGGCCTGCGTCGGGGCAACACCGCGTGTCATGCGATCTCCTCTCGAGGGGGGCGTCTCAATGGACGTCCGAGGATACCCCTTTCTTCACGGAACCCACCGCTCGGGACGGCTAGACTGCCCGCCACGGGGGGGGAGAAGCTCGATGACCGCGGGGCCGGAGGACTTCGTCGACGATCTATGGCCGGCGATCCGGCAGGCCGCCTCGATCGCGCGCTCTCTCGAGGGCCGCGTGCCCAACCGCCCGAAGAGAGGCGAGGACACGGACGTGAAAGCGGCGCTCACCGCCGCGGATACGGCCTGTCAGGAGGCGCTCCTGGCCGCGCTCCTGAACCGCTTCGCCGACGTCCGGCTCGAAGCCGAGGAGGACACCGAGAGCGTCGAGCGGTTCAGCGGCAAGCGCGACGCCCTCGTGGTGATCGACCCGATCGACGGAACCCTGCGCTCCTACCTCGGCGCCGAGGGGCCCTATGCGGTGATGGCCGGGCTGGCGCTGGAAGGCCGCTTCCAGGGAGTGACCGTCGCCCTGCCGCGCGAAGAGATCTTCGTGCACGCCTTCGAAGCCGGTGGCGCGTTCATCGCGCAGGGGGATGGCGAGGGTGCGCCCGTCCGTGCCCGGGCCGACGGCGACACGGTCATGGTCTCCTACGATCTCCCCGATGCCGTGGCCGAGCGGATCGAGGCGAGGGGTTGGCGCACGGCCGAGGGTTGCGGCGGTGCGATCGCCGTCGCGCCGCTCTTGCCAGGCTTCGTCGGGGGCTTGCGCGTCCCGAACCCGAGGCCGCTGTCGCTGCGTGGGCGGATCGGCCTCCTGGCGAGCCAGGAAGCGGGCGCGACGGTGGCTCAGGTGGGAGGCCCCGCACCGACGGCATTGGCAGAGCCCCTGCGCCACGTGGCCGTCGCCGCGGAAGACGAGATCCTTGCCGATCTGCTTTACGCCCTCGAAGCCGACGCCTAGCGCCGCGTCCGGAACGGGGCCCGTCTACATACGATCGTAGGAGGGGCCTTCGCCGCCTTCGGGCGGCGTCCAGGTGATCACCTGGTACGGGTCGGCGATGTCGCACGTCTTGCAGTGCACGCAGTTCTCGTGGTGGATCACGAGCTTCCGCTCCCCCGGCTTCTCGGTGTCGTCGACCATCTCGTAGACGGCCGCCGGGCAGAAGCTCTCGCAGGGGTTCCCGTACTCCTCGGCGCACTGCGTCTTGCACAGGTTCGTGTCGGCGACGACGAGGTGCGACGGCTGGTCGGGCTCGTGGGCGGAACCGCTGAATTGAACCAGGTGCTCCTTGCTGAAGGTCAGCTTGCCGTCGAATTCGAACTCTTCCTTCTTGCGCTCCCCCTCGGGCAGCTGCGCCAGCTTCTTCATGTGCTCGTGCCCAGGCCCGAACTTGATCGGGTCGATCAGGCCACGGCCGCCGGTGGCCATGCGGATCGGCTGGTTGAGGAAGAAGAAGAGCATGCCGAGCTCCCACGACCCGTGGAAGTTCCGCACGTTCCAATGCTCGTCGTAGGCCCAGCTCTTCCGGTAGCGCTCGGTGTACCCACCGAGAGTCTTGGTCGTGAAGTCCTGCTGGGCGAGAGCCTCGACGATCGTGTCCGCAGCGAGCATCCCCGACTTCATCGCCATGTGGATCCCGGAGAGGTACTCGGCGTTGCAGAAGCCCGCCGAATCCCCCACCAGCAGCGCGCCGTCGACGTAGAGCTTCGGCTGCGAGTAGAGGCCTCCGACGGGAAGGGTCTTCGCGCCGTACTTGACGAGCTCCGCGCCCTCCAGGAGATCCTTCATGAAGGCGTGGGTCTTGAACTTCTGCAGCGCGAGGTGCGGGTCGTTGAACGGGCTCTCGGCGTCGAGCATCGGGACGTAGCCGACCGAGACGAGGTCGTCGCCCAGGTCGTACATGAACATGCCCGAGACGGGCTTGAAGTAGTTCGGCCAACCCATGCCGTGGATCACCCGGCCCGGCTTGTGCTTCTTCGGGTCGATCTTCCAGATCTCCTTCACTCCGGTCTCGTAGACCTGGGGGTTCATGCCCTGGAGCTGGAAGTCGTGGATGAGCTGCTTCGACAGCGTGCCGCGCACGCCCTCACCGAGCACGGTGACCTTGGCGAAGATGTCCATGCCGGGCTGGAAGGTCGGCTTCGGGTTGCCGTCGCGGTCGATGCCCATGTCGCCCGTACGGACACCGACGACGCGCTTGCCCTGGTAGAGGAGCTTGTCGCCCGCGAAGCCCGGGTAGATCTCGACGCCCGCCGCTTCGCACTGTTCGCCGAGCCACTTGGCGATGCGGTTGAGCGACGAGACGTAGTAGCCGTTCTTGTAGAACTGCGGCGGGGTCGCAAAGCCCGGCGCCGCGACCGAGAGCTTCTCGGTGAGGAAGAAGCGAAGGATCGACTTCGTCACCTTGTGCTCGATCGGGAAGCCCTTCTGCTCGTGGTCGGGGACGAGTTCGCGGATGGCCTTCGGGTTCATGACGGCGCCCGAGAGCATGTGGTCGCCGACCTCGGCGCCCTTCTCGATCACGAGGACCGTCGGCGGCTCGATGGGGACGCCGCCGCTGGCTTCGACGCGGGCGTTGTGTTCTTCGACGCCCTGCATCAGGCGGAGGGCGGAGGCGAGGGTGGCCGGGCCGGCGCCGACGAAGAGGACGTCGACCTCCATGCTCTCGCGTTCGATTTCCTGGCTCATGATGACCTCCACGGGCCGCGTGTTGAGGGTGGACGGGAAGAACGGGGGCAGGGTAGGCGAATGACGCGTTGGGTCAACCGAGTGCGATCGCCAATGGTCCCGTCCGCAAAGGGGAAATTGGCTATCCGCCCGCGGGCGCTGGGCTTCGGGCGAGGCTCATTCGAGACGGTCGGGTTGGAGGGTCGAGCGGGCCGCGACGAGGATCACGATGGCGACGAGGGTCAACAGGCCGGCGATCAGGAAGCAAGCGCCCAGCGAGAAGACCTCGGGTTCGAGCCCGCCGATTCGCATGCCCTCGGGGAGCCGCGGCGCGAGCCAGCCGCCGAAGTTCCCCATCGTGTATCCGCCCCACATGGGCCCGACGATTCGGCCCGTCGTAATCATCGACTGGCTCTGCGCCAGGAGTTCCCCGGCCTGACCCGTCTTGCAGGCCTTCGAGTAGAGGCTCGCCAGCGAGGGGAAGGAGAGCCCGTTGCCGATCGCGACGACCGGAGCGAGGAGATAGATCCCATCGAGGGAGTGGAGGAAGGGGATCACCGCCATCCCCGCTGCCTGGATGAAGAGGCCGCCGATCGCCAGGTTCCATTCGCCGGCGAGGGGCGACAGGCGGCCGAGCAGCCAACCCTGGGTCAGCGCCATCCAAATCCCGATCCAGGCGAACACGAACCCGGCAGCGCGCGCGTCCGCGTCGAACCGGTCGAGCAGGAAGAGGGCGAACATCGACTCGAGCACGGCAAAGGCCGCGAAGAGATGAAAGAAGAGATAGAGGTAGATGCCGACCCGGCGGCCGTGGTCGGCCAGGAGGACACGGACCGGCGTCGGGACGAGAAGGCGCACGAGCTCCCGCGCCCGCCACGGAGCGCGGTCGCCGGCTCGCGATTCGGGGAGCATGAAGAAGGCGGCGGAGAAGTTCAGCGAGGACACCAACATCACGAACGCGAAGGGGATCCGGATGTCGTCCTTGCCGAGGATCCCGCCGAGGGCCGGCCCGATCACGAAGCCGATCCCCATCGCCGCGCCCAGCACGCCCATCCCGCGCGCGCGTTGGGAGGGGGGCGTCAAGTCGGTGACGACCGCCTGGGCGGTCCCGAGGCTCGCGGCGAAGAAGCCGGCCATCACTCGGGAGAGGTAGACCCAGGTCATGGACTCGATGTGGACTGCGTAGATCAGGACTCCGTAGGCGATGGTCGTGCCGGCCAGGGAGCCGAGGATCGCAGGCCGCCGCCCCAGGCGATCCGACGCCCAGCCCCACAAGGGCAGGAAGATCAGCTGAGTCAGCGCGTAGACGGTGACGATCAGGCCGATCTCGAACGGGGTCGCGTGTAGCTTCTTGGCGAATGTCGGCAGCAACGGAACGAGCAGCGTGTAGCCAGCGAAATCGATCAGCATCGTCACGAAGACGATGGGCATCGCCCAACGCTCGCGGCGCGACCTCGTGTCGGGTGCGTCGGTTCCGGGGGCGTTCATCGCGGACCGGAGGGGCCCTGTGCTCCGGGGACGTTCATCGCGGACCGGAGGCTGTCATCAAGGGGTCTGCACGGGACAGGAGGCTGTCATCGGGTGTCCTGCACGCGGGGGGCCGCAGCGTAACACGGCGGGTTCCGGGTGCGGCCCGTATAATCGCGCGATGGAGATACACGGCTTGGGATCACACGGCTCGGGCTCACCCGACTCCGGCCTCGTCGAGATCGCCCGAGAGTTCCTGGTGGCCTATCGCCGCACGCGAGAGGTCGCCGCGCTGCACCGAGCGGGCGAGCTCTCGTTCGAGGACGTGCGCGGTTGGGTCGGCGACGACGAGTCGAGCGCGCTCTACCGCCTGAAGGAGCTGTGCCACGGGCAGTTCCGTGGTGACGATCTGCCCGATGGCCGCATGGAGCGCGACGCTCTGTTCGACCTCACCGTGGGGGCGCTCTTCCACGAAGCGATGCGCTTTCGCGAAAATCTTTATCAGCGCGAGGTCTATGGCCCCCGGGTCCGAAAGCTCCAAGGCCGCTCCCAAGAAGAGGCCAACCTGATTCGCGAGTTCGAGAAGATCGTCGCCGGGGCGGCGGTGCGGCTCGACGAGGCGATGCAGGAAACCGAGGCGCTGCTGGAGCAAACCCGTCTCCAGTTCCGGAGCCTGCTCCTGGCGCAGCCCGACCACGGGCTCGTGACCCGCTTCCTGATCGAAAACGCGGGCTACGTCGTGCTCGTCTTCGAAGGCGGGGTCGACCGGATCCTCGAGGACGTGCACGGCGATGCGGCCACGGGCTACTGGGTGGCGGCGCGGTCCTACCTCGACAGCGGCCACTTCGAGGAGGCGTCCCGCCTGCTGACCGAGGCGCGCCGCCGCGGCGGCGAGCGCGCGGATTGGGTCCGGCTCGGAGACTATGCGAACGCGATGGAGGCCTATCTACGCGGCGACTACCGCAAGGCCATGGATGCGCTCGCCGCATGGATCGCGCACGACCCGGCCGCCGATGAATCGGGCTACGCGGCCCTGGCCCTCGACGCCGTCTCGCATGTTGGGAAGCTCACGGAAGGCGAAGAAGGGAAGGAGGTCGCGGCCGACGCCGAGCGCATCGCCGAACAGCTTCAGACCCTCACGGAACGCTTCGGCACCAGCGCTCCGGTTGCTGGCTGAGGAGAGCCCTCGACGCTGAGCGGGTCAGCCTTCGTCGCCGCTGTCGGGCTTGCCGGGGCTCGTGAGGACGCCGTGCCCCATCAGGTCGAGCAGCTCCTGGCGACGCCAGTTCACCACCTTGCTCGTGAAGATGTCGTCGACGCCGAGCACCGCGGCGGCGAAGCCTTCCGCCGCGTAGTGGAAGAAGACCGTCCCCATGAGGCTCATGAAGAACTGTCGTGCCGAGAGGCGCCGGAACTCGCCCGCGTCCACGCCCGCGCGATAGAACACCAGGATCGAGCCGATCAGCTCCTGGATCAACGGCTGCGCCGCAACGAAGTCAAAGGGCGAGCGGTCGACGAAGATGCGGAACAGCATCTTCGAATAGTTGGGTCGTTCGGCCAGCAGGTCGTTCAGGGCGCCGAGCAGGGCCTCGAAGCGCTCTTCGTGCGAGCCCTCGGTCGCGATGCCGCGGTTCACGGTGTCGCGCAGCATCTCCAGCATGTGGTGGAGCACCGCGTTGTAGAGGCCCGACTTGCTCGGGAAGTAGTAGTAGAGCGCCGTCTTCTGGACGCCGACCTGCTCTGCGATGGCCTGCAGGTGAGCGCCGGAATATCCGTAGGTGGCGAACTCGCGCTCGGCGACCTCGAGGACCTTGTTGCGGGTGTCGACACTTCGGTTGCGACTCAAGCTGCGCCCTCTTCGACCGGCTGTCCCAAGGTGGGCGGCGGCGAGTATGGATTTCTCCAATAGTGCACCCAGAGTGCCGCTCCGGATAAGATCAGAGTGCAGGCGATCACCTGAGGCTCCGTGAGGCCCAGGAAGACCGGGTCGTTGACGCGCAGGATCTCGATCGGGAAGCGCCCGATGCCGTTCCAGATCATGTACTCGGCCCACAGGTAGGGGCTCACCCGGCGACGCTTCCACATCACGAACGCACCGAGGAAGAGCCACGCCGACTCGTACAGCATGGTCGGGTGCACGGCCTCGAGGGTGGGCGGCGCGCCTTGCGGGAAGGCGATGCCCCAGGGCAGGTCGGTGGCGACGCCGTAATCGTCGCCCACGAGGAAGCAGCCGATCCGGCCCATCCCCTGGCCCACCAGCATCACCACGGCGCTGCAATCGGTGAAGACCTTGAACGAGACGTGATGGACCCGGCAGGCGAGCGCGGCCATCAGGACGCCGCCGATCAACCCGCCATAGAAGGTGATGCCGTCGCGCGACAGGAGGAGCGGCCAGAAGTCGAGATCGTTCCGGATCGAGACGTCGGCGGCGAAATAGAGCTTCGAGCCCACGACGCCGCCGAACATCAGGTAGAGCAGGAAGACGCTCGCGAGCTCGCCGTCGATCCCTTCCTCCTGCATGCGGATCTGGCAGATCCAGGTGCCGACGAGGCAGGCCAGCGCCAGCATCACGCCGAACGAGCTGATCTGGAGTCCGAACTGATCGAAGACGATGGGGTACATGCGGGGGGCAAGCTACCGCCCCGCGGTAGTGCGAACAACCATGCGGGAGGGGCTAGGAGCGGGGCAGGGTGAGGTGGAAGGCCGCGCCTTCGCCCGGGCGGCTCTCGACCCAGACACGCCCGCGCTGGCTCTGGGCGATCTTCTTGACGATCGCGAGGCCGATGCCCGTGCCGCGGCGGCCGTCGGCGCGCGGGCCGACGGTTTGGAACAACTCGAAGATCCGTTCGCGTTGCGAGGGCTCGATGCCGCGCCCGTTGTCGCGGACGACGATGCGATGCTCGTCCGGGTCTTCGTGGACGTCGATCGTGATCGTCGCGCCGTCCACCGGGCCCATGTAGTCGAGGGCGTTGCCGACCAGGTTCGAGAAGACTTGGTAGAGCCGCGTGCGGTCGCAGAGCACCACGATGGGATCTTCGGGAAGGCAGAGCTGCACGGCCTGGGCTTCGAGGCGCGGTTTCATCTCGGCGTGAAGTTGATTCAGGACGTCCGAGAGGTTCACGTGGGCCTTGTGGTCGTGGGTGCCGCCGATGCGCGAGAGCTCGAGGAGGTCGTTGATCAAGGCCTCCATGGCGTGGCCAGCATTCTCGATGCGATCGAGGAAGTGCCGCGCCGTGTCGTCCATGCCCTCGGCATACTCCTGGTGGAGGAGGCGCGAGAAGCCGAGCAGCGAGACGAGCGGCGAGCGCAGATCGTGGGTGACGTTCTGGACGTAGTGCTCGAGCTCGGAGTTCTTGCGGCGTAGATCTTCAGCGACGTTGCGTCGTGCGGTCTGGTCATGGAGCAGGATGACGCTGCCCTTGGCGCTGCCGTCCGCGATCCGCAGCGCGCTCGCTGCCACGGTGACGAAGCGCGGCGTGCCATCGGTGTGGCAGAACTCGATCTCGTGATCGTCGGGCAGGTCACCGAGGATCGCGGAAGCCAGCTCCCCGGTGCTCCCCGCAAGCATGGCCACCGGCTTGTCGATCAGCGTGGCCGCCGTGTGCCCGAGCAGGCCTTCGATGGCGGGGTTCGCGTATTGGACGAAGCCGCGCGGGTCGACGGCGAGCACCGGGACGGGCGAACTCTCGAGGATGGCGGACAGGAACTCGGCGGTCTCGCGCAGCTCGCGGTCGCGCGTCGCGCGCTCCGAGAGCGGGCGCACGATGCCGACGAACAACGGCACGCCCGCATCGATGGAAGGGATGCGAACGCCGTCGACTTCGACCGGCACGCGCAGCCCGTCACAACCGAGCAGCTCGGCCGGTGCACCATGGACTTGCCCGTCGCGTGCGAAGCGGCGGCGAATCTCGTCGAGCTGTGCGACATCGGCGAAGTAGTCGTGGCCGGGGAGGCCGGCCTTCCAGCCCGTGCTTCCGTCGAGGTCGTCCTCGCCGCGTAAGCGCTCGAGTTCTTCGCTCATCCAGATCACACGCCCGTCGGCATCGGCCACAAACACGGCTTGGTGTAGCCGGGCGAGCCCCTCCAACACCGCGCTAGCGGGAAGATTCTGGAGAGCTGCGAGAAGTGTGGGTGAATCGGACATCTTCGGGGTGAGTCGGACATCTTCGAACTGGCCCACATGCTATCAGAGCGCCGAATGCATGATGGGAGAGATCGCCAATACGTGTTTGTTTTTTCACCGACGCTTCACCGGGTGGCGTCCGATGCGTGATTTCTCGGTGACACAGCCACGTTTCATCAAGAGAATCAGGCACGTTTCAGCCACGCGGCGCGGCGGGGATGAACGGGCGAACGAAGCGCCGTCGAATTTCGGTACGCGGGTTTTCCCTTGCTGCGGCAACGTGCCACGGTGTCGCCCGTTCGGGCCCTTCTCCCCGCTTGCGACGGCACCCCGAGCGCGGCTAGTTTGCAGCCGCTACGCACTCCGCGCGTAGCTTCGACGAGGCGAACTCCTTCCCCCGGGGGTCAATGTCACCCCCCCGGCCGTTCCTGCCACTCACGGTCACGAGCTTCGTCGCTCCAGGAGTTTCAATGAGTCGCTGGTCGCTGGTCTTCGTAGCCTTCTGGGCAATGGCCCTGACGATGCGGGATGACAATCCTGCGCGGATGCCGCACGTCTCCGCGCCGCCCGCCGTCGCTGCGAACTCCTCCATGGACGGCGACGCCGTGGCCCGCATCGTCGGAAGCTGGAACCCGAGCCTGTCGAGCGTCGAACGTCAACGAATCGGCGCGGCGGTCATGGGTTGCGAGGAGAGCTACGAACTCGACCCCACCCTGGTGACCGCAATGATCTGGGTCGAGAGCCGCGCCCGGCCCTGGGCGCGCAGCCCCAAGGGCGCCATGGGCCTGATGCAGGTCATGCCCTACATGGCAGAGCCTCTCGGTCTCGCGGGCAACTTCACGACCATCGAATCGAACGTCGAGGCCGGGTGCCGGATCCTTTCGGGCAACATCGAGCGCCTCGGTGAGGCCGATGGGGTCTCGGCCTACTTCTGGGGCTCCAACATTCGTGGGATCGGCTACTTGAACCGCGTCCGCGATGCGCGCGAACGCGTCCGCCGCGAGCTTCGCTCCGAAGGCGCGTAGCTCCCCTCCAGGGGCGCGCCCACCAAAGCTCCAGCTCCAACACTCGCGCCTTGACGCCGTTCCGACCCCCCCGGTAGCCTCGCGCCGTGGAAACACCCCGAATCCAGCGCGGAGACGACCGACTCGACGGCTCCGGCGGCCTGCGCCTGCATCGCCGTTGGTGGCGACCGTCGGCGCCGCGGGCCGCGCTCTTGCTCGTCCACGGGTATGGCGAGCATTGCAGCCGCTACGACCACGTAGGCCACTGGTTCGCCGCACGCGGCTACTCCGTGCATGCCTACGACCAGCGCGGGCACGGCAAGAGCGAAGGCCGCATCTGCCACGTCGACCGCTTCGACGAGTTCCTCGACGACCTCGCCCGCATGCTCGACGCCGTGCGCGAAGCCGAGCCCGGCCGCCCGGTCTTCCTCGTCGGCCACAGCATGGGTGGCTTGATCACGTGTGCCTTCCTCTGCGAGCGCCGCCCCGACGTGGCCGGTGCGATCGTCTCCGGCCCCGCGCTCGCGGTGCCCGATGCGTTCTCGCGCTGGCGCGTCTTCCTGGCGAGGTTGCTTCGCCGGGTCGCGCCGCGCCTGTCGCTGTCGAGTGGCCTCGACTCGAAGGGGATCTCGCGCGACCCCCAGGTCGTGCGCCTCTACGAAAACGACCCGCTCGTACACGGCACCATGACGACGTCCTTCGCCATGGAGCTGCTCGACGCCATGCGCCGCACCGGCGGGCGCGGCGCCGACGTTCGCGTCCCGATGCTGATGCTGCACGGCGCGGCCGACCCGCTGTGCCACGTCGACGGCAGCCGGGAGTTCGCAAAGGCCCTGACTTCTTCGGGCTCCGACCTGCGGATCTATCCCGAGTTGCTGCACGAAATCTTCAACGAGCCGGAGCAGGAGAGCGTCTTCGCCGACGCCCAGGCTTGGCTCGAGGAGCGACTCGCCTGATGAGCAAGCTCACCCATCTCGACGCCGAGGGGCGCGCCCGCATGGTGGACGTCGGAGGCAAGCCGGTGACCGAGCGCGAGTGTGTGGCTCGGGGCCAGGTGCGCATGGCAAGCGTTACCCTCGACGCCATCCGCGAGGGCAAGATCCTGAAGGGCGATGTCTTCGCGACGGCTCGGCTCGGAGCGATCCAGGCCGCCAAGCGTACCCACGAGTGGATTCCGCTGGCCCATCCGCTGCCGCTCGATCTCGTAGACGTCGAGCTCGTGCCCGACCCGGGGGCCGAGGGCGGGCCCTGCGTCCGGATCGAGGCCATCGCCCGGGCCACCGCGCGGACCGGTGTCGAGATGGAGGCCCTGGTCGCTGTAACCGCGGCGGGCCTCGTGGTCTACGACATGTGCAAGGCCATCGACCGGGGCATGACGATCGAGGCCGTCCGCCTGGTTCGGAAGCAAGGCGGCAAGTCCGGAGAGTGGGCCCGCCCCGGGGAGTGAACCCTCGCCGGGGTGGGGAAAACCGTTGCCGGGGGAGTGAACCCCCAGCGAATATGCGGTGTCCGTAGGGAGATGAGTACCTCGGTGGGTCACCAGATCGTGGAGCGAATTCCGTCCAGGCGCCCGGCTGTCGACTCGGCCGCGGACCCCGATGCCGAGCTGATCGCCCGCTGGCACGCGGGCGACCAGGCCGCGTTCGAGACGCTCGTTCGCAACTACCAAGACCGCGTGTATCGCCTGCTCTATCGGATGCTCGGCAGCGCGGCCGACGCCGAGGATGCCTCGCAAGAGACCTTCCTGAACCTGCATCGTCACGGGCATCGCTTCCGGGGCGACGCGCGCTTTTCCACCTTCGTCTATCGCGTGGCGGCGAACACGGCGCTCAACCGCCGCCGCACGCTCGGCCGCACGCGTGCACGCATCGAGAAGTTGGCCGAGCGCCAGGCCACCGGCCACGACCTGCCCGAGGCGCCGCCCGGGCCCGAACAGTCCACGCTTCGCAGAGAGCTCCAACGGCAGGTCCACGAGGCGCTCGCGACCCTGCCCGACAAGCTGCGGCTGCCACTCGTGCTGTTCGACATCGAGGGTCTGCCCTACGCCGAAGTCTCCGATGTTCTCGGCCTCGCCGAGGGCACCGTGAAGTCCCGCATCCATAGAGCCCGAAACGCGCTCCGCGACCGGCTGGCGCCGGAGTTGGAAGCGCTCGCGACAGAGAGCCCGTCATGAATCACCCGCTCGCGACAGAGAGCCCGTCATGAATCACCCGGAAGTCCGACGACGCATGGGAGAGTACCTGCAGGGCGATCTGCCCCTGGCACAGCGGGCGCTCTTCGATGCCCACCTCGATGGCTGCGAAGCCTGCGCCGCAGACCTGCACGCGCTGCGCGAAACGGTCCACCTCTTACGAGACCTCCCCAGCCCCGAGGTGCCGCCGCATCTGGCTGACCGGATCGTCGCCCGCATCGAAGACGGCGAGGGGCGAGCCCGTTGGTGGGATGGCCTGGCCGCCTTCTGGGATTGGATCGACCCGGCGCGCTACCTGCCGCCGTTGGCCGCCGCCTCGCTCACCTCGGCGGTCTTGATCGTGGGCGTGCGCGACTACGGATGGCAGATCCCGGGCACGCTGCCGCCGGCGAGTGTCGAGCAGGCGGACGGGTTCGTGGATTCCGGGCGCTTGGAAGAGGCGCCAGACCTCCGGATGCAGCCGCGTCTGCGGCCGCCCGGCCGAGCCGTGACCGCGTCGGACGCCGCCGAAGAGCCCGCGCGCCGGATGCGCGTCCTCGGGGCGGCCCCGGCGGCACAGCCCGCAGCAGCCCTCGAGTCCGCTGCGGCTCTCGAGCTCGTCGAGGAAGCCGACGTGATCGACGACCCCCACCTCTTCCTCGAGCGGTATCGCGCGCTTCAAGAAGAGCGCCGCGCCGCCTGGTTGGCCCAGATGGCCGAGCGGGCTGCGCGGGGCCGAAAGGTGGAGGCGGTGGCACGGCGCTTGAGGGAGGACGCGGGGCCCGAGGGCCGCGCGCTGGCGGAGCAGTTCGAAGCCGTCGCCTACCCGGCGGGCCGCTAGCACCCACCTGGGGCGATCGACCGCGAAGGTTCGCCATTCATCGGGCGCAATCTGCAGCCTTCGAGGAGCGTGATATTCTCCGGCCGCCCATGAAACGCCTGCTCCTGACTCTGTGTGCGGCCCTGGTCGTCGGGCCGCTCGCGGCCGCTGCCGACGAGGTCCACCTCATCCCCGAGGACAAGGCCGCCTGGACGCCGGGCCGCATGTTTGGCTTCCTGCGACCCGGCCACAACTACGGCGACCGCCAGATCGAGGTCGAGACCACGCCCTCCGATGCCGTGGTCGACCTCTACTACGTCCGCGCTGGGTTCCAGAAGCGCTATGAGCAGGCCGACGCGCCGGTGACGGTGGTGCTGCCGACCCGCTCCGCGTCGACGAGCCGCGACACCGTGACCATCCGCGCCTCGGCCGAGGGCTGGAAGGCCAAGGAAGTGACGCTGCGGGTGCAGGGGAAGGAGGACAAGGTCCTCCTCGAACTCGACCCCCTGGCGAACATGCTCTTCGCGGTCTCCCACAGCTACTTCGGCGGGCGAGGCTCGGTTTCGTTCCAGACGAAAGAGGCGCCCCAGGTCCGGCTGCAGAAGGGGGCGCGCTCGTTCCAGGTTTCGCTGGCCGAGACCGCGCGCGGCGAAGCCCTCGAGCAGAGCTTCTCCCAGGTGAAGAGCCCGCTCGTCGGGGGCCTCGGGTCCCAACAGGTCGGCGACGATCTGCTCGTGCGGGTCGTCCTCGCGCCGGGCGTGACGGCCTCGGACATCGAGATGCGCTCCCGCCAGAGCCACGACCCGATCGGCGACCGCTATCTCTTCTCGCTCGATTTCCTGCCCGTGGACGGCGGAGAGCGCTCGGTCGAGGAAGCGCGCGCGGCGCTCAAACGGATCGCGCGCGGCGACGTCAGCGGCTGCGCTCTCGACTTCGATTCGGCCCTGCGCAGCCGTCTCGACGCGGCCGACCTTGCGCGAAGCCTCGCGCCGAGCGGTTCGTTCACCGACCCCTACCTGCGTTCCGCCATGCGTCGGCTCGGTGAGGTCAGCGAAGGCGGGCGCATCGTTCTGCTCGACGGCTCGCAATACGCCCCGTCGAAACCGCTCGAACTCGCGGCCGCCATGACCGAAGCCTCCCAAGCACGGGGCTTCCTCGCTCTGCTGCGTCGCTTCGTCGATTTGCTCGAGCCCGAAGCTCAGCGGACGGTCGCGTTCCGGAGCCTGGTGGCGCCCGGGGTGGGCGCGGCAGAGTTCGTCGAGATGCTGTCCGCCGCCGAGGCGGCGGAGGCGGCCTGCCCGAGCCGCTCGCGCTAGGCTTCTCTCCTCTCCCGCCGGTCCCGGCGGAACTCCAATGACTTCTCTCTCGATGGGTGTCGCTCGCCGGCTCGGTCTCGCATCGGCGTCGGAGGGGCCGCGTGAGCGGCTTCGAGCGGTGGGGCCGGCCGCGCTCGCGGACGAAGAACTGCTGGCGCTGCTGTTGCGAACCGGGGTAGGCGGGCGCGATGCACTCGAGGTGGCGCGTGCTCTGCTCGGCCAGTGTGGTGGATTGCGCGGGGTGGCCTCCGCCACGGCGTTCGAACTCGAGACCCAGGCGGGCGTCGGCCCGGCCAAGGCCGCGAGCTTGCGCGCCGCCCTCGAGGTGGGCCGCCGCATGGCCACGCGGCGCCTGCGGCCCGGCGACGGCATCCGTGGCCCGGCCGACGTCTTCCGTCACTTCCACGCCCGCCTGCGCGACGCCACGCGCGAGCGGTTTCTGGCCCTGCTGCTCGACGGCCGGCACCGCGTGATCCGAGAAGTCGAAATCTCCCAGGGGACGCTGACCGCGAGCCTCGTGCATCCGCGCGAGGTCTTCCGGCCGGCTCTCCGGGAAGGAGCGGCCGGCCTGGTGGTCGTACACAACCACCCGAGCGGCGACCCGACCCCGAGCGCCGAAGACCGGCGCGTGACCGACCGCCTCGTCCGGGCCGGCGAGCTGCTGGGCGTCGAGCTACTCGACCACGTGGTGGTGGCCGAGCACGGTTACCGCAGCCTTCGCGAGGGCTCGGTCTGGCCCCCACCCGAGGCGCCTCCGGGGAAACCCTGAGCCTGGAGGGCCGCCACCGAACGGTTAAGGCCCGAGGGCGGAACGGTCGATGAGAACCGTGGCCCCATCGAGGTTGTCCATGTCGCTGAAGCACACGCCCGAGCCTGCCGCAGACGATCGACGCAAGTCGCCGCGTACCCAGGCCGTCATCCCCGTGGATTACTCCACGGTGGACGCGTTCTTCTCCGAGTTCACGATGAACATCAACGAAGGCGGCATGTTCGTGGGGACCGACAGCGAGCACGCCATCGACACGCTCGTGACCCTTCGCTTCCGGTTGCCCGGCAGTGAGGCGCCCTGCGAGGTCGTCGGTCGCGTGGTCTGGCTCCGGGAAGCCGCGGACGAAGAAGGCCCGCGCGGCATCGGCATCGAGTTCGAAACCCTCGATGACGGCACGCGCACCCGCATCAACGATCTCGTCCGCGAGCTGCGGACGCAGGCCTAGCCCGCACGGAACCCGAGGCCTGCTGCAGGCCTGGCCCGCACCCAACCCAGTCCGAACTCGGTCCGCTCTTCTCTAGAAGGGGATGTCGTCGTCTGCCGGCGGCGGCGGCTCGCCCGAAGCACCGCTGGCACCCGCCGGCTTGCCCCCACCGCCCGAGCCGCCTTCGCGCGGGCCCACGAACTGGACCTCCTGGGCGACGATCTCGGTGGTCTTCTGCTTCTGGCCTTCCTTGTTCTCCCACTCGCGGGTCTGCAGTCGGCCCTCGATGTAGACCGTGCGGCCCTTCGAGAGGTACTGCGAGCAGAACTCGGCCGTCTGCCCCCACACCACGATGCGATGCCACTCGGTGCGCTCGTCGCGCGTGCCATCCTTCTTCTTGAAGCGCTCGCTGGTCGCCAACGAGAAGTTCGCGACTGCGGTGCCCTGCTGCGTGTAGCGGAGCTCGGGGTCACGCCCGAGGTTGCCGACCAGGATGACCTTGTTGACGCCTGCCATGGTGTCTCTCCAGGAGATGAGAGTGAGGGAACCCGCTCATGATCCCGCCGCCCCGAGGTGAAGTCAATGAGCCGCGAGGCGACGGGGCGAGTGTTTGCGCGGGATCGTTGCCGTTGGTGAACGGAACGATGCAAGATGACAAACGTCGTTCTCAGGACTCGACCCCGATGCGCGCTTGCGACTGTGGTTGCTGCCCAAACGCCGGGTCACTAAGCTCGCTCGACGGACGTGTAGCGTTCCCCATGGGGGGTGGGACGTGAACCTTGAAGACCGGCGCAGGCTCGATCCGAGCACACGCCAACGACTGCGAGCCGTCCCCGGCTCAGGCGGACCGGTGAGCCGTGGCTAAGGCTGCGGCGGCACGCCGTACCCGTGTGGCCGCGGCCACGACCCCGCCGGGCGGCGTCTGGGCGGAGGTGAGTGGCGTCGGCCTGGTCTTGCTGGCCATGCTGGCCACGCTGGCGCTCTCGACGTACGAGGCCTCCGACCCCCTCTTCGAACTCGGCTCCGTCGAGAACCGCGCGGGCGTCGTCGGCGCGCATCTCGCGGCCCTTCTCCAAGGCGGCCTCGGTTGGGGCTCCCTCGTTCTCGTCCTGGGCCTCGGCGTCGTCGGGGTCCGCTTGCTCCTGGGCCGCGGGGTATCTGGCGTTGCCGGGCGCACCTGGGTCGGGACGGCCCTGGCGGTGCTGGCCCTGGCCGCGTTGCCGCCCCTCGTCGATGCGGTGCGGCCCGACGTGATCCCCCAC
The DNA here is from genome assembly GCA_019311105.1 of Deltaproteobacteria bacterium. Lineage (GTDB taxonomy): Bacteria > Myxococcota_A > UBA9160 > UBA9160 > JAFDDA01 > JAFDDA01. The sequence goes on from JAFDDA010000001.1 coordinate 33,691, forward strand.
CCGGGCGGCGGTGTGGTCGGTGCCTGGCTGGCTTCGGGGGAGCGCGTGCTCCTCAGTCTCTGGGGTGCCTTGCTCCTGAACGGCTTCCTGCTCAGCATCGGGGTGCTCTACTTGTTGGGAGTCCCGACCGGGACGGCCGTCGAAGCGTTGGTGCGGGTTGCGGGTTGGCTCGGAGCGGGGCTCGGCGTGATCGGCGGCGCGCTGGTCGCGGGCCTGACCGCGTTGGCCCACGGCGTGGTCGAGACCGGCCAGGGCGCTCGACGCGCGACATCCCGAGTCGTCGCCTCCCTTCGCCGCGGAGTTCAAGCTGGCGTCGTGTGGCGCGCACGGCGCGCGCGAAAGACCCAGGTCGTCGTGCCTCGAGACGACTCCGAGCTGCCGCCGCCGGGCCCGGCGGAAGCGAGGCCCGCCGCCCTGCCGCCGCCCGTCGCAGCGCGGCCCAAGAAGCCTGGCGAGCTCGAAATCGTCGACCATGAAGCCGACCGAGCGTCCAAGCATGCACCCGAGCAGGAAACGTTTGCCTTCTCCGAGGGTGGCGGCGGCGTGCCGTGGGTTCAGCCGGACATCGACCTCTTCAGCCGTCCGCCCGCCGGGCAGCGAAAGATCGACCCCGAAAGCCTGACCATGAACGCGCGCATTCTCGAGAAGAAGCTCGCCGACTTCAATGTGGGCGGGAGCGTGCTGAAGGTCCATCCCGGGCCGGTCATCACGATGTACGAGTTCGAGCCGGCATCGGGCGTGAAGGTGGGCAAGATCGTCGGGCTCTCGGACGACCTCGCCCTGGCGCTCCGGGCACTCTCGGTCCGCATCATCGCGCCGTTGCCGGGCAAATCCGTGGTCGGGATCGAGGTCTCGAACCCGGAACGCGAGACGGTCTATCTGCGCGAGATGCTCGAGGACGACAGCTTCCGCAACGCGTCCGGGAAGCTCACCCTGGCCCTCGGCAAGGACATCTTCGGAAACCCCGTCGAGGGCAACCTGGCACGCATGCCCCACCTCCTGGTCGCCGGCGCGACGGGCACGGGCAAGAGCGTGTTCTTGAACTCGCTGCTGTGCTCGCTCCTCTACCGCACCTCGCCCGCGGATCTGAAGCTCCTTCTCATCGACCCGAAGCTCCTGGAGTTGTCGATCTACGAGGGGATCCCGCACCTGATCGCCGACGTCGTCACGAACCCGAAGCGGGCGGCGGGGGCCTTGGCGGGCATCGTCCACAAGATGACCGAGCGCTACCAGATGATGGCCGCCATCGGGGTGCGCAGCATCGACCAGTTCAACGAACGCGCCGTGGAGGCCCTGGCCGGGGGCGAGACCCACTTCGAGCTGAAGAAGAAGCCGGGGGAGGAGCACGCCGAGGAAGTCGCCTGGCGCAAGCTCCCCTACATCGTCGTCGTCGTGGACGAGCTCGCCGACCTGATGGTCGTGTGTGCGCGCGACGTCGAAGAGGCGCTGCAACGTCTGGCGCAGATGGCGCGGGCGGCCGGCATCCACCTCGTGCTCGCGACCCAGCGGCCGAGCGTCGACGTCCTGACGGGCGTGATCAAGGCGAACTTCCCGGCACGGATCAGCTTCCAGGTTTCGTCGCGCACCGACTCGCGCACGATCCTCGATCAGAACGGTGCCGACACTCTGTTGGGCAACGGCGACATGCTCTTCCTGCCGCCCGGGACGTCGAAGATGCAGCGCATCCACGGCGCGTTCGTGACCGAGAAGGAGGTCTCGGCCCTCGTCGAGGCCTTGCGTGCCCAGGGGGCTCCGGAGTTCGACGAGACGATCATCCGCATGAACGAGGAGATCGACGCGGGCGGCAGTGGCGCATTGCCCGGCGACGACGGCGGGAGCGACGAGCTCTACGACCGCGGCGTCGCCGTCGTGACCGAGACGCGCAATGCGTCCATCTCCTACCTCCAACGCCGGTTGAAGATCGGATACAACCGGGCGGCTCGGATGATCGAGCAGATGGAGGAGGAGGGGCTCGTCGGGCCGAATGAAGGGACTAAGGGGCGGCAGGTTCTCGTTTCTGCGATCGAACCTGAGTGAGGACTGTCCGGGGAGGCGGCCGGCGTGGCGAGGGCTTCTCCGGCGAATGGCTCGGCCGCGGTGGGGCGGGGTCTCAGCCTCGGACTCTCTTGCGCGGCCTGTGCTTTATTTCGCCGGAGAAGCCCTCGCCACGCCGGCCTCTTGCCTGCTCGAGCGCAGAAACGTGGTGCGAATCTTCCTGGGGGTTTCGGTGTCTAACCCGACGATGGTGAGATTGATCGTCGCGTTGTTGGCTTTGGGTTTTCCGGCTTGGTCGGCCGCGGCTGATGATTTGGAGCTGGATCGGTCTTGTGCTTCTTCGGTTGCCGGGAAGGTGCAGGGCCACTACGAGGCGATCTCGGATTGGTCGGCCTCGTTCGAGCAGACTCGGAAAGCGGCTTCGTTTGGCCTCGGCGGGGCCGCTCGGGCCGAACCCACTCGCCAGGGCACGGTGGTGTTCTCGAAGCCGGGGCGGATGCGGTGGAGCTATGTCTCGCCGGATCCGAGCTTGTTCGTCACGGACGGGCAGGTGGTGTGGATGTACGATCCGCTGCTCGGTGAAGCCCAGCGTCTCACGGACGCCGGGGGGCTCCTTTCCGGCGCTGCGGTGCGTTTCCTGATGGGGCAGGGCGATCTTGCCGATTCCTTCACCATCACGGCGGCCGACTGCTCGGTTTCGCCCATCCGGCTCGACCTCCTGCCCAAGAAGGACGAGGGCTACGAGCGGCTCGCCCTCGACGTCGACCCCGAGACCGGGCGCGTGGTGGCGAGCACGGTCACCGACCTCTTCGGGAACCAGACCCGCGTCGCCTTCACGAACGTGCAGATCAACACCGGGCCCGACCCGGCGCTGTTCACCTTCGATCCGCCCGAGGGCGTCACGGTGATCGATCTCGGGGCCCCGTGAGCAACGCGGCGGCGGGAGCCCGGCGCGCATTTTGGCGTCCGGAGGCGTCGGATCGCGGCGCATCGCGCCTGTGCAGGGCCGCGCGCATCTACGCAGAATTGCGCGGGGTCGCCGCCACCTGGCCCGAGCTTTTCCCATTGAGGGCACAGGTGTTCCCCCTAGACGCAGGCGCTCCAGGCTCGCGGGCGGCAGGTGCAACCGTGGGCTGCGGTGGCCGTGTTTCCGACGCCCATGTCGAAGCCTCACCACCGGATTCGCCCGCGCCTCACGAAGTGGCAGCCCGCGAGCAGTTCGCCTGCAACGACTGCGTCACCGACGGGTCGCCCGGCGGCCCCTACCTTTCGAGGGCGGCAGCGAACCAGGCGTTCCGAGCCGGCAGACCACAACGGTCATGGCGGCGCACGCTTCGAGGGCGAACTGCACGTTCGCGATGGTTGACAGGAGAGGGCCCTGGGGTATTTTTCGTGGGCCCGAAAAGGATCATGAATTCGGGTAGTTGGGAGATTGGGCGCCGCTGCGTTGCAGCGGGTTGGACGGTGCGAGAGTCGACCCGGTACAGAAGCGTTCACGGCGGCCCGGAGCTCGGGCCCGCAACGCTCCCGTCCATCCGAGGCCTTGCACAGCCCATGCACTCCCTTTGTACCCAGCCTGTTGGCGGTTTATCGCCAGAGGCGGAACGCCCGCAGGATGCGCTTCGTCGCACCGCGGGGGCCGTGCCCAGCGGGGACACAGACCGCGGCACGCGCCTTGCAGTAGGCACCAGGACAATGGTCCCCCGTGAAACGGCAATGCGAAGCGTGAGCGAGGAGAGGGTGCAATGAGCGAGTACGACTCCGGGTCTGGATCTGGGCGCAAGGGTTTCGTGCGGGACGTGATGCGGCGCATCACGCCGGCCAATCCTCATGATGAAGAAGGCAACCCCACGGGCGAGCCCGACCCGCGCCAGGAGGCCGACGATCTGCGCGACGCGATGAAGTTCTTCGGGACCGACTCCACGGAGTTCCGCCGCCGGCTCGACCGGCTGATGGCGGAGTTCGAAGCGCTGCGACGGCGCTACGAACTCGTGCGCGATCAGCACGCCGATGCCGAGCGCCAGAACGAAAAGCTCGTCGGCACACTTCAAGAGGCGAAGCAGCAGATCGAACTCCTCAAGGAGGAGGTCGACAAGCTCTGCGCCCCGCCCAACAGCTATGGGATCTTCCAGCGGGCGAACAAGGACGGCACGGCCGAGATCGTCATCGACGGCAAGCAGATGCGCGTCAACGTCCACCCGAACCTGGACCCGTTCCAGCTCGAGGACGGCCAGCTCTGCGTGCTGAACGAGGCATTCAACATCGTCGAGCCCGCGGGCTACACCTCGCGGGGCGAGATCGCGACGGTGTCCGAGGTGCTCGAGGACTTCCGGGCCATCGTGCTGGGCCACACCGACGACGAACGTGTCGTGACCCTGGCCGAGCCGCTGCGTGGCGAGAAGCTCAAGGCCGGCGACAACCTGATGATCGACCCGCGCACCCAGTACGCCTTCGAGCGGATGCCGAAGTCGTCGGTCGAGGAAGTCGTGCTCGAGGAGGTGCCCGACGTCACCTACGACGACATCGGTGGCCTGGAAGAGCAGATCGGCGTCCTGCGGGATTCGGTCGAGCTGCCCTACACGCACCCCGAGGTGTTCGCGGAGCACCAGCTCTCGCCGCCCAAGGGCATCCTGCTCTACGGCCCTCCGGGCTGCGGCAAGACGCTGATCGCCAAGGCGGTGGCCAACAGCCTCGCCAAGAGCATCGAGGCCCGCACGGGCCGCTCCACGCCGGCGTACTTCCTGAACGTGAAGGGGCCCGAGCTCCTGAACAAGTACGTGGGCGAGACCGAGCACAAGATCCGTGAGGTCTTCAAGAAGGCGCGCGAGAAGGCGAACGAAGAGGTCCCCGTGGTGATCTTCTTCGACGAGATGGATTCGCTCTTCCGCATGCGAGGCTCCGGCATCTCCTCGGACATGGAGGCCACCGTGGTCGCCCAGTTCCTGTCGGAGATCGACGGCGTCGAGTCGCTGAAGAACGTGATCGTGATCGGTGCCAGCAACCGGCAGGATCTGATCGACCCGGCCGTGCTGCGGCCCGGGCGCCTGGATCTCAAGGTGAAGGTCCAGCGGCCGGATGCCAACGCTGCCCGCGCGATCTTCGCCAAGTACCTGACCGCCGATCTGCCCTTCCACCCCGAGGCGGAGCAGCAGTTCGGCAGCGACGGCGCGAAGATCGTCGATGGGATCATCCAGGAGACCGTCGACCGCATGTACAGCACCGAAGAGGAGAACAAGTTCCTCGAGGTGACCTACGCCAAGGGCGAGCGCGAGATCTTCTACTTCAAGGATTTCTCGAGCGGCGCCATGATCGAAAACATCGTTGCACGCGCCAAGAAGATGGCCGTGAAGCGGGTGATCGATCACGACGAGCGCGGCATCAAACCCGAGGATCTGATCGCGGCGGTCAACGCGGAGTTCAAGGAGAACGAAGATCTCCCGAACACCACGAACCCCGACGACTGGGCCCGCATCTCTGGCAAGAAGGGTGAGCGCATCATCAACGTCCGCACGCTGATGACCGGCATCAGCCGGAAAGAGCGCTCGATCGAGGACGTCAACTCGGGGCAGTATCTCTAGGCGCCTCGCATCTGGAAACACGGGGAGTTCGCCTGTCGGGCGGGCTCCCCGTCGCTTCCTGTGCCTCTGCGCTCTGGATGCAGCCCCGGGAAAAGGCACTATGCTCAACGGCCGAATCGGGGGTTAGATGGCCATTCCCAAGGTGATGGGCACCGAGTTGGAGTACGGAATCGCGGTCCAGAACGACCGTGACTTCGACCCGATCTCCAGCTGCGTGTTGCTCGTCAACGCCTACCGGGAAGAGCACGACGCCAAGATCCTCTGGGACTACGACCAGGAGAATCCTCTGGCCGACGCCCGCGGCTTCCAGGTCGAGGGCGAGAAGTACACGCCCAATCAGCAAGAGAACATCGCGCGCAACAAGACGTTGGTGAACGGCGCGCGCTACTACGTCGACCACGCCCACCCCGAATACTCCTGCCCCGAGGTCACCAACCCGCGTGATCTCGTCGTGCACGAGAAGGCCGGCGAGCGCGTCCTCGACCTCAGCCGCATCGAAGCGAACGCACTGCTGCCCGAGGGCACGCAGATGCTCATCCACAAGAACAACAGCGACGGCAAGGGCAACAGCTACGGCTCCCACGAGAACTACCTCATGGACCGCCGCACGCCCTTCAAGCAGATCGTCGAGCATCTGATGCCGTACTTCGTGACGCGTCAGGTCTACAGCGGCGCCGGCAAGGTGGGCAGCGAGAACCGCGCTCAGCCCTGCGACTACCAGCTCAGCCAGCGCGCCGATTTCTTCGAGACCGAGGTCGCCCTCGATACGATGGTGAAGCGGCCCATCATCAACACGCGCGACGAACCCCACGCCGATCGCGAGAAGTATCGCCGCCTGCACGTGATCGTGGGCGACGCCAACATGAGCGAGCCGACGATCTTCCTGCGCAACGGCGCCACGGCGCTCGTGCTGGCGATGATCGAGGACGGCACGATCCCCGGCTCCTTCGCCCTGCGCGACCCGGTGCGAGCGATCAAGGAGGTCTCCCACGACCCCGATTGCAAGCAGGAGATCCAGCTCGCGGCGGGCAAGAAGCTCACCGCGGTCCAGCTCCAGCGCGAGTACTGCAACCTCGCCATGAACTACGTCACGCAGAACGAGCTCGACCCGAGCTACAAGGACGTGGTCGAGATGTGGCAGCGCGTACTCGACTCGCTCGAGCGCGACCCCATGGAGGTCGTGAGCGAAATCGACTGGGTCGCGAAGAAGGCGATGATCGAGAGCTTCATGGAGCGCAAGGGTCTCGACTGGGGTGCGGCGCAGGCGCGCCTGCTCGACCTCCAGTTCCACGACGTGCGCAAGGAAAAGGGTCTCTACTACCTGCTCGAGCGCCAGGGCCGCATGAAGCGCCTGGTGACCGACGAGGAGATCGAGGCGGCCATCACCGAGCCGCCCGAGGACACGCGGGCCTACTTCCGGGGCCAGTGCCTGAAGCGCTTCCCGAGCGAGGTGTTCGGCGTGAACTGGGACTCGATCTCCTTCGGGATCGGCGACGAGCCCATCAAGCGCATCTTGATGGTCGAGCCGCTGAAGGGGACCAAGGCCCACGTCGACGATCTGCTCACGAGTTCGACCTCTGCAGCCGATCTGGTGAAGAACCTGCGGGCTTAGGGGCCCGGGATCACGGGCTGCGCGCCCTGGAGAATGACCATGGCACAGGAAAAAAAGCAGAAGGGCGGCGGCGGCGGCGGCGAGGAATCGTCGGGCAAGGATGCCGGCGGCCAGAAGCTCGCCAAGAAGGGCGAGGAGCTGAAGGAAGAGATGGACGCCCTGGTGGACGAGATCGACGAAGTCCTCGAAGAGAACGCCGAGGAATTCGTGAAGAACTACGTCCAGCGCGGCGGCCAGTAGGAACTACGCACGCGCCCAGCGCGGCGGCCAGTAGAGACCAGACGCACCCGGGGAGCCGGGTGTCGACAAGACCTTACGCACCCGGCCAGCGGGGCGTCGATTCGGGGGGATCGTGTTCTTTCGCAACGGGTATTCGGGCTGGCGGTCCGGCTACCAGGGTTCGAGCTTCATCGAGTTGCTGGGTGAAGATGCCCAGCACCTGGCGCCCAACTTCGAGGCCCTCGCGCAGGGCTCGATCGAAGAAATCCCGCACGGGACCACCGTGTGCAGTTTCAAGTTCAGCGACGGCGTGGTGATGGCGGGCGACCGTCTGGCGACGGCCGGCCACTCGGTGGCGTCGCGCGAAGTCCAGAAGGTCTTCGCCACCGACGCCCACTCGATGATCGCCATCGCCGGCGCGGCCGGCCCGGCCATCGAGATGGCGCGCGTGCTTTCGGTCGAGCTCGAGCACTACGAGAAGATCGAAGGCGAGCGCCTCGAACTCGACGGCAAGGCGAACAAGCTCTCCCAGATGATCCGGCAGAACCTCCCGGCGGCCATGCAGGGCCTCGCGGTGGTGCCGCTGTTCGCGGGCTACGACCTGCGGCGGCGCGTGGGCCGCATCTGGCAATACGACATCACCGGCGGCCGCTACGAAGAGGGAAACGCCGAGACTTCCGGCTCGGGTGGCCTCTACGCCCAGGAGCACATCAAGAAGACCTGGCGCGAGGGGATGAGCAGTCAGGACGCCCTGGACGTGGCCGTCGGCGCCATCACGGCGGCTGCGGACGAAGACCGGGCTACAGGCGGCATCGATTTCGACCGCGGGATCTTCCCGATCGTGAACGTCTGCACCGAGGCGGGCATCACGCGCGCCACGGACGACGAGGTCCGCGCGAGCTACGAACGGCTGAGGAGCTAACCGACATGTCGATGCCGTTCTACGTCTCCCCCGAACAGCTCATGCAGGACAAGGCCGAGTACGCCCGCAAGGGCATCTCGCGCGGAAAGTCCATCGTCACCCTCGAGTTCGCGGGCGGGATCCTGCTGATCGCAGAAAACCCGTCGAAGAGCCTCCAGAAGATCGGCGAGATCTACGATCGCATCGCCTTCGCGGGCGTCGGGAAGTTCAGCGAGTTCGACCAGCTCCGGAAGATCGGGGTTCGCTACGCCGACACGCGCGGCTACGCCTACAGCCGTGACGACGTACGCGGCAAGGCGCTCGCCAACGCCTATAGCCAGGTGATCGGCGAGACCTTCACGCGCGAGATGAAGCCGCTCGAGGTGGAGATCATCGTGGCGGAGGTGGGCGACCCCCGCTTCGTCGGCCACGAAGAGAACTCGATCTACCGCGTGCGCTTCGACGGCAGCATCAGCGACGAGCACGGCTTCTGCGTGATCGGCGGCAACGCCGAGCCCCTCGAGGCCCAGCTCCAGTCGAGCTTCCAGGAAGACATGGACCTCGCGGCCGTGGTCCGCGCGGGCCGCGACGCCCTCGGTCGCGCCGAGAACGGCGACCCGGACCTCGGCGCCGCGAACCTCGAGGTCTGCCTCCTGGAGCGTGAGCACGAGGGTCGAAAGTTCCGCCGCCTCCCCCAAGACGAGGTCGCCGGCCTCCTGGCCTAGGGCCTTCGCCGCCGGCCTAGGGCCTTCGCGGCCGCGCCACGGCCAGGCCTGCCAACGCTGCGAGGCCGAGCAGGCCTGCGATCGTCGGCTCGGGGACCGCCGTGGCCAGCAGCTCGCCCCCCGGCCCGCGGATCTCGAGCTCGACGGGGTTCCCGTCGCCGTCGAAGCCCTCGAAGCCGTCCACCACCACGGTGTTGAAGAAGTCGAGCACCAGCCCGCCGAGCAGCGCCGAGACGCTGAGCGTGCTGCCGAGGATGAGTGGCGCCCCGGATGTGAAGCTCCACTCCACGGTCATGCTTTCGGCGAAGGCGCCAGCGGAGTTCTCGTCGAAGCTCCAGTTCACCTGGGTGTTGCTCGCGCTCAGCACGGTGGCGTCGCCGGTCGCTTCGATGAGCTGGGCGCCGGCCCAGTCGGATCTGAGGAAGCCCGCGGTGTTCGTCACACCGCTGCCGACGGAAACCTGACCCGTCAGCAGGATCGTCGCTCGGAACGTCCCGCTCGTGGCACCGGTGACCACGACGGTTTCGGAGAAGCCCGTCACGGCGGCCGCCTGGTGCAGGCTCGACAGCGGAGTGCCCGTCGTGTCCGCCAGGCCCCGGAGGACGCCGAAGCCGACCTGAGCCTTGGCCTCTCCCGCGGCGGTCGTGCACACGATCACGCTGGTGTCGGTGACCACGATCTGGCAGTTGGGGGCATCGTTCGCGCCCATACCCGCCGTGCCGGCCTTGATCGAGACGATCGCGGACAGGCTGAGTGCTGCGGCCGGGCCGGCACCGAGAAGGCCGACGGAGACTGCCAAGAACGCTGCGACTCGGGGCACCATCGGCGGCTCCTCGCACCCCCTCCCGTCCTGAGTGGTCGCAGCGGCGTTTCCATGTCAAATCGGGGCGTTTCGCCTCGCCTCCGGAAGCCCCTGAGAATGAAGGAGAAAACGGTCATCGACCGGTGGAAGTGCAACACTGGCGAAAGGTTCGCGGCGTTCCTGCCGATAGCGGAAGGGCTACAGTGGTCCGGGCGGACCGGGTGGGGGCCTGTGCAGAAGCGGATTTTCGGGGTCGAGACCGAGTATGGGATCATCTTCACGCCCGAAGGGCGGAAGACCCTGCCCGTGGAGAAGGCGATCCGCTTCCTGTTCGAGAAGCTGATCACCACCGAGCACTTCCTGAACGTGTTCCTCGAGAACGGCGCCCGCTTCTACCAGGACACGGGGTGCCACCCCGAATACGCAACGCCCGAGTGCGCCGCGCCGCGCCAGCTGATCGTCTACGACAAGGCCGGCGAACGCATCCTCGAAGACCTGCAGAACTACGCCGAGGAGAAGATCCGCGAGGAGCGCATCGCGGGGAAGCTCTCGATCTTCAAGAACAACACCGACTTCGTCGGCAACAGCTACGGCTGCCACGAGAACTACCTCGTGGACCGCGACGTCGACTTCTACTACCTCGCCGAGCAGCTGATCCCGTTCCTCGTGACGCGCCAGATCTTCACGGGCGCGGGCAAGGTCTTCCAGACCCAGGACGGCATCCACTACTGCGTTTCGCAGCGGGCCCAGCACATCTACCAGAAGATCTCGGGCACCACGACGAACGATCGCTCGATCATCAACACGCGCGACGAGCCCCACGCCGACCGCGAGAAGTACCGCCGCCTGCACGTGATCGTCGGCGACTCGAACATGAGCGAGTGGACGAACTTCGTGAAGATCTCGTCCTGCGCCGTCGTGCTGCAGATGATCGAGGACAACTACATCCAGAACGACTTCACCCTGCGCAACCCGGTGAAGGCGATCAAGGACATCTCCTACGACACGACGTGCAAGCGCAAGCTGCGCCTCGACAACGGCCGTGAGTACTCGCCCATCGACATCCAGCGCGAGTATTGCGAGCTGGCCCAGAAGTACATCGAGCACTACCCGGTGAGCGACGAGCTGAAGGAAGGCGTCGTCATGTGGCAGTACGCGCTCGACGCGCTCTCCACCGACCCGGAGAAGCTCGCCGACAAGGTCGATTGGCTGATCAAGCGGCGCATGATCCAGAGCTATCTCGACAAGCGGGGCGCCACCTGGAACGACCCGCGCGTCTTCATGCTCGACCTGCAGTACCACGACATCCGTATGAACCGCGGCCTCTACTACCTGCTCGAACGGCAGGGCGCGGTGGAGCGCGTGCTCACCGACGAAGAGATCATCAAGGCCAAGACCGAGCCGCCCCACGACACGCGGGCGAAGATGCGTGGCGAGTTCATCAAACTCGCGCGCCAGAACGCCATCCAATACGACCTCGACTGGTCGAACATCCGGCTCGGCAACCTGCTGAACGTCCGGGTGATCTGCAACAACCCCTTCGAGACCGACACCGAGAAGGTGGCCGAGCTCGTCCGCACGATTCAGAAGACGAATCTGCGCAAGACGAGCCTTTCGAAGCTGGTGATCCAGTCCTGAACCCAGGCCGCGCCTCGCGGAATCGGGGCTGGCCTGACACTCCAAATTGACGGGCAAGCCGTTCCGGCCAGGCTACGCTCCTCGCGCATCACCTCATTTGGAGAACGCTGTGAGCGAGACCACCGACGCCTCTTCCCACGCACACCTTCAGCCCGTCCGTGAGGGCGCCGACGCGCCGGTGCCCACCCGGGGCGCCCCCGTCCGTCGGAGCGGCGGGCACATGACCGGCCTGCTCGCGCTGCTGCTCGCGGTGGCCGTCTTCGCCTTCCTGGCCCAGTTCTCCGCCAACCAAGACCTCCAGGGCGAGAACCAGGCGCTGCGCGATGCCCTGGCGGGCTCCCAGGCCGAGGTGGACGCCGGCCGCGGGCAGATGACCCAGGCTCGCGATGCCCTGGGTGGCCTGCGCAACGCCCTCATCCAGATCGAGGGCCTGCTGATGCCCCCGCCCGAGGCCGCTGCGCCTGCTGAGGCCGCTCCCGCTGCGGAATAGGGCCTCCGGCCGCTGCGAAGCCCGGCAACCGCCGCGCTTGACCGCTCAGAGCCCCGAGTCTCGGGTCGGCCCGCGGGCCGCGCGAGCTTCACGAACCTGTGGCTCCACATCGATCAGCCCGAGGACTTCAACCTCGGGATCTGCAAACACCCGATCGCCGCGGGCACCGGGGGCAGGGGGGCTGGCCCGGGCGGCCGTTCGGGCTGCCCGAGCGAGGTGGTTTTGCCTCGGTGTGGTGCCGCGTGGCTCCGGCACGCGGGCCCCGGGTGCAAGGCTGTACGCCGAATCACACCGCGCCCGCGGCCCCGCCCGGCGAGCCGCTGCCGCCGGGTTTCCGCTCATGCCTTCCTCGTTTTTGCCGATACGCCTTGGGTAGAAACCTCCCCCCCAAACGGAGGTCGGCCATGGTCTTCGGCCCGCTTGCAGCATTCCTTTCCGACGATCTCGCGATCGATCTCGGCACCGCCAACACGCTCGTCTACTCGCGCGGCAAGGGCATGATCTGCTCCGAGCCCTCCGTGGTGGCCGTGGCCACCGATGCGCGGACTCGCGTCGAGCGCGTCCTCGCCGTCGGACACGAAGCCAAGGAGATGGTCGGCCGGACGCCCGGCAACGTGCGCGCCATCCGCCCGATCAAGGACGGCGTGATCGCCGACTTCGAGATCGCCGAGGCAATGCTCCGCTACTTCATCCAGCGCGCACACAACCGCAGCAAGCTCGTGCGCCCGCGGATCGTGATCTGCGTGCCGCCCTGCATCACGAGTGTCGAGAAGCGCGCCGTGCGTGAGTCGGCGCTTTCGGCCGGTGCACGCGAAGTCTTCCTGGTCGAGGAGCCCATGGCGGCGGCCATCGGTGCGGGCCTCGATGTCACGGCACCCACGGGCAACATGATCGTGGATATCGGTGGCGGGACGACCGACGTCGCGGTGATCTCGCTCTCGGGCATCGTCACGTCGCGCAGCATCCGCTGCGGCGGTGACAAGATGGACGACGCGATCATCAACTACGTGAAGCGCAAGTACAACATGCTGATCGGCGAGCGCACTTCGGAGCGCATCAAGATGACCGTCGGCACCGCTTCGACGCACACCAAGACCACGACCATGGAGATCAAGGGCCGCGACCTCGTTGCGGGCATCCCGAAGACCGTGGTGACGAGCAGCGACGAGATCCGCGAGGCCCTGATGGAGCCCATCAACTCGATCGTCGAAACCGTGCACCTGACGCTCGAGCGGACGCCGCCGGAGCTTGCGGCCGACATCGTCGACCGCGGCATCATGCTCGTGGGCGGTGGCTCGATGCTCACCGACCTCGATCACCTGCTGCGCGAGGAGACGAAGCTTCCGATCCTGCGCAGCGAAGACCCGTTCACCGCCGTCGCCCACGGCGCGAGCAACGTGCTCGACAACCTGTCCCTGCTCAAGGAAGTCTCCCTCGACTGACTTCCGGACCGATTCGTTTTCACTCCTGGACAGTGAAGGGCTCCGAGGCGCATCTCCTCGGGGCCCTTCGTCCTTCGGGGCCGGCACCGCGAGCCGTACGTGCGGCCCTCGGCTTCCTCCCGCGGCGAACCGAGCCCTCTCCGAGCCCGGGGCTCCGACGAACGGCTATTCAGGGGAGAGGGCGGCGAGGGCCAGGGACATGGCGATCTGGAGGTCGCCGCTGACGTCGAGCTGGCCGCCCATGAAGGCATTCTGCGGATCGAGGCGGCCTTCGCGCAGGTCGGCGTAGACTTCGGCTCCGACTTGGATCTCGGTGTCGGGCGCGTCGGGGACCGGGCCGTCGCCGAAGTGGACGCGGAAGGCGAACCCGTCGTCGCCGGTGACCTCGAGCCGCAGGCAGCCCGCCACGCCCGCGAGGTTCTCGACCCGCGACTTCGTCAGTTTGAAGTCGCCGACGAAGCCCGAGAGCCCGCCCAGCAGGCCGAGCGCCGAGTCGCCGGCCTCGGAGGCGATCTTCTCGAAGGCCCGGCGGTCCTGGATCAGGGTCAGGAGCGGCGGGCGCGTTGCCGCGGAGCCGGCGGCCATCGCTCCCTCGCGCACGTTCAGGAAGAACGTCCCGCCCCCGTCACCCTCGACGTCGACCCGGACCGTCACGTCGACGCCGCGCATCCCCTCGAGCACCTTCCCGGCCGCGTCGTCGCCGGCCGCTGCCGCCTCCTGGTCGGCGAGAGTCTGGTTCCACTGGGCCGGGACGCGCTCGGTGTAGAAGGCCTGCGGCGACATCTCGACTGCGCTCATCACTTCCGTCTCCTCTTCCGCTGGTAACGATCGACATTGCGCTCGTGTTCGTCGTAGCTGCGCGCGAAGACGTGGGTGCCGTCGTTGCGCGACACGAAGAACAGGTATCCGGTCTTCGCCGGTGCCACGACGGCGCGCAAGGCGTCGGCCCCCGGGCTCGCGATCGGTCCCGGCGGCAGGGCCGGGATCTTGTACGTGTTGTAGGGGTTCGTATCGTCCTCGAGGTCGCGGCGTCGCAGGTTGCCGTCGAACCCCGAGATCCCGTAGATGGTGGTCGGGTCCGAGGCCAGCCGCATGCGACGCGCCAGCCGGTTGCGGAAGACGGCTGCGATCACCGGACGCTCCGCGGGCGCGCCCGTCTCCTTCTCGACGATGGAGGCCAGCGTCACGACTGCGCGCATCGACAACTTCTGACGCTTCGCCTCGGGTTCGACTTCGGCCCATGTGGCCAGGAAGTGCTCGACGAGGACGCGCGCGACCGCCTCGGCCGACAGCCCGCGCGGGAAGCGATAGGTCTCGGGGAAGAGGTAGCCCTCGAGCCCAGGCCCTTCGACGCCCAAACGGGACGCAAGGCCCGGCTGGTCCACGATCGCGAGGAACTCGGCTTCGTCCACCAGCCCCGCCGCGGCCAGCCGCGCAGCGATCTCGGTCGCGCGAAAGCCCTCGGGGATCACGACCTCGTAGGTCTTTACGCGGCCCTCGGACAGGATCGTCAGGATCTCCCCCGCTGGCATCGCTGCCGACACGACGAACTCACCCACGTGCAGGCTCCCGTCGAGTTCGTGCCAGCGCGCGAGCAGCTCGAAGGCCCGTGCGTCCCGGATGACACCGCGGCGTGCGAGCTGGCCCGCCACGGCCTTGAGGCTCGCGCCGCGCGCTACCTCGAAGTCGACGTCCGGCGCGGCCGCTTCGGCCGGCGCGAGGTTCGAGCGCAGCCACAGCCCGCCGGCGCCGAGCGCGGCCCCGCCGAGCAGCCCGAGGGCGAGGACTGCAAGGGCCAACCCCTTCAACGGCTTCACGTCGAGGCCTTCGCCCGGCTGCGCTGCTGCTCGAGCCAGGTACGCAGCAAGATCGCGGCGGCCACGGAGTCGACCACCGCCCGCTGCTTCTTGCCGCGGCGCCCGGATTCGCGCAATGCGCGCTCGGCCTCGACGGTCGTCCAGCGTTCGTCGATCGTGCCGACGCGGATGCCGAGGGCGCCCCGCAGCTCCGATGCGAAACGCTTGGCCGCCTCGGCCTCGGGCCCGCGCCGGCCATCCATGTGGAGCGGCAGGCCCACCACGATCTCGCCGACGTCGTGTTCGCGCACGAGTTCGCCCACGGCGGTGAGGTCGCCCGCGCCGCCTCTGCGCTCGAGGGTCGTCAACGGCGAGGCGATGGCACCCTCGGGGTCCGAGAGAGCCACACCGATGCGTTTGCTACCGAGGTCGAGGCCCAGAACCCGCATGCGCGCGAGACTACCCGAGGGCACTCGCGCGGCAAACTCCCAGCGGCGCTCTCGCGTGCGAGGCGTGCGCTCAGGCCGAAGCCTCGGCCTTCTCCTTGAGGGCGCGCCGGGCGGCGACCGCGAGGCCCATGTCCGACCCGCCGGCCACGGCTTCGAGCACTTGGCGCGCCCGATCGCCTGGGACGTTCGCCAGGGCACCGATCGATTGGAGCTTCAACTCGCGGAGTTCGTGGCGACGGAAGAAGCTGCGCTTGTCGATCACGCGCTTCAGTGCGGGGATCGACTCTTCGCGCCCGAGCCGTCCGAGCGAGCGGATCACGGCCGAGGCGAGCTGCGTCCGTCGCGCACGCCGCGCATCGCGCAGCGTCTCGGTCAACGCCTCGGCGGCATCGGAGCTGCCGGTGACGCCCAGGCAGTAGGCACACAGAGACGACACGTCCTCGTGTTGGCTCGCGAGGCCACTCTTCAAGGAGGTCAACGCCGCGACGTTGCCGATGCGAGCGAGCGCCCGGGCCGACTCGCCGCGGACCTCGGCACGCTTGTGTCCCAGGAGCTTCGAAAGCGTCGGCACGGCTCGCTCGTCCTGGATTTCGCCCACGATGCGCGCCGCGATGCGGGCGCGGTTCGGCGAGTTGCCCTCCATGGCGCGGTGCAGGGTCGGCGTCGTCGGGCGCCCGAGTGCAATGGCAATGCCGACCAGCTCTTCGCGGCGGCTCGGCTCGGCTTCGACGTCGATGGCCGAGATCAATTCCGGGGCAACCTGCTCGCCGAGTTGGATCAACACGCGGCTGGCTTCGAGGCTCGCCGCCCGGTCTGCCACCGTCGCGCGGCCGATCAGATCCGTCAGCACGCGGCCGGTGCACAGCTCGCGCAGCGCGCCGCGGGCGGCCGAACGCTCCGGCCGGATGCGCCCACTCTGTTCGCGCGCCTGGGCCCCGAGCTCGAGGACGGTGCGATGGCAAGCGTCGGTGTCTCTCGCATCGCTCCAGCCTGTCGCTTCCTCGACAGCGCGAGCCACCAAGGTGCCGTAGGGCGAGGTTGCGTCGCCTGCCACGAGCGCTGCCAGAGCGCTGCCCGGGGGCGGTGCCTCCAACGTCGGCGTCGCGTCGGCGGGGGCTTCCGCTACGGACGTGGGCTCCTCGCGCGATACGAAAGAGCGCGGCGGCATCCGCACCGTGTTCTCCCCGGTCGCGAGGCGGAGCCGCACCGTCGACTCGCCCGTCGCGTCGAGCACGGGCGCGGTGGCTTCGTTCGGATCGATCTGCGGCACGTCGTCGTCTTCGGGTTCGGGCAGCAGGTGCCGGTCTTCTTCGTCGTCCGGTGCATCGGGCCGGTCTTCTTCTTCGTCCGGTGCATCGGGCCGGTCTTCTTCTTCGTCCGGTGCATCGGGCCGGTCGTCGTCGATGCCCTGCGTGTCGAGCGACCCGTCTTCGGCTCCCGGTGTGTCGGGTTTGTCGTCGTCCGGTTCGAGCGCATCCCCCGGGCCGATCAAGCGGATGCCGACGCCGCGCTCGGGGAGGAAGCCCGCCGCGCCACCGTGGCTCGCCACTTCGCGCGGTTCGGCGACGAGCAGGGAGACAAAGGCAGCGTAGGTCGGTGCGTCGAGCCCCGGTTCGAAGCGCACGGATGCGAGAGTGCGTTCCTGGAAGCGATGGGCGAGGTCGTCGAGCCGGCCGCGCCCGATGGGCGGGCCGTCGTCGCCTTCGCGCAGGCCCTGGGCGCCGGCCACGAGGTGCAGCGGGCCGTAGCGGTCGAGGTCGGCGCGCCACGCGCGCCACGCGCGGTCGATCGAAGCCGCCGGGCCGGATCGATGGCGCGCGTTGAACTCCTGCTCCCGCACGGCTCGCAGAAGCTCCACGCACAGGGCGGAGACATCGTTGGGCGTCCGAAGGGAGCGTCGCTGTGTGACTCGGGCAGCGTCCATGGGTGGATGATCGACCTCGATGCGCGGCTCGAATTTGGCAAACCTGTGCGATTGCGCAGGCGAAGAGCCCCTCTTTCTGGATCGGCCGGGGGGCACGCACCCTTGAACTTCGAAGCTCCACCCGCCCGAAGCGCGATGCTAACGGATCGCAGGCCTCCTATGCCCCGCGGGTACACCCGCCCGGGTTTGACGCCTGGGCGGTCCAAGGGTTATCATTTTGGGGCTGCACGGCCTCATTTCCTCCCCTCCAGAGGCCAGATTCGGCAGCTCCTCCGCGGTCCCAGAGGGACGGCGTCATCGAGCCTTCGAACTCGACCGACCGTGAGAACGGTGAGGCCTCGGACAGCCATGTCCGAATGAGGCCGCTGGCCCTCATTTTGGCAACCGCTGGGGGAGCCGGATATCTGCCCATCGCACCCGGGACCTGGGGCTCGGGCGCCGCCATCGTGCTCGTCGCCGCCTGGGGGTGGTTCGGGGGCAGCCTCGCTCTCTACCTGGGTGCCACCGTGGTGGTGACCGTGATCGGGGTCTGGGCCGCCGACGTCACCGAGCAGGTCTACGGCAAGAAGGACGACGGGCGGATCGTCATCGACGAGGTGGCCGGCCAGGCGTTGACCCTCGTTCCCGTGGCGGCGTGGGCTTCCGATGGTGCTTTTTTCCCATCACTTGTGACCGGATTCGTCCTCTTCCGGTTGTTAGATATCGCCAAGCCGGGGCCCATTCGTTGGGCGGAGCGGAACTTCCCGGGCGGCGTCGGCGTGATGGCCGACGACGTGGTGGCCGGGCTGATCGGGGCGGTGGTGATGTTCGCAGGGCTTTGGATGTTTGGGGGGCTCGCTTGAGCGCAGAGACCCGTTGGATCGGGGCGGTCGTTTGAGCGCAGAAATCCGTGGATCGGGGCGGTCGTTTGAGCGCTGAAGTGCTGACCATCGGTGATGAGCTGCTGCGCGGCGAGATCGTGGACTCGAACAAGTCCTATCTCTCGGATCGCCTGCTCTCCCTCGATATCGAGACCCGCTTCCACAGCTCCGTGCGCGACGACCCGGCGGACATGGTCGACGCCTTCGAGCGCGCGAAGGCGCGCAGCCAGATCGTGCTCGTCTCGGGCGGCCTCGGCCCCACGCGCGACGACCTCACCGTCGAGATCCTGGCCCAGGCCTTCGGCCGCAAGCTCGTGTTGCACGAGCCCTCGCTCGAGGCGATCCGCGCCTTCTTCCAGCGCTTCGGTCGCGAGATGGCGAAGAACAACGAGAAGCAGGCGTGGTTCCCGGAGGGCGCCGAGGTGCTGCCCAACCCCGTCGGCACGGCGCCCGGCACGTACCTGCGCGAGGGCGACACCCACTTCTTCTGCATGCCGGGCGTGCCGAGTGAGCTCTACTTGATGATGGACGAGCAGGTGCTGCCGCGGGTCGCTGCGGCGCGGTCCGACGGGCCCGGTGGGCGCGTCGTGCGCTCGCGCCTGCTGCGCACCTTCGGCATGGGCGAGTCGAACCTCGACGAAATGCTCGGTGACGTGGCGAAAAATGGCGACGTCGTGCTCGGCTTCCGCACGGCTTTCCCGGACAACTTCCTGCGCCCGCTCACCCGGGGCGACACGGCCGAGGCGGCGGATGCGAAGCTCGCGGAGGTCGTCGAGACGATCCGCGAGCGGCTCGGGCCCATGGTCTACGGCGAGGGCGAGCAAACCCTCGAAAGCGTGGTCGGCGCCGCCCTGCGCGAAGCGGGCAAGACCGTGGCCGTGGCCGAGAGCTGCACCGGCGGCGGGATCGGCGAGCGGTTCACACGCGTGGAGGGCTCGTCGGGCTACTTCCTCGGCGGCGTTGTGGCCTACGCGAACGCGGCGAAGGTCGAGTTGCTGGGCGTGCCCGAGGCGTTGCTCGAAGAGCACGGCGCCGTCTCCGAGCCCGTGGCGCGGGCCATGGCCGA
Source organism: Deltaproteobacteria bacterium (assembly GCA_019311105.1). Classification (GTDB taxonomy): domain Bacteria; phylum Myxococcota_A; class UBA9160; order UBA9160; family JAFDDA01; genus JAFDDA01. The sequence goes on from JAFDDA010000001.1 coordinate 53,188, forward strand.
GGGCGTGCGCGAGCGGCTGGGCGCCGACTTCGGCGTCTCCACCACCGGCATCTCCGGCCCCGGCGGCGGCAGCGACGACAAGCCCGTCGGCACGGTGTGGATCGCCGTGGCACAACCCGGCGGCACCCACGCCGAGTGCTTCCTCTTCCCCTTCGACCGCGACCGACACCGTCAGGTGACGGCCCAGGTCGCCCTCGATTGGATCCGGCGCGCACTGCTCGGTGAGGAGTTCGTGGCGCCTCGCTACCTGCGGACCGCTCGACCGTGAGCGCTTCGCTTTCAACGATTCCGAACCCCGTCTCTAAAGGAGAACGAAGACATGGCTAAGGGAAAGACTCCGAAGCATCCGGATGGCATCAGCAACGTGACCAACCTGAGTGGCGGCAGCGACGAGGTGCGTCGCAAGGCCATCGACCTGGCCGTCTCGAGCATCGAGAAGCAGTTCGGAAAGGGCGCCATCCAGACCATGGACGGCGATGGCGTCGCCCAGGATGTGGACGCCATCTCGAGCGGCTCGCCGAGCATCGACATCGCGCTCGGCATCGGCGGCTACCCGCGTGGCCGCGTGGTCGAGATCTACGGGCCGGAGTCGAGCGGCAAGACGACGCTGACGCTCCACGCCGTGGCCGAATGCCAGAAGAAGGGCGGCGTGTGCGCCTTCATCGATGCCGAGCACGCCCTCGATATCAGCTACGCCCGCAAGCTCGGCGTGAACATCGAGGACCTGCTGGTCTCCCAGCCCGACACGGGCGAGCAGGCTCTGGAGATCGCCGACGTGCTGATCAAGTCCGGGGCCATCGACCTCGTGGTGGTCGACTCGGTGGCGGCGCTCGTGCCGCGCGCCGAGATCGAGGGCGAGATGGGCGACACCCACGTGGGGCTCCAGGCGCGGCTCATGAGCCAGGCGCTGCGGAAGCTCACGGGCTCGCTCGCGAAGTCGGGCGCGACCATCATGTTCATCAACCAGATCCGCATGAAGATCGGCGTCATGTTCGGCAACCCGGAGACGACGAGCGGCGGCAATGCGCTGAAGTTCTACGCCTCGATCCGCCTCGACGTGCGCCGCATCGGCGCCATCAAGGACGGCGACATCGTCACGGGTAACCGCACGCGCGTGAAGGTGGTGAAGAACAAGATGGCGCCGCCCTTCCGCCAGGCCGAGTTCGACATCCTCTACAACGAGGGCATCTCGCTCGAGGGTGACCTGCTCGACCTCGCGGTGGAAAGCGACATCGTCGAGAAGAGCGGCTCGTGGTTCAGCTACGGCGGCGAGCGCATCGGCCAGGGCCGCGAGACGGCGCGCCGCTTCCTCAAGGAGAACGCCGACGTCTGCACCGCCATCACCGACGCCGTCTTCGCCGAGCGAGGGCTGAAGCGGCTCACGCCGGCGGCGGGGGAGGGCGCTGACGCGGCGAAGGACGAGCCGAAGGAAGAGGTGCCGGCCGTCGCGGAGGCCTAGAGCGTGCGCGTCTTCGAGGTGGCCGTCGGGTCGCCTCGAAGACGCGGCAGGAGCCGTCGAGCGATCGCGCTCACAGGTGCCTTCTCCGCCAGGCCTGCTCGCGCATCAGCGCGAGGATCTCCTCGCTGCGCTCCTGTGCGTAGGGGCCCGGGTTCATCGCGCGGAGCTTCGCCGGGCTCGGTAGCACCGTCGCGAGCAAGGCGGCCTCCGCCGCATCGAGTTCGGCGGGCGGCTTCCCGAAGAAGCGTTCGCTCGCCGCCGCGGCACCGAAGGTGCAGGGTCCGAACTGGACGACGTTCAAGTAGACCTCGAGGATGCGACGCTTCGGCCAGAGCGTCTCCATCGAAACCGCGAGCCAGGCTTCGACGGCTTTGCGCAGATAACTCGGTGACGGCCAAAGGAAGAGGTTCTTCGCGAGCTGTTGGGTGAGGGTGCTCGCGCCGCGCACTCGCCCGTGCTTCCGCCGCTCGCGCAGCGCCCTGCGCATCGCCTCGAAGTCGAGGCCGTGGTGTTCGAGGAACCGCTGATCTTCGGCGACGACCACCGCCAGAGCCAGATCCGTCGCGATCGCCTCTCGCTGCACCCAGCGATAGTGGACGGTCTCGCAGGGCAAGCCGGTTGCCGGGTCGCCCCAGTGGCTGCGGATCATGAAGGTGGATGTCACGGGAGGCACGAAGCGAAGCAGTGCCAGAGGAGCCGCCGTCGCGACCACTCCGGCGAGGAAGAGCCATCCCATCGTTCGCAATGTGCGCCGGAGCGCTCGACGTCTCGCGGCCCGGGTCATGCCCCGGATGATCCGCCGGTTCGCTCCTCGCTGCACCAGTAGACGTAGAAGCAGCCCGTCGTCGCGGCGGAGAGCAGATGCCACGCTGCGTGGCCTTGGAGCAGCGAGTCTGGATCACACAGGGGGCCTCCCGTCCGCGACGGGATCCACAGGGCGAAGGCCGCCGCGAAGCAGGCCCAGCCGGCGATGACCCAGCGCGCGCGGATGGGCGCGGGTTGGGGCAACCACGCGGGCCTTGGCCCGCCCAGGGGTTGGAGCAGAAACTCGAGCACGAAGCCCGCGAACGCAAGCGGGCCGAACACCAGCGCCGACGCGTGCCCGATCGCGATCTGCGGGATGGCGACCACGACGTTGAGCCCGATGTAGAGCTGCACGAAGCGCCGGCGCGACAGGTCGTACCCCCGCGCAAGTGCGTAGACGACCCAGAACGTGATGAAGAAATACATGGACAAGACGTCGAGGCTGCCACCCCAGCGTGTCAGGGAGGCATGGAAGTACATGCTGCCCGGGCCCATGAAGACGACGATCGCGGCATAGAGGGCGGGGTAGAGGCCGCCGGCTCGCATGCGGTTGCGCGCATTCACACCCATGCGGGTGCGGGTGGCGTGGGCGCCGATGGCGAGGCCGACGAGTACGAAGCCGAGGTCGCTCCATGTGTTCGCGGGTTGTCGCACGAAGCCCGGCCGGGCTGCCTCGCAGAAGCAGCCGCCGCCTTCTACGCAGCCGTTGGGTGCGCCGGGCCAGCCCGCGAAGGCCGCGGCGAGGAAGAGCGCGGTCGACAGGGCGAGGACCCACAGGGCAGGGGTGAACTCAGCGCGGCGGGAGGCCATCGGCGGCAAAGATAGCTGCGGTCGGCTCGTAGCCGGTGGGATCTAAAAGGCTAGTTAAATCCTTTGGTTGCATCCTTAGTTGCCGATTCCTCGATCCCATGTGTTCGCGCCACGGGCCTCAAGAACGGGCCCCAATCGGTCGAAACATCCAACGAACCCACACTGTTTCGAGCTGGAGACGCGGGCGAAAGATGGCATTCGACCTGAACGAGATTCTCAAGGTCGCCCTGAAGGGCGGCGCCTCCGATATCCACCTGAAGGCCGGCCTGCCGCCGATGTTCCGCGTGGACGGCATGCTCGTCCCGTTGAAGAACGGCGAGCGCATGCCACCGAACGAAATCGAGCAGTGCGCGCTCGGGTTGATGAACCCGATGCAGCGCGCGCGCTTCGACGAGTACCACGAGTGCGACCTGGCCTACGGCCTGCCTGGCGCGGGCCGCTTCCGTGTGAACGCCTTCCAGCAGCGCGGTTCCATCGGCATCGTCTTCCGGGTCATCCCGTTCAACATCCAGGCGATCGAGGCACTCCACCTGCCGAAGGTGGTCGAGTCCATCGCCATGGAGAACCGCGGCCTGATCCTCGTGACCGGCACCACCGGCTCGGGCAAGTCGACCACGCTCGCGTCGATGATCAACCACATCAACATGAACCGGACGTGTCACATCATCACGATCGAGGACCCCATCGAGTTCCTGATCAAGGACCGTCGTTCGATCGTGAATCAGCGCGAGATCGGCGTCGACACGAATACGTTTGCCCACGCCCTGCGCGCGGCCCTGCGGCAGGACCCCGACGTGATCCTCGTCGGTGAGATGCGCGACTTCGAGACCATCGAGACGGCGATCACCGCCGCCGAGACCGGCCACCTCGTCATGTCGACGCTCCACACGCTCGACGCCGTGGAGACCATCAACCGAATCATCTCCGTCTTCCCGCCGCATCAGCAGAAGCAGATCCGGCTCCAGCTCGCCTCGATCCTGAAGGCGGTGATCTCTCAGCGCCTCGTGCCCCGCGCCGATGGCCGCGGCCGCGTCCCGGCGCTCGAGGTGCTCGTCACCACGGCGCGCGTGCGCGAAGCGATCGCCGACAAGGACCGCACGAAGGAGCTGCACGACGCCATCGCCAAGGGCTTCACCACCTACGGCATGCAGAGCTTCGACCAGTCGCTCATGCAGCTCGTGAAGCAGGACCTCGTCACCTACGAAGAGGCCCTCAAGCACGTCTCCAACCCGGACGACTTCGCCCTGCGCTTCCGCGGGATCTCCTCCACCTCCGACGCCACCTGGGGCGACTTCGACAAGGAAGGAGAGGACGAGGAGAAGCCGCTCGATCCCGACGAAGAGGTCGACGTCGCCGAGGAAGGCGACTTCAAGATCGATCGCTTCTAGCGGAGCGTACCGAGCGAGCCAAGGTCGATTCTCCTTGTCGGCCGGCATACCGATCCGGCCGAGGCCTGCGATCTCGCCGATGCGGCACGGCTGCCGCGCCAGCGCCGGGTTCTCGCGGTTGCGACGGGGCTCCTCGGCGTCTCGGTCTTCGTCGGCTACGCCCCGCTCCCCTGATGCTCTGTTGGGAGGCCCGCTAGCGGCCCTGATGCTCGGGCCAGAGGCCCGTCCGCCGCGGGCCCGCGCAGGGTTCGTCTTGTATATTCGCGCGCTTACCCCACCCTGCAGATCCGGGAGGTTCGGTCTTGAGCGGCCCCATGAGCGGCAAAGAAGTTCGGGAGGCGTTTCTGGCCTTCTTCGAGCAGCGCGGTCACCAGCGGGTGGCCAGTGCGTCGCTCGTGCCGCAGTCGGACCCGACGCTGCTCTTCACGAACGCCGGGATGGTGCCCTTCAAGCGCGTCTTCCTCGGCGAGGAGTCGCGGGGCTACACGCGCGCCGTGAGCTCGCAGAAGTGCATGCGTGTGTCGGGCAAGCACAACGACCTCGAGGCCGTCGGTCGCAGCCCGAACCACCACACCTTCTTCGAGATGCTCGGGAACTTCTCCTTCGGCGACTACTTCAAGGACGAGGCCATCGCCCTGGCCTGGGAGTTGGTGACCGAGGGTTTCGGCTTTTCGCTGGATCAGCTCGCCGTCTCGGTCTTCGAAGAGGACGACGAGGCCTACGCCCTCTGGCACAAGAAGGTCGGGCTGCCTGAATCGAAGCTCTATCGGCTCGGTGCCAGCGAGAACTTCTGGACCATGGGCGAGACCGGTCCGTGTGGGCCCTGCACCGAGATCCACATCGACTTCGGCAAGCCGCCGTCCTGCAAAAACGCGAGTTGCGACCCGTCCTGCGAGTGCGGCCGCTGGGTCGAGATCTGGAATCTCGTCTTCATGCAGTTCAACCGGGATGCCAGCGGGAAGCAGACACCGCTGCCGAAGCCCTCGGTCGACACGGGCGCCGGCCTCGACCGCCTGACACGGGTCCTCCAAGGTGTCGAGACGAACTACGACACCGATCTCTTCGCGCCTATCCTCGCGCGCATCCAGGACGTTTCGCGGAAGTCGCTCGGTAGCGACCCCGAGCTCGACGTTGCGATGCGCATCGTGGCCGACCACGCTCGCACGTGCACCTTCCTGATCGGGGACGGCGTGCTCCCCAGCAACGAGGGGCGCGGCTACGTGCTGCGCCGGATCCTGCGGCGCGCGGCGCGGCAGGGTGCGGCGTTGAACCTCGACCGCCCGTTCCTCTGGGAGGTGGCCGAGACCGTCGTGGACGAGATGCAGGAGGCGTACCCCGACCTCTCGGAGCGGCGCGCCTACATCCTGGGACGCATCCGCAGCGAAGAGGAGCGTTTCCTCGAGACCCTGTGGAAGGGGCTCTCGCTCCTCGAAGACGAGATCGAGGCGCTCGCGAAGGCCGACGCCCGCGAGATTCCGGGCGAGGTCGTCTTCAAGCTCTACGACACCTTTGGTTTCCCCGTCGATCTCACCGAGGACATCCTCTCGGGCAAGGGGATCACGCTCGATCACGCCGGGTTCACGCGTGAGATGGAAGCGCAGCGGACACGGGCGCGTGCCGCGTGGAAGGGCAGCGGCGACGCGGGCGTAGGCGAGGTCTACTCAACACTCTCCAGCGAGCTCACCACGGCATTCTGTGGCTACGACACGCTCGAGGCGGCATCGCCTTTGCGCGCGATCCTTGTGGACGGTGCGCGCGTCGAGGTGGCGAAGGCGGGCAGCGAGGTCGCCCTCGTCGTCGACGAGACGCCCTTCTATGCCGAGAGCGGTGGACAGGTCGGCGATCGCGGGCGCATCACGACGGCCGGCGGCACGGTCGAGGTCCAGAACACGCAACGGCCGTCGGGCGAACTCGTGGTCCACTTGGGGAAGGTCGTCTCCGGTGAGGTCTCGGTCGGGGAGACCGCAGAGCTGTGTGTCGACGGCGAGACGCGCAGTGCCACCGTCCGCAATCACTCGGGTACGCATCTGCTCCATGCGGCGCTGCGCGAGGTCCTCGGTCCCGAGGCCATGCAGAAGGGCTCGCTCGTCTCGCCGGATCGGCTGCGCTTCGACTTCACCCACGACCAGCCCGTGAGTGACGCCGAGCTCCGCCAGATCGAAGACCTCGCCAACCGTTGGATCGTCGAGAACCACGGTGCGAGCGTGCGCTTTCTTTCCTACGACGAGGCGGTGAGCAGCGGCGCTGTCGCATTGTTCGAAGAGAAGTACGGCGACGTCGTGCGCGTCATCAACTTCGGCCCCTCGACGGAACTCTGCGGTGGCACCCACGCCAGCGCGACGGGTGACATCGGTCTGCTTCGCATCGTTTCGGAGACCGGGATTGCTTCGGGTGTCCGCCGTCTCGAAGCCGTGACAGGCCTCGGCGCACTCGCCCATGTGCGTGGGCAGGAGGATCTGCTGCGCGAGACGGCGGGGCGTCTGCGCGCGCCAGTCGCCGAGCTGCCCACGCGGGTCGAGAAACTCGTCGAGGAGAAGCGTCAACTCGAGCGCGAGCTCGATCGTCTGCGCGCCGAGAGCCGCGGCGCGGCCAGCGGTGACCTCGTCTCCGAGGCACGCGACGTCGGCGGCGTGAAGGTCCTCGCCGTGCGCGTGGACGACGTCAACTCGAAGGAGTTGCGCAGCCTCGTCGACGACCTGCGCAGCAAGCTCGGCTCGGGTGTCGTGCTGGTGGCCGCGCCGGCCGACGGCCGCGTGCCGATCGCCCTTGGGATCAGCCCGGACCTCGTGGGCCGCTTCAAGGCCGGCGACCTGATCCGCGAGATCGCCAGCGTGCTGGGCGGCAAGGGCGGCGGCCGCCCCGACTTCGCCCAGGCCGGCGGGTCCGACGCCAGCCAGCTCGATGCGGCCTTCGCGCGGCTCCACGAACTCGTCGAGGCGGGGTAGCCGCGGTGACCGCGCCCTATGTGACCTCTCCGTTCGCCCCGCGGCGGCGCGCCACGCGTGAAGTGCTCGTGGGTGATGTCGGCATCGGCGGCGAGAACCCGATCCGCATCCAGTCCATGACCACGACGAACACCCAGGACGTGGCGGCGACGGTCGAGCAGACCGAACAGCTGGCCGCGGCCGGGTGCGAGATCGTTCGCATCACGGCGCCCTCGATCACGGACGCCGAGGCTCTGGCCGCGATCCGGGCCGAGCTCGACCGGCGCGGCGTCCGTGTCCCGCTCGTGGCCGACATCCACTACACGCCGAATGCCGCGATGGTGGCGGCCGAACATGTGGAGAAGGTCCGCGTGAACCCCGGAAACTACGCGGACAAGAAGAAGTTCGCCGTGCGCGAATACGGGGACGCAGAGTGGCGGGCCGAAGTGGAACGGGTTGCCGAACGCTTCCGTCCCCTGGTCCAGCGCTGTCGAGAGCTCGGGAGGGCGCTGCGCATCGGCACGAACCACGGCTCTCTCGCCGACCGCATCATGAACCGCTACGGCGACACGCCCGAAGGCATGGTGCAATCCGCTCTCGAGTTCCTCGACGTGTGTGAGAGCGAGAGTTTCCGCGACGTCGTCTTCAGCATGAAGTCGAGCAACCCCCAGGTGGCGATCCAGGCCTACCGGCTGTTGGCCGCACGGCTCGAGGAGCGCGCACCGGGCGAACCCTCCTATCCCTTCCACGTCGGCGTGACCGAAGCCGGCTCGGGCGAGGACGGGCGCGTGAAGAGCGCCATCGGGATCGGCGCGTTGCTCGAGGATGGCATCGGCGAGACGATCCGCGTGTCGCTGACCGAGCACCCGGTGAAGGAAGTGCCCGTCGCGCGGGCTCTCGCGGCCTGCTACGAGGCGCGCTCGAAGCAACCCGAGGTCGAAGCGCCAGAGCCCGGAGCTGGCTATTGCGACGACCCCTTCGACCACGTTCGCCGAGCGTCGCACTTCGTCCGGGCGGGATGCGAGATCGGTGGCGAAGCGCCGGTGCGGGCGGAGCTCGAGCTTGGCGATGTGCCGGAAGACGCGGCGGGGCTGGCTCGCCGGCTGGCCGTCTCGTTGGCCGCGGCCCCGAACATCGAGTGCGAAGGCCTCACGGTGAACGTTCGCAGCGAAGCCGATGCCGCTCGCGTGGAAACCCTCGCAGCGGAGTTGCGCCTGGTTGACATCGACGCGCCCCTCGCAGTGGTGGGCCCCCCTTCGCTTTCGAGCCAGGTTCCGTCGGCCGCGCGCTGGGTGGTGCCGCTGGCCCCGGGTGAGGACCCGGCCGAAGCGCTCGGCCTCGATCGCCCCGTCGAGTTACGCCTCGACGGTGCGCTCGTCGCCCTTCCGGGCCAGGTGGATGCCGTGCTCGACGCCGCTCGGGGGCGGATGGATCTGCTCTTCTCGACGGGCGCCTGGCCGCCCGTTCATGCGACCCGGACGCTCGCGGCGCAGCTGCGTGCCCGCGGCGCCGGGCATCCGATCGTCCTGCGTCACATCGGGCTCGGTTCGCAGGCCGACGACGAGGCGGCGCTTCTCGCTGCGGCCATCGATCTCGGCGCGCCGCTCTGCGACGGCCTCGGCGACGCCATCGTCCTGCCCGCGGGCAAGGACCCGGGCCGCTCGCTCTCGCTCGGCTATCGCATCCTCCAAGGCGCGCGCCAGCGGACGACGTGGACCGAGTTCATCTCCTGCCCATCCTGTGGTCGCACGCTCTTCGATCTCGAGGAAGTCACCGAACGCATCCAGGCCCGCACGGGCCACCTCGAGGGCGTGAAGCTCGCGATCATGGGTTGCATCGTGAACGGCCCCGGCGAGATGGCCGACGCCGACTTCGGCTACGTCGGCTCGGGCCCGGGCCGGATCAACCTCTACGTTGGCAAGGAACTCGTCGAGCGGAACGTCCCCGAGGCCGAAGCCGACGACCGGCTCGTCGAGTTGATCCGAAAACACGGCCGCTGGATCGACGTGCCCGCCGCCTAGGGCAAGGGTGGGGCCGCGACATCGACGCCGCCGAGTTCGCCACCGGAGGTGACTCCACGCGCCTCGTCGATGAAGGCCAGCGCTCGGGAATCCACGAGCGAAATGTGATCGCGCCCGACCGCCGCCGCCGCGCCCGCCAGGATCAACCCGACCACCAGCAGCCCTTCTGCCGTCCCGAGCAAGCCGCCCCCGAGTCGGTCCGCCCAGCCGAGGCCCGCCGCTCGGACGCCGCGCTTCACGATCTTCCCCACGATGACGACCGCGCCCACGACGCTGATGACGAGCAGCACGCCCGACCCGACCCGCAGCGTGAAGTCGCCCCAGCCGACGCCGGCTTCGGTACGAAGCCACGCCGCCAACGGATCCGTGAACAACCGAACCGCAATGATGGCCCCGCCCAGCGCCACCAGCGAGAACGCCTCTCGGATCATCCCGATCAGCAACCCGCGAGCCGCCGCAATCGTCAAGATCCCGAGCGCCAAGACATCGACTGCCGCCACGAGAACCCCCCGCCACGAATCTACCGAACAGCCTGAGGACTTACCTCTACCGGCCCAACTCGGCGCAGGCGGCCGGGCCCGATGAGGGTTCCGGCGAATGGCTCGCGTTGGTGCGCCTCGATGGCGCGGGACACCCGGGCGGGCTGCGCTTTATTTCGCCGGAACCCTCATCGGGCCCGGCCGCGCCCTACATGGGCCCTACGCCGGCGGTTGCTGGTAGAGATAGGCCCGCAGGCTCCGAATCTCTTCGCCCTGCTCTTCGATCTCGTCCCGCAGCAAATCCCGCATCGAGATCATGCCGATCACACGTCCCTCGGTGACGATGGGCAGGTGCCGGCACCCCGCGTTGCGCATCTTGTCGATGGCCGATTCGCGGTCGTCGCCGAGCCCGGCCGTGACGACATCGCGCGTCATCACGTCCGACACGCGCACGCTGCGGACATCGCGGCCCGGGACCACGACGCGCGTCATCAGGTCGCGCTCGGAGAAGATCCCAACGAGTCGCTCCCCCTCGACGACGGCCATGGCGCCGATGCCGCGCAGGGCCATCTGGCGCGCCGTCTCGAAGACGGTGCTGTCCGGCGAGGTATGGATGACGTGCTGGCTTCGAAGGACGCGTTGAATGTTGTGCATGGCGTACACCCCCTGTCTGGGCGTTCTCGCCGTGCGGCGCCCGGCGAGAGCGCACACCTGATCCTTCTCAGAAAATGGGGTCGATGTAAAGAGGGGGCGTCTGGCCGCACCCCGGCTCGGCTCGCAACCAGCGCGTGGAACCCTACGGACCTGCGTCACTTTTCTGTGACGGGCCGCCTGCCATCCGCAGATACGTGCGGGCCTCGTCGAGGCTCGGGTCGCACTCGAGAGCGGCCTCCCACTCGGCGCGTGCCTCGGCGTTTCGGCCTACGCTCCAGTGTGTCACGCCGAGCTGGACGCGTGCGCCGTGTTGGAGCGGGTCGACGCGCAGGATCCGTTCGAGTTCGTCGATCGACTGAGCCGGGCGGCCCGCCTCGCGCAGCGCGATCGCAAGACGCAGGCGGATGTCGTGGAACGCCGGGCCGTGCTCCAACGCCTTGCGGTAGGCGAGGGCGGCTTCGACGGGTTCGCCGACCTCCCGGTAGGCGTCCCCGAGGGTCGCGTGCAGGTTCGCGAGCTTGCCGAGCGTCGTCGCGTCGAGCCGGCCGTGGCCGGGTTTCGCCACGGAGCGGGCCCCTTCTGCCAGGCCTCGCGCCCGCGTCCACTCGCCCTTCTGCTCGTAGACGCAGGCCAGGGCCAGGCGGGCTTCG
>JAFDDA010000100.1 GCA_019311105.1 Deltaproteobacteria bacterium
CAGTCTCGACGTCGGGCTCCTTCCCCATCATCGGGGCCATCACGATGGGGCGGAACAACCCGAGACCGACTCGACCGGCCAGGTCGTTGTCGGCGAATTCTTCGTACCAGGCTGCTCGCCCGCACTCGAAGGCATCGGTGGGGTAGAGCGCCGGCTCGGGATGCTTGCGCTCGATGTAGAGACAGATGGCCGACGAATCGGGGATCGTTCCCGCGGGACCCTCGGTACCGACCGAGCGATCGCGCAGGACGGGGATCCTTTTGGCCGGGTTCATCTCGATGAACCAATCGGGAGGCGGGAAGGGGCTGGCCATCTCGAAGTCGTAGGCGATGCCCTTCTCGGCCAGCATCACCTGCACCTTGCGTACGAAGGGCGACCCCTTCATGCCGTAGATCACGAAGTCATTCGACAAAGCCGTTCCTTTCCGTTTCGGCGCGATCCGCACCTATTGTCAGTAAGACTGCCATATTGTCAGGCCGCCGCCGGCCCGTCAAGTGGACAACGGTCGACCAGCCGTTGGCGTTGCTTCGATCTGAAAATCCTATAACGTCATTCTGAGTGACAATAGAAGGTCCACTGGGAATCAAAGCGGCTCTTCGCCGAATTGCCTCGATCCGAAAGGTCTCTGCCATGAGGCGGTCCCGGAACCCGGCTTCGGCAGGAGGAGGACACGAGATGAGTCGAAGCGCCAGATGGGGAATCGGGATCGTCGCCGTGATCTTCTTGATGGGCTCGTTCGCCTATCTGAATCGCGAGGAAATCGTCCTGAAGGGGGTCGGGTTCGCGGTCAAGCGGCGGATTCCGGTCGGGCCGTATCAGGAGATCGACTGGTCGACCGGAGTCGACCCACAGGGGCGAACGCCCGGCGAGCGACCGCCCAACATCGTCTTGATCCTCGCCGACGATCTCGGCTGGAACGACCTGACCTTCGGCGGTGGCGGAGTTGCGGGTGGCACCGTCCCCACGCCCCACATCGACTCGATCGCTGCCGAGGGTGTGAACTTCACCAACGGCTATGCGGCCAATGGAACCTGCGCGCCCTCCCGGGCAGCACTCATGTCCGGCCGCTACGGGACCCGCTTCGGCTTCGAGTTTACGCCGACGCCGCCCGGGATGATGCAGCTCGTATCGCTCGCCCGCAGAAGCCCGGATCGTCTGCGCGAGATCATCTCCTATGAGGATGCCGAGCGGGTCGCCTACGAAGACATGGGGATGCCCGCGTCGGAGATCACCCTCGCCGAACTGCTCGCCGGCCAGGGCTACCACACGGCTCACATCGGCAAGTGGCACCTCGGTCGCTCGGGAGGCATGGCGCCTCACGATCAGGGCTTCGACGAAAGCCTGCTGATGGCGAGCGGCCTCTACCTGCCCGAGGACGATCCGGACGTGGTCAACTCGAAGCAGGACTTCGACCCCATCGACCGCTTCCTGTGGGCGGCGATGCGGTTTGCGGCCGCCTTCAACGGGGAGATGGCCTTCGAGCCGGGAGGTTATCTGACCGACTACTACACCGATCAGGCCGTCGAGGTGATCGAGGCCAACAAGGATCGCCCGTTCTTCCTCTACCTCGCCCATTGGGCGCCACACACTCCGTTGCAAGCAGCACGGAAGGACTACGAGGCCTTGTCTCACATCGAGAACCATCGCCTGCGCGTCTACGCGGCCATGATCCGAAGCCTCGACCGGGGCGTGGGACGTGTGCTCGAAGCCCTCGAACGCAACGGACTCGATGACAACACCCTCGTGCTGTTCACCTCGGACAACGGCGGTGCCGGCTATATCGGATTGCCCGCGGTCAACCATCCATTCCGCGGCTGGAAGATCACCCTCTTCGAAGGCGGCATCCATGTTCCGTACTTTGCGAAATGGCCGGCACGGATCAAAGCGGGAACCGAAGTCACCAGCCCAGTGCATCACTTCGATATGTATGCCACGGCAGCTGCGGCCGGCGGCGCGTCGATGCCCGATGACCGGAAGATGGACGGCGTCGATCTCGTGCCGTTCGCGACCGGCGAGAACGCCGGCGTACCCCACAAGGCGCTCTTCTGGCGCAGCGGCGCTTCGCAGACGGCCCTCGTAGACGGCTGGAAGCTCAATGTCAGCGATCCGCCCGGACGCTCGTGGCTCTTCGACATGAAGGCCGACCCCACCGAGCAGCACGACCTTTCGGGCGAGCGACCCGAGAAGCTCGCGGAGTTGACGGCCGCGTTGGCGGTACACAATTCCGAGCAAGCCCCACCGGCCTGGCCGCGTCAGATATCGACTGCGATCAACATCGACAAGGATCTGACCCAATCCGATGCGCCCGACGACGAGTACATCTATTGGTCCAACTAGGTCTGGGGGCCTAAAGAGCCGTTGACGCCTGAGGTCCCTCCGCGGCCGACTGCGTCGGCCCCGATGATCAGCGCCGTCCCGCTCGAAACGCTCCGGCGCGCGGTTCGCGGCGCCCGCACCAGGGACAGAAGCGCAGGAAGGCGTGGGATGTGGGCCACCGACAACGTGGACAGCGGTCGGGTAGGTCTTTGTGGGACCAGATCCGGCGCGGCTTCTGCTTGCAGGTCGGGCAATAGCGCATGAAGGGGCGCAGCTGGCCCTCGCAGCCGCGGGCGGTACAGCTGCGCACGGCCTGCGGATCCCTGGGTGGTTTGCGTCCGTCGCTCTCGAACCGCCCCGAATAGCACCAGGGACAGGCATTCCATTCCGGACGGACCCCTTTTTCGCAATCGGGGCAAACGAGGGAAGAGTTCGTGATCTCCCGGAAGGAGTTGTCACCGTCGCCGCACCACGGGCAATACTTCATCGCCTCGGCGATGGGGCCGCCACAGCGATGACAGCCGTAGCGGAGGCTGAGGCCCTTCCCGTGGGCGCGCCGAAAAGCCTCGGCGTGCATCTCGAGGGGCGTGGGGTCCGCCGGACGCAGCCGGCGGCGCGGCGGACTCTTCGGCTGCGGCTGCGGCCGCTCGGCGCGGGCGAAGGCATGCTCGAGGGCGTGGTGCATCTCGACCGCGTCCTTGTAACGAAGCTCCGGATCGAACCGCGCCGCCTTGCGCAGAACGGGGCGCACAGGCTCCGGAACCTTCAACACGAACTGCTCGAAGCGCTCGGGCGGCCACTCGAAGGGCCACATCGGCAGGATGCCGGTGATGACCTCGTAGGCGATGAGTCCCAGGGAGAATACGTCCGAGGCGAGACGCACCCGCCCGTAGGCCTGCTCGGGAGCCATGTACCCCAGGGTTCCGGCGTCGGTGTTGTAGGCGCGGGTGGCGCCTTTCGAAAAGCGAGCCGCTCCGAAGTCGCCGAGGGCGGCGCGGCCGTCGGCGTAGATCATGATGTTCTCGGGCTTCACGTCGCGGTGAATGAGACGCTTTTCATGGGCGTAGGCCAGCCCGGCGGAGACGTCGCGGATGATCTGCAGGGCCACCGCCCTGGACCGCCGGGCACGCGAGTAGGTTGCCAGGTTCCCAACGGCCAGATCGCTGGCGATGATGCAGCGGCCCTCGATCCAGTCGGCGTTACGCACGGCGACGATGTTGGGATGGTCGAGGCGGCTCGCGATCCGCGCCTCCTTCTCGACGGCCTTGCGGCCCCACTCCTCTACCGCGTTCTCGTTGATGATCTTGAGGGCGACGACGCGGTTTTCGACGGTGTCGCGCGCCTTCCACACCTCGGCCGAAGCGCCGCGATCGATGCGACGCTCCAATCGATACTTTCCCAGGCGGGTTCCCTTGCGCAGCGTTCTCGCCAAAATCTTCCTCACCTGCCTAGGCCGGGTCGTCGTCGGCGGGGCCGAAGCCAAGGGCCGACAGCTCCCCCCGCAATGGGCTGCCCGCGGCGAGCAAGCGACGCAGAGCCCGAACCGCGGGTCGGTCCCAGCGGTCCGCCGGCACGACGAAGTCGTAGTGCTCGGCGCGCAGGGAACGAAACCGCAGGCCCGCCTGTCGCGCAACCGTGTCGATGGTGACTCCCCAGTCCGCGCGTTTCTGCGAGATTGCCGCGGCCACTGCGAAATGGGAGCGGGGTTCGTGGGCATAACCCGCGGGCCGGCGATCCGCGAGGAGTTCGTCGATCAGGATCCGGGTGCCGCTGCCGCGGTTGCGGTTCACCATCCGCAACGTCGGATCGTCCAGGAGTTCGTCCGTCCCGCGGGTCTCGTCTGCGAGAGTGACCACGCCCTGGTTCCGCGTGTAGCCCGGAAGAAGCTTTAGCGAAGCGTCGAGGAAGGGAGCATTGTAGGTCCCGGTCTCGGGATCGAGCAGGTGGATCGGGCCGACGTCGCACTCGCCACGGCGCGCCGCCGCGAGGCCACCCTGGCTGCCCACGGCGATCACCTTGACGCGATAGCCGTCCCGCGAGAGTGCCCCGGCGATCAGGTCGAGCCCAATGCAGTGGCTGCCCACGACCACCAGGTCCGCGACGGGGAGATCCGGCGCGAGCAAATGAACCGAGACCTGCGTTTCGGCTTCGACGATTTCGGTGTTGCGCTCGATACGGACGAAGCCGTCCGCACGACTGAAAGCGGTGACGCTGCCGCTGCCTTTGCCCATGGGGTAGGCCACGAGTTCAGCCTCACCCTTGTGGACGAGACCCACCAACAGGTATTCGAGGCGACCGCGCTCGGACACAGCCTTCTGCGCGAGCCGGGCAGAAGCGATTTCGCGTTGGTCCGCCGCCATTCCCGCCAGCTCGCGAATCACGGGGGCGACGAATTCATGGAAGGTGAAGACCGCGGAGGTCGGAAAGCCAGGCAGAATGACCACCGGGCGACGATCGCAGGCGGCCAGACATATCGGCTTGCCCGGCTTGAGGGCCACGCCGTGGACGATGATCCCCGGCTCGAGATCGGCCACCACCTGCGCGTTGAGATCACCTTCTCCCTTGGAGGTGCCGCCCGAGAGCAGCACCAGGTCGGCGTCCGCGAGAGCGCTCTCGAGAGCTGCGCGCAACGCCTTCTCGTCGTCGCGGAACGCGCCGAAGAACTTCGGATCGCCGCCGAGTTCCGTTACCGCATCGGCGAGAATTCGACCGTTGCTGTCATACACGAGACCCGGGCGCATCGCCTCGCCGGGCTGCACGATCTCGTCCCCGGTGGAGAGGATCGCAACGCGCGGCCGGCGCACGACCCGCACGACGTTCCTTCCGACGGCGGCCAGCACGCCGGTTTCGCGTGACGTCAGTCTGACCCCCGAGAAGAGCACCGTCTCACCCGCGCCGATGTCGGTGCCGGCAAAACTGACTGCGGCGCCCGGCACCCGTTCACGCCGAACGATCACCGACTCTTCCTCGATGTCGGTGAACTCCACTGGCAACACCGCGTCGGCTCCGCGCGGCAACATGCCGCCGGTGGCGATGGAGGTCGCAGACCCGGGCCCGACCTCGTCGCCGGGAACGACGCCCGTGGGAACCGATTCCGGATTCAGACGGAGTCGGCCCGGGTGGTCTTCGCTGGCGCCGTAGGTGTCCTCGGCGCGGACGGCGAAGCCGTCCATGTTCGAGCGATCGAAACCCGGGACGTCGACCTCGGCCCGGACGTCTTCGGCGAGCACACGGCCCAGGGCGTGCTCGAGGGCGACGGTCTCCGAGGCGAGCGGCGCCACATCGATCGCCTCGCGCCAGCGACGCTCAGCCTCGTCTCGGTCCAGGACCTCGAGAAACTGCGACTGCTTCACGGGCTGCCCTCGTCGACTGATTCGTCGTCGTAGAGCAGGACTTCGACCTCGGCGCCGGCTGGCATACCCTCGTGCTCGCGCGACACGATCACGACGCCGTCGGCACGCACCGTGGACGACAGAATCGAAGCGCCGGACGTCGCGATGGGAACGACGCTTCCGCCTTCGACGGCGACCCGGACATAGTCCGTGCGACCCACCGCCGAGCTGATCTTGCGGGCCAACGGCAGGCGAACCTGTCGGTGCGGCCAGCGGCGCGAGCGGCCGCCGAGGGCGCGAACGGTCGGACCGGCGAAGAACTCGTAGGCACACAGGCAGCTCACCGGATTTCCCGGGAGCAGGAAGACGAAACGGCCGTCGATCCTTCCGACCCCCGCCGGGCTCGACGGGCGCATCGAGATGCCGTGGAAGTCCAGCCGGCCCAGCTCGGCGACGAGGCGTGGTGCGTGGTCCTCCGCCCCGACCGAGCTTCCGCCGGACACGAGCACGACGTCGGCGTCGGCGAACTTCAGCGCCTCGCGAATCCGCTCGGGCCGGTCTGGCAGGATTTCGAATGGCAGGTCGACGCCGCCGTCGCGTGCGACCAGGGCGCGCAACATCACGGAGTTGCTGTCGACGATGTGCACTCCAGCGGGGCGACTCCCGGCCGGAAGCAGCTCGTCGCCCGTGACCAGCAACTTCACCCGCGGGCGGCGGACGCATGCGGGCCGAGCCACGCCGATCGACGCCAACAGGCCGGCGTCCTGGGGCCGCAGGCGGCGTCCGGCCCGCAGCGCGATGTCATCGCGGCGGATGTCTTCCCCCACCGCTCCCACGTTCTTGCGCGGCGCTACCGCTTCGGAAACTTCGACACGGCCAGCGACTTCGCTGCAGACCTCGGCCATCACCACGGCGTCGGCTCCGTCGGGAATGGGAGCGCCGGTCATGATTCGAATCGCGGCTCCCGGCTGGATCTCGCCGGCGTATGGCGAACCGGGCAACGTCTCACCCACGACCTCGAACGCGATCGGATTGTAAGCCGACGCGCCGAAGGTCTCCTCTCCGCGCAGCGCGTAGCCGTCCATCGCGGAGCGGGCGAAGCCGGGGACGTCGACTTCGGCGCGCTCGTCCGCCGCCAACACGCGGCCGACGCACTCGAGCAACGCGACCTCCTCAGCCGGGAGCACGCGCACCTGCTCGCGCAGGAAGGCAGCCACTTCTTCGACATCGGCGCGCTCGGCGAAGCCTTTCATGCGGACGTCGCGCATCGTGCCTCTCAAAAATGAACGGGCAGGGTGCAACCCCCCTGCCCGTTCGTTGAAGTCTCGCCCTGCCTGTCTGGTTCAGCCGGCTGCCTTCGACGTGAAGAGCTCTTCGCTGGCCTCGAGGCGCTCGTAGACCTGCGAGACGAGCTCCTGGGAAACATCCCAGACGAGATTCGCGGGCCCGATGGGATCCTTCTTGATGCACTCCGGCATCGGATCGATCTTGGTCCAACCGGCCCGCTCGTTGAACTCCCACTCGTCCGACAGGATCTGCCATGCCTGATCGCCGATCTGCTCGCGGCTGATCTCCTCGCCGTAGAACGCACCGTAGAACGCACGGATGTCGTCGAGGGTCGGCTGGAGGAACTGGCAGAACCCCGAGGAGTCACAGACGGCGTTCACCATCTGGACTTCCTGTGATTTCCGCACCCACTCCTCTTCGGGCAGGCCGGGATTCACGATCAGCCCGGCAGTGTGATCGGCACCCATGGGACCGGAGGCGTAGGTGAGGCCCGTCGCCTTCAGCGGGCGCGGGTCCCACGCCGGTAGTGCCTGCCCACGGACGGTCGGCACGCGGTGGTGCTTGGTGAGCGCGCCGGTGGCATCGGCGCCGTTGCCGATGGCCAGCCCAACCTCTGTGCCCTCGGCGATCTCCGCGAGCAGCTTCTTCGCGCCCTCCGCGTCGCCGTACTTCATCTTGCCGGAATCCATATAGATCGCGATGGCGGCGCCGGTCTCGACGGTGTCGAGGCCGACTTCGTCACACAGCCGGTCGAGGTCCGCGACGTCATCCCAGCTTTCGATGGCGCAGTTGGAGCCGAGCAGGGTGAGAGTCTCGAACTCGAGGGCCGACGTCTTGTAGTTGCCGTCCGCGTCGTGGACGATGTTGCTGCACTGCACGATGCAGCCGGTGAGGCAGTTGTGCATGCCGCCGCCGCGGCTCTCGAAGCTCTCGACGATGTTCTTGCCGTCCAGGGTCTTGATGTCGGGGGACTGCCCCTCCGTGCGGTTCTTGTACGGGAAGGTGTTCAGCATGTTGGCCACGCTGGTGATCGACGACGTGCCGTACTTGAACATCTGCGGGCCGTCGAGGTAGCCCTTCGTGTACTTCTTGCACATCGCCGCGAAGTCCTTCTTCTCGGCGGGTTGCCGCACCCGCGAGCCGCCGGCTTCGATGGAGACATACTTGAGCCCCTTGCTGCCCATGACCGCGCCGAGGCCGCCGCGGGCGGCGTGGCGGGCCGGGCGACGCGCATCCTGATCCGTGCAGGCGACCGAGGCGCCCTTCATCTGCATCTCGCCCGCGGGGCCGATGGAGATGAACGAGGCCTTGTCGCTGTAGCTCTCCGCCAGGTAGTCGATCAGCGCGTAGTTCCACATGCCCTTGGCGCCGGGGTTCTCGATGACGCTGGCGCCCTCGGCAGTGACGTCGAGGGCGAAGGTCACGTCGGTGTCCGCCGGCTGGCCCTTCACGATGATGGCCCGGTAGCCGAGCTTCATCAGGTCCTGGCCGGGATTGCCGCCCGCGTTCGCCTCCTTGATGCCGCCCGTCAGCGGGCTCTTGCCACCGATGGAGATTCGTCCGGAAGTAGGAGCGGCGGTTCCGGCCAGCACGCCCGGCGCGATCACCAGCACGTTGTCCGGCCCGAGGGGATCGCACTGCGGGTCGCACTCGGCCAGGAGGATCTTGGCCGAGAGTCCTCGGCCGCCGAGCATCTTCCACTCGTCGGGGAACGGCTCGATTGTCACCGTCTGATTGCCCATGTCGACCCGTATCAGTCGATCTCCACTCGGTCCAGCCATCGGGGTGCCTCCTTCAATCGGTGCGTGTTGGGGCTTGGAATTCAGGAGCCGAAGCATACCAAAGAGATGGGTCTGAGGGCGCGCTACCCGCCGGCGATGGCGGCGAGTACTTCGATCTGGTCGTCGGATCTTACGGCGGCGTCGAGGTCGTCCCGGGCGACCTCGTCGCCGTTGATGAAGAGGGTGACGAACTTCTGGAGCCGGCCGGTGGCGTCGATCACCAGCTCGCCGAAGCCGGGGCACTCGCGCTCCACGGCCTCGATGCACTCACGGATACTGGTGCCCGGCACCTCGATCAGCGCACGACCGCTGGTGGGGCCTCGGTACGGGGGGGGGATCTTCACCTGGGGCAAGAACGGATCCTTTGACGACGCAGAAGGTTCCGGGCCATTGTAGCGACGTCGGTCCCGCCGGAAAAATCGCCCCCGGCTGCCGGGGGGCGGCCGGGGGCTGGGAGAGTGCCGAGGCGGCGGGATTTTCTCGGGCCTCCGACGGGGCAGGCCCTTGGGGTTCAGCGGAGTGGCGCCCCGTTCGTCACCCTCGCAATCGCGGCGAGAGCACGGATACGACTGCTGAGCACCATCGAGGAGGTTCGGGCCTGCTCCGGTGTTCCGGTCGTCCCTGCAAGAGAGAGGGCCCCACCGGCAGCCTAACCCGAACGGCCTCCTCTCGGACTCCGCTCTTCTGTTGGAAGCTCCCGGGTCCGAGAAAGCTCCCCGCGCCGAGATTCGCACGGCCACCGACGTTCACGCCGAGTGTCACCCTACGATTCTTCTCGCCCGCTCTCACCGGCGCTGTTGCGGATACGCGTTTGGCGGCGAAATTTTCGGCCGACGAGAGCGAGGCCTCGGTCTCCTCTTCGCCGCCGCATCGCGTACTTCTCATACCCTATGCCTCGAAGCGAGAACTCTCAATCGGCATTTCCACGGGTTGCGGGAGTATCTTTTGCCCCGAAGTGCATTCGCCCCAGACCCGACCCCGCTCGGCCCCCCCCCCCCCGACGGCTGGAGGGCGCCCGGAGTCCCCCTCCCCGACGGATCCCCACGGGGCTGATGCCGGCCGAGCACCGGTTCACGGGGTTCGGGTTCTCGCTACACTGCAGCGTCGCGATCGAATTCGCCGGCCGAGCCGGGCGGTACGCCGCTGGAGACGATGAGATCGGATGATTCGAAGCCATTTCGCCGCGCGGTCGTCCCCTCGTTGATCGGGAGCCGGGCATCGAGAGACTGGGGGCGGGATTGTCGCGCCGCATCATTCTCTGTGATGGAGTAGATCTCGCCCGGCTCTGGGGCCACATCGGCGCCGCCGAGGACGAGGTGCTCACGTGGGTGCCGCGCGAGGACGCGCCGCGCGCGCGTCCGCTGGGCTTCCGCTCGCTGCAGGGTGGCCTGACTCCCGAAGCGATTCTGAAGCTAAACCCGAAGCTCGGTGACGAGTTCGCCCTGGTCACCGAGGATCTGCCCTTCGCTCGGGCGGCGATCTCCGTAATTTCCGAGGCCGTCCCCGAAGCGCCCATCCTGCTGCTCTCCGATCGCGTCGAGACCGAGGACCTGCCGAACCACAGCTGCCTGCTGCGCACGGGCTTGCGGTCGCTGATCCGCGACGACATCGACGAAGAGTTCGCACATCTGGCCAACCTCGAACGCGTCGTCGAGTTGCGCACTCTGTTCGAGCCACGCGAGCGGATCGGAATCCTGCTGCAGCCCGATCCGGATCCCGATGGCATCGCCGGCGGCTACGCGTTGCGCGTGTTGCTGGGTAGAAAGCGGCCGACCGCCCCCCTGATCTCGTTCGGCGAAGTCAAACGCCCGGAGAACCGGGCGATGATCGAGGCCCTCGGAATCGATGTACGCACCGTGACTCCCGAGGATCTCGACGAGTTCGACGGGCTCGCCCTGATCGATGTACAGCCGACGGTCTTCGGCGAGAACCCGCCCGCGCGGGTGCGTTCGGTCGACGCCGTCATCGATCATCATCCGGAGCGCAGCGGCTACGACACCGTGATCCGGGACATCCGGACCTCCTACGGCGCCACCTCCACGATCCTCACCGAGTACCTTCGGGCCGCCGGCATGGAGGTAAAGGCGCGCCTCGCCACGGCACTCCTCTACGGCATCAAGAGCGACACCCAGCTACTGGGGCGCGAGACCAGCAGCGACGACATGGCTGCTTTCGCGTTCCTGCACGCCAACCACAGCCCGGCGCTGTTGCGCAGAATCGAACGCCCGGCACTGCCCACCGACGGCCTGCGAGCGCTGGGCCGCGCACTGTCACGGACCGCTGTGGAAGACGGCATCCACCTGCTCGTCCTGGGGCGGGTCGGCGAGGACGTGATCCCGCAGGTGGCCGATCTGGGCCTCCAGGCCGAAGGCGCCGAGTGGTCCATCGCCGCGGGCACCGTCGGCTCCGACCTCGTCTTCTCGGTCCGCAATGTCGGCTACGTACGCGCGGCGGGCGACGTCGTGCGGCGCGTCGTCGAAGGCCTCGGCGTCGGTGGCGGCCACCGCTCCATGGCCAAGGGCATCATTCCCCTCAAGGCCTTCCGCGAAGTCTACGGCAGCGCAACACGGGCCAAGATTCGCGAAGCCCTCCAAAACGCCTTCGTCAACGCCATCCACGGCGGAGAAGACTGACGTCGCCTGCCTCGGTGCGCAGCGGCGGAGGGGGGTCGCCGCCCTCCTAGGATGCTCCGCGGGCTACCCCCGATGATGAGCTCGGCTTTTGTAGTTCGCTTCGACGTCGTCGGGCGGCGACCCCCCTCCGCCGCTGCGCACGTGGGAGTCTTGCTGGGGGGAGGGAGTGATCTGAGCCCAGCGGGCTTGGGGTTTGGTGCGCTCGACTCCTGATGGTTCCGCGAGCGGCGAGCTGGTGTGTGTGGGCCGGGTGGAGTCCCCGTTCTTCCGCAGGGGCCGGTGATACTTTGACCTCGGGCGTCGAATCGTCTTCGCTTCGGAGGTCCACCGATTAGGCACAGCAACCACGCCACGGCCCCGGAGGAAGAACGGGGTCCACCCGGCCCGGGCAACCAACCCCGCAGAACTCCGCTACTCGGAAGCGTCGAGCTTCGGCTCAGCTGAGGGTGAGCAGCCGGTGCGCGCCATTCATGCGCTCCTGGATCGGAACTCCCACCGGGCACGAACCGAGACACGGCGCGCTGCACGAAGCGCAAGCCGCCGCGCTCTTCTCGAGCTGCGAGTAGAGGCGCATCCCCTCCTTCTCCCAGCCGTAGTCCTCGAAATACATTCGATGTCGGAGCACGTCGTTGATCGCCAGCTCTTCGGGGCAAGAGCCGAGGCACACTCCACAGTGGGGACCGCAGTAGCTCCCCAGGATCCGTCGGTCGTACTCGTCGAGAACCGCGACGTCCGCCGGCGTCACCTGCTTGCCGGAGGCGTACAGATACTCGTCGACGTGTTGCGGCTTGAAAAAGGAGATCACCGCACAGGAGACGTCCTGGTTCGAGAGGGTCCACTTGAGCGCCGCCTGAGAATAGGCATCGGCCTCGTCACGGAAGTCGGCGAGGCCCTGGTGTTTGGCGCCCTTGAGGGTCTTCATCGCCACGATACCCATGTCCTGCTCGGCGCGCGCGCGGGAGATGATGTCAGGCAGCGGCGCCCAGACGCCGCGGTGGTAGGCGAGCATCATGACGTCGAAGCGGCCCGAATCGATGGCGGTATTCGCCACCTCGACGAGATTCGGTGTGTGGCTCGAGACGCCCAGGAAGCGGACCTTGCCCTCGGCCTTCAGCTGATCGAACGCCTCGTGGACGTTCTCGTCCATCAATCGCTCGACGCTGTCGCAGGAATGGATGTGACACAAATCGACGTAGTCCGTGCCGAGGCGCTCGAGGCTCGCTTCCACCGCCCGCTTGTAGTGCGCGACGGACGTCCCCGGAGCGAGGTGCCCGATCGGCGTGCAGAACTTCGTGGCGATGAACAACTGGTCGCGCTTTCCGACGATCGCGCGGCCGACGGCGTTCTCACTGCCCGCGGCGGAGTAGTCCGGCGAGGTGTCGATGTAGTTCACGCCGCGCTCGATGGCGAGGCGTGCCACCTTCTCGCCGTCTTCGTCATGAATGCGTCCGGTGCCGAGCACGATGTCGGAGACATTCCAGCCCGTGCGCCCGAAACGCCGATAGTTCTGCACCCGCGAACCCTTCCACTGCGCCTGCCAGTTCGGATCGGTGAACACCACATCCTTGTCGTTGATGTGCTTGCTGATCTCGGCCCAACCCTTCCCGCCGTGACCCACGCCGAGCAGTCCCCGCGCGGCTGCGACGCCGCCCGCAACGACCATCGACCCGAGCGCCACTCCGGCGCCGGTTCCCGCGCCGGTGAGGAAGCTGCGCCGACTGGGGTCGACATCGGCTGCGCGGTTCCGGACCGCCGTACGCGCTACGAAGAAGCAGACGGCGCCGATCCCCAGGAACACGAGGAGCAGCAGCACGGCGCCCGAGAGCGAATTCGTCGGATTCTTCACGAAGAGAGTGGCGATCGAGTGCATCGCCTCGCCCGCGATGAACCCGGACTGGTCCAGCCCGATCGGCACTTTGTACAGGTAGTGACCGAGAACGAAGTAGCCCGCAACCAAGGCGAAGGCGAGGCACGCGATGGCGGCGTTGCGGGGCTTCGAAAACATGGAATTCCTCCGGGGTGCAGGGTGGTGGGATGTGGATCGGCTCGGGGCATTATACGCATCGCAATTGGTATTGGTTTCTGGAATATGCTTGGAGCCGCGCGGTCCGCCCCCGCGGGTGCGGAGGGGATTCGACCCGTGTCGTGGGCTTGCGGGATTCGCGCCCACCGACCTACCGTTCGATCGGGGAATGAGAAGGCGGGACGGGATCGCGTGATTCAGATCGGTCTGGAAGTCCACATCGATGCGCCTCGCGAGCGTGTCTGGGAGATCCTCGCGGATCACGAAGCAATGCCCAGGTGGTTTCCCGCGCGCGAGGTGATCCGCCGAAGCGCCGGCTCGCCGGATCCGAATGGGGTCGGCGCCCATCGGGTCATTCGGCTCAGCGGTCTCGCTCTCGAAGAGGTCGTGACCGCCTTCAAGCCTTCCGAACACCTCGAGTACTCCGTCATCGCGGGGGCTCCGTTCGTCGACCACACCGCCGACGTAATCCTGATGGACGAGAACGGCGGAACGCGGGTGCGTTGGTCGACGCGCTTCCGGCCTCTGCTCCCCGG